>DASPKO010000215.1:0-7540 GCA_035628055.1 Phycisphaerales bacterium
CCGGGCCTTCGTGCACGATGAGACATCCGGGCAGCGCGCCCGCGCCGGCGAGCCCGAGCACGAACAGGGCGATTCCGCGACCACCCCGCGAGAGCCGACAGGTCATGGCATTGTCTCCGGTGGGGCCCCGGTGGGATCGACCCCGCGGAGATCGTACAGTGTGCGCTCCCTCCCGGGCGCGCCACGCTCGGGCTCATCCGGTCGTCATGCTGGAACCGCCCGAAGCATTTCTGCGCGCCGCCAACGACCTCGGGATCGAGTTCGACGCGGGCGATCTCGACCGTCTGGGGCGGTTTCTCGGGCTGATGCTCGAGACCAATCGGACGCACAACCTGACGGCGATCACGGACCCTTCCGAGGCGTGGACGCGGCACATCCTCGACGCGCTGACGCTGGTCCCGCTCGTGCTGAGCGTGACGGAGGGCGCCGATCCGATCGATCGGGGTGAGCCGGTGGCCGGAGCCGCTGGCGAGGCCGCGGCTGACGTGAGCCCTGCGGAGGCGGACGTGGCGCTCATCGACGTCGGCTCGGGCGGGGGCGTGCCGGGGGTTCCGCTGGCGATCGTGCTGCCGCGGGTCCGGGTCACTCTGCTGGAGCCCACGGGGAAGAAGGCGGACTTTCTCGCGGCGGCGGCGGCGGAGCTGGGGCTCGGGAACGTGGCGGTGCTCCGTGCGCGCGCCGAGCGGGTCGGGCAGGACCACCGGGGACACCGCGAGCGGTACGACGTGGCGACCGCGCGGGCGCTGGGACACCTGGCGGTGGTCGCCGAGCTGACGGTGCCGCTGGTGCGCCCCGGCGGTCTGGTGCTGGCCGTGAAGGGGGCCAAGGCGGACCGGGAGGTCGAGGAGAGCGGCAAGGCGATCGGTCTGCTGGGCGCCCGGCACGTAGAGACGGTGCCGACGCCGACGGGCCGGATCGTGGTGCTGGAGAAGGCGGGGCGCACGCCGAGGCTGTACCCGAGGAGCGACGGGGAACCGAAGCGGAGGCCGCTGGGGGTGGTGGCCACGGGGCGCGGCCCGAATAGCGTTCCGGGCGTATGACGGCTCCCAGCGCTCTCCTTCAACCCGGCGGCCCGATCGCCGAGGCCCTCGCGGCCGCGGGGACCAGCTTCGAATCGCGCCCGCAGCAGGCCGGGATGGCGGCCGCCGTCGCCCGGGCGCTGGAAGAGCGCTCGCAGCTCCTGGTCGAGGCCGGCACGGGCACGGGCAAGTCGTTCGCGTACCTGGTGCCGGCGATCCTGCGTTGCCTCTTGTTCGGCGAGCGCGTGGTCGTGGCGACCAACACGATCGCCCTGCAGGAGCAGCTCATGGCCAAGGACGTGCCGCTGCTGCACCGGACCGTGACGCGGTGGGGGCTCGAGGGCCTGGCCGGGAGCGACCCGGCCGAGCGCCTGCGCCCGGTGCTGGTCAAGGGCCGGGGGAACTATCTCTCGCTGCGCCGCCTGGAACTCGCCTCGCGCAAGCAGCTCTCGCTCCTGCCCGACGCGCCCTCGCGCCAGACGTTGCACCAGATCGAGGACTGGGCCTACACGACCACGGACGGCTCGCTGGCGACGCTGGGGCCGCTGGAGCGGCCCGCGGTGTGGGACCGCGTGCAGTCGGACGCCGGAAACTGCATGGGCGCCAAGTGCCCGCAGCACCAGCGGTGCTTCTACCAGCGGGCCCGCAGGCAGATGGAGGAAGGCAACCTGCTGGTGTGCAATCACGCCCTGTTCTTCGCCGACCTGGCCCTGCGGGCCCAGGGCGTGGCCCTGCTGCCGGACTACGACCACGTCATTCTGGACGAGGCGCACGGGATCGAGGACGTGGCCTCGGAACATTTCGGGCGCTCGCTCACCGAAGGCCGCGTGGGTCACCTGCTCGGGCTCCTCCACCAGCCGCACGGCGGCAAGGGGTACCTCCTCACGCTGAGGCTGGGCGAGGCGTCCGGCCTGGGGGCGGTCGAGGGTGCGCTCGACCTGGTGGCGCGGGCTCAGGACGCGGCGCGCCAGATGTTCGCCGACCTGGCCCGGCTGGCCCGGCGGATGGAGGCCAGCGGCGGGCGCGTGCCGGTTCCCGAGGCCGTCGAGAACCCGCTCACGCCCGCGATGCGCGAGCTGGCCCTCCGCCTCAAGGGCCTGCGCGAGGCGGCCGCGGAGGAGGAGGACCGGTTCGAGCTGCAGTCGTACGCGGCGCGGGCCGCGGTCATTGCCGACGATGCGGAGGCCCTGGTGACCCAGAGCCTCCCCGGGAGTGTCTACTGGGTCGAATCGACCGACGCAGACCAGGACCCGGCAGGGGGGCGCGGGGCCCCCCGGCGCGGCCCGCGCGTGCGCCTCGCCTGCGCGCCCGTGGAGGTCGCCCCGCTTCTCCAGAAGCACCTCTTCGCGCCCGGCAAGGGGATCGTGCTCACCAGCGCCACGCTGGCGACGCGGCAGATCGATCCCGAGGAGCACCCCGAGCGCGCCGAGACGGCCTTCGCGCACCTCAAGTCGCGCCTGGGCTGCGGCGAGGCGGCGGGCCTGCAGTTCGACAGCCCCTTCGACTACGCCCGCCAGGCCGAGCTCATTGTCGACGCCACGATGCCCTCCCCGCGCGGGGCCGCGGGGTCGGACCCGGCCTATATCGAGGCCCTCTCCGACCGCATCGTCCGGCACGTGCGCCGGACGGAGGGCGGGGCGTTCGTCCTCTTCACCTCGTTCGCGGCGCTCTTCGCCGCCGCCGACGCCTGCGCTGATCGGCTGGCCTCGCTGCGGCTGCCGCTGCTGGTCCAGGGGCGGGGCGGGTCGCGCTCGCACCTGCTCGAGCGCTTCCGCGCCGACGCCTCGAGCGTGCTCTTCGGGGCCGCCTCGTTCTGGCAGGGGGTTGACGTGCGCGGTTCGGCGCTGCGGAACGTCATCATCGCGCGGCTCCCCTTCGACCCCCCCGACCGCCCGCTCACGCAGGCCCGCCTGGACCTGATCAAGCAGCGGGGCGGCAACCCGTTCATGGAGGAGTCGCTCCCCCGGGCGGTGATCCGGTTCAAGCAGGGCTTCGGGCGACTGATCCGCTCCGCGACCGACACCGGGCAGGTGGTGGTGCTCGATCCGCGGCTGGTGACGGCCCGCTACGGGCGCGCGTTCGTCGAGGCCCTGCCGCCGGGCATCGCGGTGAACCTCATCGAGGAGTGAGGGCCATCCCGCGCTCGCGCCCGGGCCGGCTAGGCCTTGAGCACGTCGGACTCCACCAGGCCGTCCTTGAGCCGCACGATCCGCTGGCAGCGCTGGCTGATGCGCTCGTCGTGGGTGACCATGATGATGGTCATCCCGCTCTCGTGCAGGCCCTTGATGAGTTCGAGGATCGCCTCGCCGGTCGCCGAGTCGAGGTTGCCGGTCGGTTCGTCGGCGAGCAGCACCACGGGCCGCGTCACCAGGGCGCGCGCGATGGCCACGCGCTGCATCTGCCCGCCCGAGAGCTCGCTGGGGCGGTGCCCGAGCCGGTTCCCCAGGCCCACCTTGATGAGGGTTTCGACGGCCCGCCCCCGGCGGTCGGGCTTGCTGACGCCCTGGTAGAAGAGCGGGACCTCGACATTCTCCTCGATGGTCAGCTCGGGAATAAGGTTGAAGGCCTGGAAGACGAAGCCGATCTTGCGTCCCCGGAACAGGCTGAGCTCCTCGTCGCCCATCTTGGCGCAGTCACGTCCGTCGAGGAGGTAGGCCCCGCTGGTGGGGCGGTCGAGGCAGCCCAGCACGTTCATGACAGTGGACTTGCCCGATCCCGACGCCCCCATGATCGCGACGTATTGCCCGCGCGCGATGGAGATGTCCACGCCCCGCAGGGCCTCGGCCATCACCGACCCGTCCGGCTTGTAGTAGATCTTCCGGACGCCCACGAGCTCGGCGATCGCGCCGCCGGACGTGGCCGCATCGTCGGCCGCGGCGGCCTTGGCGTCGCGGGGTGTGGCGGGGCCGGGGGTTGCGAGGATGGCGCTCACGGAGAAGAGCGTACCACCGGGACGCGTGCCGGTTGAGCTCGTGCCCGCGTTTCGCCGGAGCCGGGCCGCGCCGCCGGGTCAGCCGCCTCCCGCCTCTTCGAGCTGCAGGCTGGCCAGGGCGGTCACGGGGTCGGTGGCGAAGCGAAAGACCTTGTCGAGCCCGGTGAGCATCATGACGGACCAGAGGTCGTCGCCGAGGGAGCAGAGCACGAGGGACCGGCCGATCTCGGTCATCCGCTTGCGCAGGCGCAGGAGCTGGGCCAGGTGCGAGCTGTTGAGGTGGCGCACGCCCGAGAAGTTGAGCACGACGCTGGGGGCCTCGGTGGCACCGGGGACGGTCTCGGCGGTCAGGCGGGCGAAGATCGCCGAGAGCTCCTCGGAGAGCTCGGGCTCGTCGGCCAGCTCGGCGATAACGATGGACTCGGACCACTGCGTCGGCATGGCGGGCCGAGTTTAGCAGACGCCGCGGGACATCGGGCCACCGCGGCCGGCCGGGGCGTCGGAATCCGAACCGGAAGCGCGGGCGGCGCGCTGGCTCGGGCCGGTACGCTTCGCCCCGTGGATGTGGACCAGGCCAGGCAGCGGGCGCGGCAGCTCCGGACGGTGCTCGAGGCCGCCAGCCGAGCCTACTACCTCGACGCCGCCCCGCTGATGCCCGACGCCGAGTTCGACACGCTGCTGGCCGAGATGGCCGGACTGGAAGAGGAGTTTCCCGAGCTGGCCGACCCCGACTCGCCGACGCGGCGGGTCGGCGGAGCGCCCGCGCAGCCGTTCCGCACGCGCGCCCATGCCGTGCCCATGCTGAGCATCGACAACACCTACTCCGAGGCCGACCTTCTCGAATGGCACCAGCGGGTGCTGCGTGGGCTCGGGCTTCAGGCCGGCACGGGGGCCGCCCGTGCCCCGGGGAGTGATGCGTTCCCGCCCTCGCATCCCGGACTGTTCCAGACCGGGCCGGAGCGGCCCGCGGAGCCGGCCTCCCCGCCGGGCCCCGGTGATCCGCCCGTGCTGGTGTGTGACCCGAAGGTGGACGGGGTCGCGATCTCCATCCGCTACGAGCGCGGGCGCCTGGTCCTGGCCCTGACGCGCGGCGACGGCGTGCAGGGGGACGACGTCACCGCGAACATTCGCACGATCCGCTCCATCCCGCTCGCGCTCGCGGGCGACGTGCCCGACGTGCTGGAGGTCCGGGGCGAGATCTACATCCCGACCCGGGTCTTCGAGGCGCACAACCGGGATCGCGAGGCCCGTGGCCTCGAGCCTCACGCCAACCCGCGCAACTCCGCCGCGGGGGCCCTCAAGCAGCTCGACCCGCGCGAGGTCGCGAGGCGCCGCCTGCACTTCGCCGCCCATGGGCGCGGGGAAGTGTCGGGCGCGGGCGCGACCGACTTCGCCGCGAGTCACTCGGAGTTCCTGGACCGCGTCGCCGCGCTCGGGGTGCCGGTGAACGCGGCGCGGTGCCGGTCGGCCTTCATCGGGGACATCCTCGCCTCGATCCGCGGCTTCGAGAGCGAGCGTCAGGGGTTGCCATATCTCACCGACGGCATGGTGGTGCGCGTCGACGACTGGCGGCTTCAGGAGCGGCTGGGGCGCACCAGCAAATCGCCCCGATGGATCATCGCGTACAAGTACGCGGCGGAGCGGCGGCCCACCCGGCTGCTGCGCGTGGACTACCAGGTCGGCAAGACGGGCAAGATCACCCCCCGGGCGGTGATGGAGCCGGTGCCGCTGGCGGGGACCACCGTCCGCCACGCCACCCTGCACAACTTCGGGCGCGCGCGCGACGCGGCGACCGAGACGCCGGGGCAGCGCACCGACATACGCCTGGGCGACATGGTGCTGGTCGAGAAGGCGGGGGAGATCATCCCCTACGTGGCCGGGGTCGTGCTCTCGGAGCGGCCCCCGGTCGCCAGGCCGATCGTGCCCCCCCCGGCGTGCCCGGAGTGCGGCGGGCCCGTGGAGGTCGAGCCGCCCGAGGCGGCGGCGGACCCCACGCTCGAGACGCAGCGCCGGTGCATCAATCCCGAGTGCCCCGCGCAGGTGCGCGAGAAGCTCGTCTGGTTCGCCGGGCGCCGGCAGATGGACATCGAGGGCCTGGGCGAGAAGACCATCGATCAGATCCGCGCCGCGGGCCTGCCGCTGAACTCGTTCGCGGACGTCTTCCGGCTCCACCGCTGCCGCGCGGCCCTTCTGGAGCTCGAGCGGATGGGGGAGAAGAAGGTCGAGAACCTGCTCGCGGGCGTCGAGGCCGCCAAGGGGCGCGGGCTGGCCCGCGTGCTGGCGGCGCTTGGCATCCGTCACGTTGGCGAGGCCACCGCCCGCACGCTCGCGGCCCAGTTCCGCGACATCGACGAGCTCCTCGCGGCCCCGGAGCCGCTGCTGCGTCCCAAGGCGATGTCGCGCGAGGAGGCCCGGCGCTTCGGGCTTCCCGAAGACCCGTCCCTGCGACCCTCGACCGAGCTGGGCACCCTGACGGCGCCCGTGGTTCACGCGTACCTGCACAGCGAGGTGGCCCGGCGCACGTTCGAGGACCTGCGCGCGGCGGGCGTCGACCTGACCTCCCGCGAGCACCCGGAGGCGGCCCGGGCGCGGGGCGGAGCGGGCGCGGTCGCCGGACCGGCCGCTTCGCGCGCGGTGCCCGTGAGCCCGCTCGCCGGCAAGAGCTTCGTCATGACCGGCACGCTGGAGCGCCTCGGGCGCGACCAGCTCAAGGACCTGCTGCTGGGCTTGGGAGCGAAGGTCGCCGGCTCGGTCTCGGCGCGGACGGACGTGCTGATCGCGGGTGCCAAGGCCGGCTCCAAGCTCGAGAAGGCCGCGGAGCTGGGGACCGAGGTCTGGGACGAGGCGCGCCTGCTCCGCGAGCTGGAGGCGCTGGGCGTCCCTCTGCCGGAGGGGGCGCGGGAGGGTTAGCGGGGGGCTCCGCCGGGCCACGGGCTCGGGTCGCGCGGCCGGGGCGCCGCTTGACCGAGCGGCCTCCGGGCCTAGCCTTTTGCCCTCGGGTAGGTAGCTCAGTTGGTAGAGCACCGCACTGAAAATGCGGGTGTCGCCGGTTCAAGTCCGGCCCTACCCATTTGCGACCCGGGGCGCCAGACCCGACGGCGCCCCGGCTGGTTCCCAGGAGCGGCCAGGTGACAGATCCGACGCCGCCGGACCCCGCGGCCGGCCCCCACCTGCTCGCCGTCCGCGACCTCCACACCCACTTTCCCATCCGCTCGGGGCTTCTCCAGCTCACCACCGGGCACGTGCGCGCCGTGGACGGCGTCAGCTTTCACCTGGCCCGCGGCGAGACCCTCGGGCTCGTGGGCGAGTCGGGCTGCGGCAAGACCACCGTGGGCCGGTCGATCCTCCGCCTCATCGAACCGACCAGCGGGACCATCGAGTTCGAGGGGCGGAGCATCATGGGCCTGCGCGGGGCGGAGCTCAAGCGGCTCCGCCGCGACATGCAGATCATCTTCCAGGACCCCGCCTCGTCGCTGAACCCGCGGATGCGCGTCGGGACGATCGTGGGCGAGCCCCTGGTGGTCCACGGGCTGGTGGCGGGCCGGCCGCAGCTCCGCGCGGAGGTGGGCGACCTGCTCGAGCGCTGCGG
>DASPKO010000216.1:0-5144 GCA_035628055.1 Phycisphaerales bacterium
CGAGGATTCGGAGCACCATCGACTCGCCGTGCCGCGCGGGCAGCGAGCTGACGCGGAAGTCGACCTCGCGGCCCTGGACGACCATCTTGATGCGGCCGTCCTGGGGCTTGCGCTTCTCGGCGATGTTGAGGTTGGCCATGATCTTCAGGCGGCTGATGATCGCGGCGGCCATCGAGGCGGGCGGGTTGAGGCTCTCGAAGAGCTCCCCGTCGATGCGGAACCGCACCGTGAGCCGCTTGTCCGAGGGCTCGACGTGGATGTCGCTGGCCCCCTCCTTCACCGCGGCCTGGATGATGTAGTTGACGTACTTGATGACGGGCGACTCACCCGCCTCGCGCTCGAGGTCGACCTCGTGCCCGTCCTTCTCCTTCTCGACCGCGACGTCGCTCTCGTGCACCTCCGAGAGGAGCGCCGAGATGTCCTCGCTCTCCTGCTTCTGCTCCCCCTGCCCGACGACCTCCAGGGCGCCCTTGATGTCGAAGGGGGTGACCACCACGGGCTTGAGGGCCACCGCGCCGCCCAGCCGCCGGCGGACCTCGTCGAGCAGGAAGACGTCGTCCGGGCGCACCACCCCGAGCACCACCCGCAGGCCCCCCGCGCCCGTCTCGCTCGAGCGGAGCGGGAGGACCATCTGGGCCCGGCACAGGTCCGGGCCCAGGCGCTGGAGGAGCTTGCCGTCGAAGCCCCCGTCGAGCCCCTTCTCCATGTCCACGCGCTCGAAGGCCAGACCGGCCAGGTGGGCCACGCACTCCTGCACCTTGACCTCGTCCGCCCCGTGCTCGAAGAGCACCTCCACCAGCCGCCGCCCGGGAGACTGCCTGATCACCGTCTGCGCCGTCGCGAGCTGCTGCGCGGTGACCGCGCCCCGCTCCACCAGCAGGGGTCCCAGCTCGGTCGGGGTCTCGGCCTCGGGCAGGGGCTCCGAGAAGACGTCCGAGAGGCCGTCGGTGGGGCCCCCGCCCGCCGGCCCCGCCGGCGCGGCCGGGGCGCTCCCCGCGGGCACGCCCAGCTCGCTGAGCAGACTGTCGATGTCCGTGCGTGCCATCGGCGCTCCGGGAGAGTCCGCCCTACTTCCTTCGGGCCCCGCCGCGCGGCGCGTCGCCCACGGCCATGTCGAGCGCGAAGGACTGGCCGTCGGCCTCGAGGACCACCCCGCGGCGATTGATCTCGCGCACCGTGAAGACGCCCTCGACCACGTCGCCGACGCGATAGGTCTCGCCGCTGATCCGCACCAGGGCCGTGGCGGGATCGCTCCCCCCCAGGATCGACTTGATGCTCAGGCCCGCCAGCGCCGCGCGGAGCTGGTTCTGCCGCTCCTGCGCGAGCTGGCGACGCCGCTCGGCCTCGGCTCGGGCGCCGGCGCCCGTGTCCGGCTCGGGGTTGCCCGGCGCCGGGGCCGCCACCGGCCCCTCGGGCTCGAGGGAGCCGGCGATCCGGAACGGGTTCCGCTGCACCTGCTCCGGGGGCACCTGGGCGGTGATCCCGGCCTGCGAGAGGTCCTCGAGCACGCGCCGGTGGTCGCGGCCCGCCGGGCCCGACGACGTGAGGTCGTAGTCGACCTTCACCTCGCCCAGCGAGGAGCGCGGGCCCATGCCCGCCCAGCGCATGGCCCCGATCGAGCCCGCCGCGGCCAGCAGGGCCAGGACCAGCACGCCCCGCTGTCCCAGCCGCGGCTCGGCGTGGACCGCGGCCACGTCCAGGCCCTCCGCCCCGCCCCCGAGCAGGTCCCTGCGGAAGCTGGCCGCCTCGTCGGTGACCCCCGCGCCCCCGGCGCCCGGGGTCGGCTCGCTCTGCCCGTGGCTGGAGTTGATTCGCTTCACTTGGGCTGGTCCTGGTAATAGATGCTCAGCGTCAGCTTGGCCCGGGTGGCGCCGTCCACGTCCTTGGCCCGCGTCAGCTCCATGTTGGTGATCCGCGTGATCCGCGCGAGCTGCTCGAGCCCCAGCAGGAACTGGTAGAAGCCGTCGAAGTCCCCGGTCATCTCCACCTCGATAGGCTGCTCGCTGGCGAGCCCCGCGGGCATCACCTTGTCGGTCTTCTTGAAGTTCGGGATCTTCAGCCCGCTCTGCCCGGCCAGCTCCGCGACCTGGCGCAGGATGCTGTCCATCTCCTTGTTGGTGGGCAGGCGGGCCTCGATGGCCTCGATGCTCGCGCGCATCTCGTTGTTGGCCTGGATGAGGTCGTCGGTCTGGGCCGTCGCCTGGCGCAGCTTCTCCAGCATCGCCTGCTTGTGCCCGATCTCCTGGCGGGCCCGCGCGATCTCCAGGTTCTGCGGGCGGAAGACCAGGAAGAAGGCCGCCACCGGCACCGCGACGAGCATCGCCAGGAACAGCACCTGGCGCGAGCCTTGGTTCAATCCCTTCACGCCGTCCTCCTCGGGCCGCTCGCGCGGCTCACTTGTCGGTCCCGGGCTTGCCCTGCTCCGCGTCCGCGATCCCCCCCGCGCGGTCCTCGGGGTTGGCCGGCGTCAGCCCCAGCCTGCTCAGCCAGTCGCCGCCGCGGATCGGGGTCCCGTCGGGCGCCAGCACGGGCGCGGCCCGCGGCACCAGCAGGGGCTCGATCTTCCGCGCGTCGGCCGTGGGCCGGATCTGCGCCTCGATCCGGAACTTCCGCCGGCTCACCTCGTCGATCGTCACCTCGTTCGAGTACGCCAGGTCCACCTGGGCCAGGAGCGGGCACTGCTTCAGGGCCGTGTGGTAATCCGCCACGCGCTCGTCGGTCGACGCCAGCCCGACCAGCTCGAAGACGAACTCGAACTTGGGCGGCGCCGGCTTGGGGGCCTCCTTGGCGTCGGGCGCGGCCCCCGCGCCCCCGGCCGTCGAGGCCGCCTTGGCCCCGGAGGCCGAGATGCTCCGCGGCTTCTTGTCCGCCGGCGCCTTGCCGGGCTTGGGCGGCGGCGCCTCGCGGACGCGCTTGCCCGTGAGCTTCACCTCCGTGAGCGTCAGCTCCGGGGGCATGCGGTTGATCACCTCGGCCAGCAGGATCGAGCGCGGCACGCGCTCGATGAGCGCCGCGGTGATCTCGGCCTTCTCGAGCATCTCGCCCTTCTGGGCCTCGAGCAGCTTGAGCTGCTCGATCTTCTTGGCCTCGGTGGCGTACTGCGTGTTGATCTCGAGCTGCGTGCGCTTCACCGTCGACCACTGCCGGTTGGTCACGAAGAAGGCCGCCACCACGCCGAACATCACCACCGAGAACATGCCCAGGGCCAGCAGGTTCGTGCGCCGCTCCAGCTTGCGCCTGAGATAGTCCTCGGGCAGGAAGCTGGCCCCGAACGTCTCATGCCCACGCGGTGTGCTCGTCATGCTCATGTGCCTTCTCCTCCCCCGGCGCTCACAGGTCCGTCGGGGCCAGGGCCACCCCGCACGCCACCGCCCATCCCGGCTGGGGCCGCCCCGCCTCGACCCCCACGCACACCTCGGCGCCCGTCCGCTCCAGGCGGGCCAGCGGGTCGGCCACCTGGGCCGGCAGGCGCAGGGCCCGCGCGATGTGCTGGCACAGACCCCGGTGCCGCGCCTCCCCGCCCACGAAGACCGTGCGATTGACCTTCCGCCCCGGGAACATGGACTCGTGATAACGCAGGCACATCGCGACCTCGTCGGTGAGCGTCTCGAGAGTCTGCGAGAGGTCCACCCCGCCCGCGGCGCGCTCCGACCCCGACGCCGGCTCCAGCCCCGGGGCGGGCAGCCCGACGCGCCGATCCTCGACCGCCACCGCGCCCTCGTTCTCCACCGGCTCTCGCTCCGCCGCGTCCCCGGGCCCGGGGCCCGGACCCGTGCCGCCGCGCTCACCCGCGCCGGCAAGCGCGCCCCGCGCGGGGCGCGCCGCCGGGACCAGGTCCACCGTCATCTGCCGGCGGGTGCGCGCGCTGGCGGCGTCGCACCCGAGCTGCCGCGCCGCCGCCAGGTCGAAGTGCGTCCCGGCCACGTGGATCGTCTTGGCGAACACCAGGCTCCGCCCGTGGGCGATCGTGACCTTGGTGGTGAGCGCCCCGAGGTCCAGGTACAGGCTCGTGAGATTCTCGTCCTCGGCCCGGCGCGTGATCGAATCGAAGCAGCGCAGCGTCGCCAGGCACTCGGGGTGGATCCCCACCGGCTCGAGCTTCGCCGCCCGCAGGACCCCCATCAGCCGCCCCACCAGGTCGCGCCCAGCGGCCAGGCAAATGACCTCGGACTTCGGCCCCGGACCCGCGCCCGTGCGCACCTCGACCCAGCGGCACAGGAGCGCCTCGGGCGCGCAGCCGATCTGCTGCGCCACCGCGAGGCGCACCACGTCGCCCAGGGCCGCCCCCTCGGAGCGCCCGAGCTGCATGTGCGTGCAGAACGTGCGCGCCGCGGGGATCGCGCAGGCGGCCCGCTTGGCCGTGAACGCCCCGCCCCGCACGAGCTTGGCGAGCTCGGCGCCCTGAAACTCCAGCCGCCCGGCGTGATCCGTCAGCAGGTCCTCGGGCGTCGGCACGCACGCCAGCGCGGTCAGCTTCGCCTCGAGGCCCTGGGCCTCCGCCGGCGCGAGCTGCAGCACCTTGAGCGAGGCCACGCCGAAATCCACCGCCAGGGGAAACCCCGCCCCCTGCACGATGCCCATGGATCGCAATCGTCCGAGCTTGGGGAGCACGCGCCGCTTCGCCTCCTCGGCCGCGCGCTCCCGGGCGCCGCGCGGCCACGGAGACGGATCGGACCTCCGGCCCGCCCGCTCAAGCCCGGCCCGCCGCCGCTACCGACCGCGGCGCCCGCCCAGCCTCACAGCCGACCGGGCGCCCGCGGGCGGGTCCGAGAACCTTCGCCAGGGCCTACTGGGGGCGCACCGTGATCGTCAGGCGCGAGGCCGGGGTGTAGTACTTCACGAACACCTCCCGGATGCCCGGGCCCGCCAGCGCCTGGTACGCCTCGGGCCCTCCCGCCACGTCGTCCAGGGTCAGCCCGCGGTAGTCCAACGAGGCCAGCCGCTGCGCCCAGAAGGCCGGCTCGCGCATCGCCTCGTCGAGCGCGTTGGCCACCTGACGCCGGGCCGTCTGGACCTCCTCCTCGGTGGGCCCCTGCTCGGCGAACTGCGCGTACATCGCGTGCAGCCGCCCCGCCAGCTCCTCGCCCCGGCCCGGGTCGGTCGGGGCGGCGGCGAAGAAGAGGCCGAAGCCCGGGAAGGCCCGC
>DASPKO010000217.1:0-2192 GCA_035628055.1 Phycisphaerales bacterium
GCGGGCCTTAGATACCCATGTCCGTTGAGGAGGTCTATGCCTGGGTCGCCGCGAGCCAGCGTCGCGTCCGGGTCTTGTGGCAGATGGTCCAGCCGCTGACCGCGGGGCAGATCGCTCGGAGAGTCGGTCTGGCCCTCGCCAGCTGCAGCTACGTGCTGTGGGAGTTCTCGATGAATGACGTGGCCAGCTGCCTCAACGGATCGTCCAAGCGCAACCGCGTCTATTGGCTCACCCCGACGGGCGTCCAGTGCCAGGCGCGGCTCTTTGCCGCCCACAAGGTCCCCCTTCCCGCGCACGACTTCCCCAGCGTCGACTGGAACCTCTACGGGGACATGTGCTTCCGCCACCGCAGCGCCATGATCCGCTCCCTCGCCGAGCCGCTGCAGCCCTCCGAGGCCAGGCGCCGGGCCCGCCAGCACAACCCGGGCCTGCGCATGAGCGGCAACAACGCCCGCGACGTCGTTAGAAGTCTCTTGCGGTCCGATCTCGTCGAGCCCGTCGAGGTGCCTGGACAGCGGCACCGCCGGTACGTCCTCAGCGACGCGGGCAGGCAGTTCCGCCAGCTCCTGCTCGGCGCCGACTCCGTCACCACTTCCTACGACCCCACACCCGCCAGCGACGGGGGCCGGAGGTTCCCGGCCGAGCGTGTGGGAGCTTGACAGGGTCCACCGCGTCGACGCCATCGAGGGGCTCAAGAACGTTCCCGACGACTCTGTCGACCTGCTTCTCACTGATCCCCCGTACGCCATCGCCAGCAAGGACCGGACGACGATCCGCCGGGGCAAGCCGATGTCGACGCTCCGGGCTTGGGGCGGATGGGATGTCTTCCACCCCTTCGACTACGACCTGCTCATTCTGCAGCTGATCACGCAGGCGTACCGGGTCCTCAAGCCTGGGGGCGCCCTCTACCTGTTCACGTCCCGGGAGAACAACGGCTACTTCGTGCGCCGGGCCCTGGGCCGCGGCTTCGTCTACCGCAACCACCTGGTGATGATCAAGACCAGCCCCCTCCCAAGCCTGAGCCGATCGAACTGGCGGAGCGCGTTTGAGATCTGCATGTACCTGACCAAGGGCAAGCCCCGGGTCTTTAACTTCCTCTCGCAGAAGGAGCTCGTGAACGCCTTCAGCTACCCGATCCGCCACCGCTCCACCGATCATCCCACCGAAAAGCCCCTGGCGCTCTTCGAGCGGATCGTGCGCGTCAGCTCGAACGAGGGTGACCTGGTCGTGGACCCCTTCATGGGCTCGGGGACGACCGCCGTGGCCGCCAAGCGGCACGGGCGCCGGTTCCTGGGCTTCGAGCTCAACCCCGAGTACGTCGCCATGGCCACCAACCGTCTCCGGCTGGAGACGGGGCGGAGCCCGTGTGACCGATCCATCGAGTCCCGGGCACGACGACTCGGTCCGCGTGGAGCGTTCCGAGGAACTGTCGGACCTGGTCCGCGAGGCCGAGACCACCTCGGCAGAATCGGAGACGTCAGCGGACGAGCCGGTCCTCGGCGACCTGGACCGGGAGATCGGGCTGACGCTGGCGCACCTGCGCGGCCTTGACGATCTCGAGCGGGCCGTCGAGCGCAGCCTGCTGCGATCAGAGTGTCTCATCGGGACCGAGCTCCTCCGGCTCAACGTGCCCCCGCGGACGTACCTGCCCCCGTACCACCGCGAGCGCTGGTCGCTCGAAAGGGGGCTCCTGCACCTCCAGAGCGAGCGGCGTCGCCTGGCCGTCTCCCTGCACGAGCAGCGCCGGAGCCTGCTGGACCGGCTGGCCGTGCTGCTGGGCCGCCGGCGGCGGCTGGCCCTGTAGATGGACGCCGAGACGGTTGCCCGCAAGCTCGAACCCCTGATGCCCCAGCGCGTGGAGAGATGGCGCCGGCACCGTGAGCTTGCCGACCCGGAGCTCAGGGCCTTGCTGGACCGGCAGCTCTTGCTCACCGCCCGCAAGGTTCTCGGCGAGCCCGGCGCCAGGCCGCTCCTCTCCCTGCCGCCAGAGGGAGTCATCCGAGGCCGGTTCCATGTCGGCCGCGTGCTCTACGAGTCGGAGAAATGGGAGGCCGGGCTGAGGGAGAGTGAGCTCATCCAGCACGCCCTGATCTGTGGCCGGTCGGGAAGCGGGAAATCCAACCTGGCCTTCCATCTCATGAGCCAGCTCGTCGCCCGACGAGTGCCGTTCCTGTTCCTGGACATGAAACGCA
>DASPKO010000218.1:0-2576 GCA_035628055.1 Phycisphaerales bacterium
GGCCGACGGGGCCGCGGTGCGCTCGCTGGTCCGGGCCCTCGACGCGGCGCCGGCTTACCCCGAGCAGCACGTCGAGATCGTCCGTCTCAAGGCCGCCGCGGCGCCCACCGTCGCCGCGGCGCTCGAGGGCCTCCTCCGGCCCAGGCCGGGCGAGGCACCGACCGGCCCGGCGGCGGCGCTGGTCGAGCAGGTGCGGCGACTGAACATCCACCGGGGCGGGGCGGGGGACGGCGAGCTGGGCCTGGACCTCTCGCGGCCCATCCGCGTGCTCCCGGAGGCCCAGACCAACTCGCTGGTCGTGGCCTCGACGCGCGGCAACGTCGCCGCGCTCCGCGAGCTGATCGGGATGCTCGATCAGCTCCCCATCGGCGACGCGGTGGCGGTGCGCTTCTTCCCCCTCAAGAACGCCTCCGCGCAGCGGCTCGCCGCGGTGGTGCGCGACCTGTTCACGCAGGGCGACCGCATCCGCCAGGCGCCCGGGTCGAACGTGCGCGCCCAGCCCACCACCGAGGTGGGCAAGGCCCTGATCGGGCAGGTGGCCGTCTCCGTAGACGACCGCACCAACGCGATCATCGTCGCGGGACGCGAGGAGGCGGTCGCCTTGGTCGAGATTCTGATCGGCGAGCTGGACACCGACCGGGCGGCGAGCTGGGTCGAGCCCAGGATCATCCCGCTCAAGCACGCCGACGCCACAAGGCTTGCCCGCACGCTCCGCCAGGTGCTGGTCGAGGGGGTCCGCGAGAACCCGGAGTCGGCGGCGATGCAGCGGCAGATCGCCCGCATCCGCGTCGCCCAGGCGGGGGGCGCCCGGGCGCCGGGCGGGAACCCCGCGATCGAGGCGGACCTCTTCACGCCGCTGTCCACGCTGGTGATCCTCCCCGAGGAGCACCTCAACGCGCTGCTGGTGCTGGGGAGCCCGGCCAACGCGGCCGCGGTCGCCGAGCTGGTCGCCCTGCTCGACGTGCCCGCCGCGGCGGCGGGGAACACGGTGCGGGTCTTCCCGCTGCGCTACGCGGCCGCCGACCGGATCGGCGCCATGCTCCGCGACATCTTCCGCCAGCAGGTGGCCAGCGAGGCCATCGGGCCCGAGGACGACCTGGTGATCGCCTCGGACCCCCGGACCAACACGCTGGTGATCTCGACGAGCCCGCGGTCCTTTGGGGTGGTGGAGAAGCTGCTTCAGCAGCTCGACGGCCAGAACATCGACCCGACCGTGGGGCTGCACGTGCTCCCGGTGACCGATGGGAACGCCGTCGCCCTGGCCCCGAAGATCGAGCAGCTCGTGCGGGAGCGGATCGACTCGGTGACGCGGGCCGGGTCGGTGCGGGCGCCCAGCGACTCGTTCAGCGTGCAGGCCGACCCGGCCACCAACTCGCTGATCGTGGTGGCGAGCGAGGAGAACCTGCGGATGGTGCGGGACCTGCTCGAGGTGCTCTCGCGCGGGGCGCAGGCCCTGGCGGCCTCGGAGGTCATCGAGGTGATCCCGCTGGGCGTGCTGCAGGCCGAGCAGGTGCTGCCCTCGGTGCAGGACCTCTACGTGCAGAAGCAGAACCAGCAGCGCGGGCCCGACGCGGTGCGGGTGACCCCGCACGCGCGGCTCAACGCCCTGGTGGTGCGGGGCACGGCCGAGGACGCCCGGGCGATCGCGGAACTGGTGCGCCGCCTGGAGAGCCAGCCCATCACCACGGTGACGGAGATCCGGCGGATCGAGCTGCGCCGGGCCGAGGCGACCGAAGTGGTGCGGCTGCTGCAGAACGTGCTCGCGGGGCGGGGGATCGGGGGGGGGCGTGTTGGGGGGCGGCAGGCGATGCTCTTCCGCTTTGCACGCGAGGAGCTCGCGGGCCAGGGCCGGCCCGAGCCGACGGAGGCGGAGATCTCCGGCGTGATCCAAGAGCAGGTGACGCTGACCGCCGAGCCGCGGACCAACTCGGTGGTGGTGGTGGCCCCCGCGCGGATGATGGCGCTGATCGAGGAGCTGATCCGGGACATCGACACGACGGTGGCCGGGGCGCGGAGCATCGAGATCTTCCGCCTCAAGAACGCCGACGCCCGGGCGATGGCCGACGTGCTGCGCGACCTGTTCAATCTGCGGCAGCAGGGCAACACGCTCGTGCTGGTGCCCGGGACCGGGCAGCCGGAGGAGCCCGGGGAGCCGGGGGAGCTCGGGGTCACGGGGGCCGCGGGCCCGCCGGCGCCGGGCGGGGGGAGCGTGAACAACCTCTACGCGATCCCGGACGAGCGCCAGCAGCTCGCGATCACGATCGACGCGCGGACGAACTCGCTGCTGGTCTCGGCGACGCCGGAGTACCTCGAGGAGGTGAGCAAGGTGGTGCGCCAGCTCGACGCCGTCGAGGCCAACGAGCGCGAGCAGCTCGTGTATGAGCTGCGCAACGCCAAGGCGGCCGAGGTGGCCGGGACCCTGCGCGAGTACTTCCAGAGCGAGGCGGAGACCCTGCGGGCCACCCTGGGCCCGGACCGGGCGGGCTCGCTGCTGCGGCTGCTGGAGCGCGAGGTGACGGTGCAGGGGGACGCCAAGAGCAACCGTCTGCTGGTGGGCGTCTCGCCGCGCTATCGCG
>DASPKO010000219.1:0-8630 GCA_035628055.1 Phycisphaerales bacterium
ACCATGCGTCCATGCCGACCGCCCCCGCCGCGCCGCCCCCGCAGGCCGCCCCGCACGGCCGCGTGCCCGTGCACCGGTTCGAGGTTTCCCTGCGCGGCGGCGCGAGCGACCCGGGAGGGGGAAGCCTGCTCCGGCAGGCCCGCGCGATGGGGCTCGACGTGGCGGCGGTGCGCTCGGCCAGCGTCTATCTCATCGCCGCACCCCTCGATCCCGAACAGGTGCAGGCCGTGGGCCAGCGCCTGCTGGCCGATCCCGTCATCGACGAGTGGCGGGTCGGCGCCCGCCCGGTGGTGACGGGGTGGCACGTGCTCGAGGTGCACCCCCTGCCGGGCGTGATGGACCCCGCGGCGCAGAGCGTGCGCCAGGCCGTCCGCGAACTGGTCGGCGTCGAGGCCCGCGTGAGCACGGGCCGGCGGTTCGACCTCTTTGGCGAGCGCCTCACCGACGAGGACGTCCGCCGCCTGGCGACCGCGACGGTGGCCAACCCCGTCATCCATCGCATCCACCATGAGCCGTGGCTCCCGGGCGCCTTTGCGCAGGAGCCGTCGCACCGCGGTGCGCCGCGCTCGATCCCGGTGCGCGGGCTCGGCGACGAGCAGCTGAGCCGCCTGTCGCGGGATGCGCACCTGTTCCTCTCCCTCGAGGAGATGGCCGCGATCCGGGCCGAGTATCAGCGCCTGGGCCGCGATCCCACCGACGTCGAGCTCGAAACCCTCGCCCAGACCTGGTCCGAGCACTGCGTGCACAAGACCCTCAAGAGCACGGTCCGCTACCGAGGCGCCCCCGCGCCCGCGGGGGACGCCGCCGCCCCGGAGCCGATCGCCTGGCGCGGGCGCCCCGGGCACGAGGTCGCGCCCGATGGATCGGTCGCGATCCACAACCTGCTCAGGAGCACGGTCGCGGCGGCGACGCGCGAGCTCATCGCCGAGGGCCTCGACTGGACCCTCTCGGTCTTCGTCGACAACGCGGGCGTGATCGCGTTCGACGACCAGCACGCCGTGTGCGTGAAGGTCGAGACCCACAACCATCCCTCCGCGATCGAGCCCTACGGGGGGGCCGCGACGGGCATCGGGGGATGCATCCGCGACGTCATGGGGACGGGTTTGAGCGCGCGGCCGATCGCCAGCACCGACGTCTTCTGCGTCGCCTACCCCGATCACTTCGCCGCGCCGGCCCCGGCCACGGGGGGGGAACTGCCCGGCCGCGCCGCGGCCGGCAAGGCCGCCCAGGACCTCGCCGCGGGCGCCCGGGCCGCGCCGGGCACCACGCACGCGCCGCGGCCCGTGGACGGCGCCGGCCCGCACCACCCCCTCCCCCCAGGCTGCCTCGATCCGCGTCGCGTACTGGCCCAGGTCGTCGCGGGGGTGCGCGACTACGGCAATCGCATGGGCATCCCGACCATCAACGGCGCCGTCGCCTTCGACGACAGGTACGTTGGCAACCCCCTCGTCTTCTGCGGGTGCGTCGGCCTGCTTCCCCGCTGGGCCGTCCGCGGGCAGGTGCGCTCCGGCGATCTCATCGTGGCCCTGGGCGGGCGGACGGGTCGCGACGGCATCCACGGGGCCACGTTCTCCTCGGCGGAGCTCGAGCACTCCTCCGCCGACGAGTTCTCGCACGCCGTGCAGATCGGCAACGCCATCGAGCAGAAGCGCCTGCTCGATGCGCTGATGCGCGCCCGCGACGCCGCCCCCGAGCCTGGCACCGAGACCCGCCCCGGGGGTGGCTCGGCCTCGAACGGGCAGCAGCGCGCGGGCCGCGAGCCCTCACCCCTGTTCCGCGCTCTGACCGACTGCGGCGCCGGGGGCTTCTCCTCGGCGATCGGCGAGATGGCCCAGCACACCGGGGCCACCGTGCACCTCGATCGCGCCCCGCTGAAGTACGCGGGTCTCTCCTACACCGAGATCTGGATCAGCGAGGCCCAGGAACGCATGGTGCTGGCGGTCCCGCCCGACAACCTCGCGGCTCTGCGGCGGATCTGCGACGAGGAATCGGTCGAGCTCGCCGTGCTGGGCACTTTCGGCCCGCCCGAGGGGTCGGGCCAGGACAACCCCGACCTGCTCCTGCTCTTCCACGGCCAGACCGTGGGCCGGCTCAGCCTGCGGTTCCTGCACGACGGGATCCCCACGCCGCGTCGCGAGGCGGTGTGGCGTCCCGCACCCGCCTCGGCCCCGGCCGCGCGCGCGACGGTCTCGGCCCGCGACGCCCTGATCGCCCTGCTTGGCCATCCCACGATCGCGTCCAAGCACTGGATCGTCCGGCAGTATGACCACGAGGTGCGCGGCTGCACGGTCATCAAACCCCTCGCGGGGCCGGGCGGGCGCGGGCCCGCCGACGCCAGCGTAATCACGCCCGTACCCGGCTCGGCCCGCGGTCTCGCGGTGGCCTGCGGGCTGCAGACGGGCGTGGGCGATCCGGAACTCGGGGGCGACCCGTACCTCATGGCGCTGGCCGCGGTCGATGAGGCGGTCCGCAACCTGGTCTGCGTGGGCGCCGACCCGGCGCGCACCGCCATCCTGGACAACTTCTGCTGGCCGAGCTGCGCCAAGCCGGAGAATCTCGGCGCCCTCGTGCGCGCCTGCGAGGGCTGCTACGACGCCGCCAAGGCCTACCGCACACCCTTCGTCTCCGGGAAGGACTCGCTCAACAACCAGCTCACCATCCCCGCCGCGGACGGACGCCCCGCGCGGACGATCGAGATCCCCCCGACCCTGCTGATCACCGGGATCGGTCTGGTCGGAGACGTCGCCCGCTGCGTGACCATGGACGCCAAGGAAGCGGGAAACCTCCTGCTGCTCGTCGGCCCGCCGGACGCCAGGCTGGGCGGCTCGCACTACCAGCGGCTCTTCGGCCGCGCGGGCCTGGCCGGCGCCGCGGGCACGTCCGCCGGCACGGACCCCGCGCGCGTCCCCGCCACCAGCCTGGCGCTGGGCCCGCGCGTCGCCCGGGCGGTGGCGGAACTCATCTCCGCCGGCCTGGTCCTCTCGGCCCACGATGTCTCCGACGGCGGCCTGCTCGTGGCGGTCGCGGAGATGCTCATCGGCGCCAGCGCGGAGGTGCCCGTTCTCGGCGCCACGCTGACGAGCGCCGCCCTGGCGCCCGCCGGGGCGAGCCTCCCCGCTGCCGCCGCGCTCTTCGGTGAGGGCCCCAGTCGGTACGTACTCGAGATCCGGCCCCAGGAGCACGACCGCGTGCTGGACACGCTCGCGACCGGGCTGGCGGGCCAGAACGGGCTCGGGGCCGAGGTGGCCGGCCTGGCGACAGTGATCGGCCGCCTCGACGACTCCGGGACTCTGACCTTCCCGCTCGGGGGGGCGCCGCTCGGTGTGGACGCCCTGCGCCGGGCCTGGCTGGCGCCGCTGGACTGGTGAGCCTGCGGGGCCGGCGCCCGCGACCTCACTGTCCCGGCAGGTGCTTGTCGATCCAGTCGTCCTGGCGGAGCACCTCGGCCCGGCTGAGCCGCCCGCGCCGCTCGGCGCGGCGCTGCGCCAGCCGGAAGACCGCCACCGCCCGGGCCCGCGCCGTCCCGGTCAGCTCCGCGCCGCCCCCGAGCCCGCGGAGGGCCCGCGCCAGGCGCGGCGCGTAGTGCCGTGCCAGCTCGTCGTCGAGCGACACGAAGATCTGCGCCGACCCCGGGTCCCCCTGCCGCCCGGCGCGCCCGATGAACTGGCGGTCGATCCGCTTGGCGGTGTGCATCTCCGTGAGGATCACGTGCAGGCCCCCGGCCGCCAGGGCGTCGCGGTCGGGCTTGATGTCCGTCCCGCGGCCCGCCATGTTGGTCGCCACGGTGATCGCGGGCGAGGGCCCGCCCTTGCCGGCCAGGGCGATCAGGTCGGCCTCGTCCTTGTCGAAGTTGGCGTTCAGGACGCGGTGCGGGAGCCCCAGGGCGGTGAGCCGCCCGGCCAGAATCTCGGAGGCCTCGATCGAGCGCGTCCCCACCAGCACGGGCCGGCCGCGGGCGTGCAGGTCGGCGATCGACTGGGCCACGGCGTCCCAGCGCGCCTCGGCGTTGCGGAAGACCCGCGTGGGCCAGCGCTCGCGCACCACGGGGCGGTTCGTGGGGATCACGGTCACGGGCCGCAGGTAGACCTTCTCCATCTCCAGGCGCGCGTCCGCGGCCGTGCCCGTCATCCCGCCGAGCACCGGGTACATCCGGAAGAAGCGCTGGAAGCTGATCCGCGCCAGGGTCTCGCGGTCGGCGGTCACCTCGACGCCCTCCTTGGCCTCGACCGCCTGGTGCAGCCCGTGCTCCCAGGAACGGTCGGGGAGGAACCGACCCGTGTACTCGTCCACGATCACCACCCGCCCATCGACGATCTCGTACTGGTGGCCCCGCTGGTAGCAGTGCCGGGCCACCAGGGCCTGGCGCACCAGCTCCTCGGCCCGGCGCGTGGCCCGAAAGATCGGATCGGCCAGGGCCGCGCACATCTCCGCGGTGCGGTGGCGCCCCCGGCGGGTCAGCTCGGCGCGCCGGCGGACGTGCTCGACGCGGTAGTCCGCCCCCTCGTCGAGGCGCTGGGCCAGGCGGGCGGCCTCGCGGTAGACCGGTCCCATCTCGTCCTCGCGCCGCGAGCGCGCGATGATCAGCGGCACCACGCCCTCGTCGATCAGGACCGCGTCGGCCTCGTCCACCAGGGCCGCGCGCAGGCCGGGGATCATCGGGCCCGCTCCCCCGCCGCCCCCGCCCCCGCCGGCCAGCAGCCGCCGCCCCGCCCAGGCGGTGCGCATCGGGCCCAGGCGGAGCTGGTCGCGCAGCCAGTCGGCCGTGATCTGCTTGGGCGTGCCGTAGACGATCGCGCGGGCGTAGATCTCGAAGCGCTCGCCCGGCTCGGCGTTCTGGTGGATGGCGCCCACGGGGCACCCGCAGCGCCGGTAGATCGCCCGGCGCGAGAGCGCGTCGCGCTGGGCCAGGTAGTCGTTGACCGTGAAGATGTGCAGGTAGCGGTGCCGCCAGGCCAGCAGCGGGGCCGCGATCGACCCGGTCAGGGTCTTCCCCTCGCCCGTGATCATCTCGATGATGCGCCCGTGGTAGAGGGCGAGCGCCCCCATGAGCTGGACGACGTACGCCTCCTCGCCCGTCTCACGCCGGGCCACCTCCCGGACCGCCGCCATGGCGGCCCGCACCGCCGCCCCGTCCTGCCGCCCGCGCAGGAAGACCTCGCGGAGAGCGCGCACGTGCTCGTCGAGGGCCGCGTCGGAGTGGGCCCGCAGCTCCGGCGCCAGCGCGGCGATCGCGCGCGCCTCGCGGCGCAGCCAGGCGCCGCTCACGCCGCGGTTGGCCAGGCGCATGCCCGCGCGCGCCGCCAGGGCGTCGAGCCCGCGGTGGGTCTCGGGCCTGCGCCGGCGCGAGCGGACGGAGTCGAACAGCGCCTCGTACCTGGTGATCGCCTGCGACACTCAAGACCCTCGTCCCGCGGCCCCTAGATGTTGACCCGTCCCTGCACGATCCGGGCCAGCCGGTCGAGCCACTGCGCCGCCAGCGGCTTGTCGGGCAGCGTGAAGCGCACGCGCACCCGCTCCCCGGGATACCCGAGCGCCGCCACCCCGCGGTCGGGCCCGCCCGCCGGGTCGATGTACACCGTGAAGCGCGGCCGCTTGGAGATCGCGCCCTCGCCCTGCTGCGGATCGACGTCGATCTGTCCCCCGCCCAGGTAGCCCAGGGCGGCGCCCGGAAGCTCCTGGCGCCCCGCCGGGGCCATCCGCAGGTTCCCGCCGGCCACGTCCTCGGTCTCGTGCAGGCCGCGCCCGCGTGAGCGGGGCCGGAGCCGGACCTCCTCGGGGCCGGCCCGCGGGTCGAAGAGCCAGGCCGCGTTGGCCTGGTCGATGGAGGCGGCAACCCGGAGCTGCGCCGGGTCGAGCACCTGGCAGATCGGCTCGCCCCGGCGGAGGTAGGCGCCGACGCGCCGGGAGGGGTCCTCCCCGGCCACGACGCCGTCGCACGGCGCGCGCACGACCAGGGCCGCGATCCGCTCCCGGATCTGCGCCAGGTTGGCCTCGAAGACCTCCAGGCGCTGCTGGGCCGCCCGCGCCGCCGCGGGCTGCTTCTGGTTCAGGGCCCGGCGCTCCTCGGTGCGGACCTCATCGAGCGCCGAGTGGACCTGCACCAGCTTCTGCTCGAGCTCCGGGCTCTCCATGGTCACGATGGGCTCGCCCCTGGCGACCGCGTCGCCCGGGCGCTTGTGCACGGCCGCCAGGAACCCGTCGGAGCCGGCGAAGACGCCGAAGTGGCTCTCGCTCTCGACGATGCCGGTGCTGCGCCGGTGGTCGGGCATGGGGATGACCCCCAGGAGCAGCACGCCCGCCGCCAGCAGCACCAGGCTCGTGAGGACCGCGCGCCCGCGGCTCTCGGCGAGCGCGGGCCCGGCGGCCAGCCAGTGCACGAACCCGCCCACCGGGATGATGAACCAGGCCGCCGCGGTCCAGACGGCCAGCACCAGCCCCAGGGCGAACATCTTGCCCATCACAAAGAGCGTGATGGAGATGAACAGGAAGATGCGGTAGGCCAGCGCCGCGATGCCGTACACCACCAGGATGCCCTGCTCGGAGCGGATGGTGCTCGGGGGCGTCGCGCGCTTGAGGCGGTAGACATGCTTCTGCATCAGGTACTTGAGCATGCTCTGGGCCCGCTGCATGAGGTTGGGCACCTCGAGCAGGTCCGCCAGGATGTAGTACCCGTCGAAGCGCATGAGCGGGTTGGCGTTGAAGAGCACCGTCGAGACGCTCGCCGTGAGCATCGCGTTGTAGGCCAGTTGCGTCGCCAGCTCGCCCGGCCCGCCCCCGACCCAGTAGAGGGCCGCGGCGGCGGCGATGGTGAGCTCGAAGATCATGCCCCCGGCGCCCACCGCCATCCGCTGCCAGCGGCTGGCAAAGCCCCAGGCCGCCGACGCGTCCACGTAGGGCGCCGGGAACATCACCAGCATCATCACGCCCATCTCGGGCACCTGCCCGCCGAAGCGCTTGCAGATGATCCCGTGCCCCAGCTCGTGGATCGCCTTGGTGACGACGAAGACGACGATCAGCCAGGGCCAGTTGGCGGGCGAGATCGCGGTGTCGAAGCCCTCCGTCAGCCGCTCCCACTGCGGGAGCACGCTCGCCACCGCCCACCCCACGAAGAGCGCCCAGGCGAGCAGGCCCCAGCGGTTGAGGAGCGGACGGAAGACGGGCTCGAGCCAGGCCAGCAGGCGGTCCGGGTTGAAGAGCCGGATCCGGAAATACATGATCCCGATCGCCTGCTGCTGGATCCGCTTGCGCACCCGCTCGCGCCCGCGGCGCAGGAGCTGCTCGGTCTCGGGCGAGTCGTCGACCGAGAGCAGGTTGGAGCTGTAGAGCTGCGAGAGGAGCTGGATGATCTCGTTCTGCGTCGGGGCCGAGTCCCCGAAGGTCGCCAGCGAGAGCTTCCAGGCGGTCTCGACGTCGCGCTTCCCGTCGAGCGAAGCGACGAACTGGTGGGCGATCGGGTTGAGGCGGTAGAACTGGTTCGAGGCCGGGTCGTGCACCACGTGCCAGCGCCGCCCGCGGTAGAGCTGGCGGGTGATCTGCACGTGCGGCCGCAGCCGCGGCCTCATCAGCCGCACGCGGTGCCAGAACGGGGAGAAGGTCGGGCGTTCGCTCATGGTGCTGCTGTCCCGGGCTCGGGGGCTTGCCCCGCCTCAGGCCCCGGCCCCGCGCCTTGGGCCCGGGGCTGGGGGCGCCGCCTCACGCTCGGTGCCCCGGTCACCACAGCCACAGCCGGACCGCGTCGGCGATCCGCCGGGTGCCGATCCAGAGCAGGCTGTGCCGCTCGGTGTCGAACTTGGCCCGTCCCTCCATGCCCGGCTGCATCCAGGGCGCCGTCTCCAGCAGCGTGGCCCGCACCTCGAAGGTGTTGGTCCCCTCCCGGGCCTCGGCCAGGGGGACGATGCGCTCGACGCGGAACTCGAAGGCCTCCGTGGGGCGGGAGCGGGTCGCCAGCCGCCCGGTCCCCCGCCCGCGCTCGTGGGCCGCGGCCACCAGCCCGATGTCGCGCTCGTCCACCCGCGCCAGCACCACCATGGTGTCCAGGGGCGCGATCTCCAGCAGCGGGTCGCCCACGCGCACGGTCGCGCCGATCCGGTCCTCGAGCTTCCCCGAGAGGACCTTGCCCGCGATCGGCGCCTTGATCTGGGCGCGCTCGATCTGGTGGTCGTAGAGCCGCATCTCGGCCTCGGAGCGCCGCGCCTGGGCCATGTACTGCTCGGCCTTGCCCGCGTCGTTCTCGCGGCGCGCCTCCGACGCCTGCAGGACCGCCTGCTCGTAGCGCGACTGCGCGTCGGCCCGGCGCAGCACCCACTCCTGGTCGTCGAGCTGCACGAGCACCTCGCCCTCGCGCACCTCGGTCCCCGGCTCCAGGCCCTCCTTGATCCGCGCGATCGCCCCTTCGATCGGCGCCGAGACCACGCGCCGGACCGCCGGTTCGATCACCGCCTCGGCCCCCACGCGGTACGTGGTCTGGTACGTGCTGACGAAGACGATCCCCGCCAGGGCCAGCAGGGCCGCGAGCTTCCAGGCCGTGTGCCGGGGGCCGACCAGCACCGACCCGAGCCGCATCAGGCTGTCCCAGGCCCGCAGGGCCAGGTTGCGGTCGTCGCTCCTGCGGGTGCGCAGCATGGGGGCCA
>DASPKO010000220.1:0-2449 GCA_035628055.1 Phycisphaerales bacterium
TGGCGAAGAACACCTACGGCACCGGGTCGTTCCTCCTGCTGAACACCGGCGAAAAGGCGGTGGAGAGCCGGAGCCGGCTGCTGACCACGATCGCCTGGCGGCTCGCGGGCGCCCCCGTGCAGTACGCGCTGGAGGGCTCGATCTTCGTGACCGGGGCGGCGGTGCAGTGGCTCCGCGACGGCCTGGGCATCATCACCGACGCCGGCGAGACCGAATCGCTGGCTGCGTCGTTGTCATCGAACGACGGCGTCTACTTCGTTCCCGCACTCACCGGCCTAGGGGCGCCCCACTGGGACCCGGAGGCCCGCGGCGCGATCCTGGGGCTGACGCGCGGAACCAACCGGGCGCACCTGGTCCGCGCGGCCCTCGAAGCCATGGCGTATCAGTCGCTCGACGTGGCCCGGGCCATGGAGAACGACTCGGGAATCGGGCTCGCCTCGCTGCGCGCCGACGGGGGGGCGGCGCGGAATGCGTTCCTGATGCAGTTCCAGGCCGACATGCTCGGCGTGCCCGTCGAGGTGCCGGAGATCACCGAGACGACCGCCCTGGGCGCGGCATACCTGGCGGGCCTGGCGGTGGGCGTGTGGGCGGGAACGGACGAACTGGCCCGGCACTGCAAGCTGGCACGCCGCTACGAGCCGCGGATGCCCGAGGCGGAGCGCCACGCTCTCCACGGGCGCTGGCTCGAGGCCGTCGCCCGCGCCGGGGCCTGGGAGCACGGGTGAGCCGCCACCCGGACCCAGCCCGGGGCGCCGACACGGGCGAGTTCGACCTGGGCGTGATCGGCGCCGGGATCAACGGCGCCGCGATCGCGCGCGACGCCGCGCTGCGCGGGCTGCGCGTGCTCGTGCTGGAGCAGGGCGACCTCTGCTCGGGCACGTCGGCCTGGTCGACGCGGCTGATCCACGGCGGGCTGCGCTACCTCGAGCACGCGGAGATCTCGCTGGTCCGCGAGTCGCTCCGCGAGCGCGAGACCCTGCTGCGTACGGCCCCGCACCTGGTCCGCCCGCTCGAGCTGCTGCTCCCCATCTACCGGGGCGACGCCCGCGGGCCGCGGATGGTGCGCGCGGGCATGATCGCCTACGACCTCCTCTCGCTCGACAAGTCGTTGCCGCGGCACCGCGCGCTCTCGCTGGCGCAGACCCGGGAGCGCGAGCCCGGGCTGACCCCGTCCGGGCTCCGCGGCGCCGCCGTGTACTTCGACTGCCAGGTCACCTTCCCCGAGCGGCTGGTGACCGAGCTCGTGTTGGCGGCGCGCGCCGCGGGCGCCGCGGTGCGCACCTACACGCGCGTCGAGCGCCTCGTGGCCCGGCCCGCGGAGGCCGGGGCCGGGACGGGGAGCGGGGCGCCATCCGGCTTCGAGGTCGCCGCGCGCGACGTGCTGACGGGCGCCGAGCTGCGCGCCACCGCCCGCTGCGTCGTCAATGCCGGGGGGCCCTGGGTGGACCGCGTCCTGACCCGCGTCGCGGGAAACGGGGCCGACCGCGCGACGGCCCCGCGGCTGATCGGCGGGACCAAGGGGAGCCACATCGTCGTCGCTCCCTTCCCGGGCACACCGCGCCAGGCGCTCTACGCCCAGGCCCGCTCCGACGCCCGCCCATTCTTCATCATCCGGTGGAACGGGCTGGTGCTCATCGGGACCACGGAGGTGCGCTTCGACGCCGATCCGGTCGAGGCGGTGGCCACCCCCGAGGAGATCGAGTACCTGCTCGCCGAGACCCGCCGGCTGATCCCCGGGTGCGGGCTCGGGGGCCAGTCGGTGCTCTACAGCTACGCGGGCGTGCGCCCGCTCCCCCCGGAGGACGAGGTCCCGGCCGCGGTGACGCGCCGGCACATGGTGCGCGAGCACGGACCCGAAGTGCCCGGGCTCTTCTCGATCATCGGCGGGAAGCTCACCACGCATCGCGGCCTGGCCGAGGAGGTGGTCGACGCGATTCTCGCCCGGCTCGGGCGCGAGCACCGGCGGAGCACGACCGGCACGACACGCCTGCCCGGATTCGTCGATCGCGACGAGGCCGCCGACCTGACGCGCCGGATCGAGGACAAGCTGATCAGGGCTCAGAGGACCGGCACGGACCTGGAGGCGCGGCAGGTCCGGCACAGCGCCGAGCGCCTGGTGAGCCTGTACGGCTCCCGGGCCGACGGCCCCGCCGGTTTGGCTGCCGCCGAGCCGGGGCTGGCCCGCGTCATCGACCCGGACACGGGGGCGCTCGGCGCCGAGGTGGCCTGGGCGCTGGAGGCCGAGGGCGCGCGCACGCTGGCCGATGTGCTCCTCCGGCGCACCATGATCGGGCTGGGGCGACGGGTCGGGCTGCCGGCCGTCGATGACGCGGCCGCGGTGGCGGCCGCCGTGCTCGGATGGAGCCCCGGGCAGGCCCGGGACGAGGCGGAGGCGTACCGCGCCGAGCGCCGGCGGCGCAGCCCGGTGCTGGGCCCGGCCGGGGTCATC
>DASPKO010000221.1:0-4379 GCA_035628055.1 Phycisphaerales bacterium
CTCACTGGGGTTCTGGGGGCGGCGCCTGGCCGCGGCGGGGCGCGAGGTGGACGGGCCGCGCCACGGGCTCGGCGTGGGAGGGCCCGGCGGGGGGGTGCTCCGCTTCACCGACCCGGACGGGCTGGCGCTCGAGCTGGTCGAGGGCACGGCTGCGGGCCGGGCGCCCGAACCATGCGCGAGCCCGGTGCCGCCCGAGCACGCGCTCCTCGGGCTGTGCGGGGTGACGCTGGCCGTGCGCCGCGGAGAGGCGACCGCCGCGTTCCTGACGGGTGTGCTTGGCCTGGGACCGGGGGCACACGGGCCGGACGGACGGGACATGGAAACGACCGTCCCGTCGCGGCGGTTCCTCATGCCGGGCGACCACGAGGCGGCGGGCACGACGCTCTTTCGTGATCGGGCCGGGGTCGACGACGCCGGCGAGTTCGTCGATGTCACCGAGGATGCCGGTGCGCCGGCGGGGACGATGGGCGCCGGCACGGTGCACCACGTCGCGTTCAGGGTCGCCGACGAGGGGGCGCAGCAGGACTTCCGCGACCGGCTGATTGGCGCGCGCATGGCCGCCTCGCCCGTGATCGAACGGACGTACTTCCGTTCGATTTACTTCCGCGAGCCGGGGGGCGTGCTCTTCGAGATCGCCACGGACGGGCCGGGATTTACCGCGGACGAGCCGGCCGGGGCGCTGGGCACGGCGCTGCGCCTGCCGCCCCAGCACGAGCCGGCGCGGGCCCTGATCGAGGCGGCCCTGCCCAGGCTCCGGCTTCCCCGCTGATCGACCGGCTCAACCGCGGACCCGGGGGTAGAAGCAGATCGACGCGCGCCGCGCGCTTGCGACGAACGGTCTCGCCTGTGGCCGGCCTATCGCGGCGCCCGGGCGCGGAGCTCTGACTCCAGCAGTTGCAACGCGCGTTCCGCGTCGCCGGTGCCCCCCGAGGCGCGCGACCGCCTGAAGTACTGGCTCGGGCCGATGATCGGGGGCGACTCGGGCATCCGCCGGAGGATTTCCTGCACTGCCTCCTCGGTCGTGCGGGGAATCCGGATGGGGGGAAGCTGGATAGTCGTCGGAGTCGCCGGCGCGGTATCGGGCGCCGAGCCCGCCGGGACCGGCACGACATCGCAGGGCCCGAGCGTGGCCCCCATGTCCAGATAGTGCGGGAGGGCGTCTCGGCTCACGCGGCGCGTCCGGCGGGCGGCGGGCTCACCGGGGGGGGCGAAGCAGATGGTCACCAGCTCGCCCTCGCCGAGCCGGCCAGACCTCTCCTCCGCCCAGCGCTCGCGCTTGCGGAGCTTGTCCTCGTACTTGCGGCGGAGCCCCGCGAGCTTCTCCTCGTACTTGCGCATCTTCTCGCGCGCCTTCTCGTGCTTGCCTTCCCGCTCCGCCTCGGCCAGCTCTCGATCACGCTCCTCCTCGAGCGTGGCCAGCTCCCGCGCGTACTCGTCGTGCAGCTTCTGCACCTCGCGCTCGTTCTCCGCCCTCCCCTCGTCCGGGTCGGACTTCGCGGGCTTGTCGGGTTTCTTGTCATCTGGCTTCCCCTTGCCGGGGTCCTGAGGCTTCGGCTCGTCGGCGGGCCGGTCCGGTGACGGGCGGGGACCATCAGAAGGGGGCGGGCGGCGGCGCTCCTCATCCCGTTCCCGGTCCGCGTTCCGCTCCCGCTCGGGCGGAGTTTCCCGCGGAGGCCGAGGACGCGGGGCCGGAGCTGGAGGTGGCTGCTCCGGTCCCGCCGGTGGTTGCGGTTGCGTCTGCTGGATCTGGCGCAGGACGGCCCGGGTGAGTTCCACCGTGTCACGGCCGTAGCGATCGCGGAGCACCGCGAGTTGCCCGGCGTACGCCCGTTCGTTCTCATCTTCCAGCGCGTCCACCCGGGACCGCTCCCGCTCGCCGAGGGACTGGCGCACCTGCTCCAGCCGGGCGGCGCGGTCGAGGTAGTGCCGGTCGGCGTCGACCAAGGCGCGTACGAGATCGGCGGTCACCGAGCCCGGCTGGGGCGGCGAATGCGGGCGTGGGGTCGAAGGTTGACCGCCAATCGCCCCGGGCGCGAGCAGCAGCGCGGCGCACAGGCTCATCATGCGGGCGTAGCGGGTCTTCATCGCACCGGCTCCTGCTGAGATGTGGCGGGGACCAACCGGGGGAATGATTCGCTCGGCCCCGAAGTCGCCCGCGACCTTCGGGTGAATCGGTTGGGGTTCCGACGCCGCCTGACTCACTCGGGTCTCCTGGGGGGCTCACAATGGCGCGCCGGCACCCACGCATCGCAGGAGTCTTCCATGCCCGCCAAGGTCCAGGTCATCTTCTACAGCACATACGGGCACGTGTACCGTCTCGCCGAGGCGGTGGCCGAGGGGGCGCGCGGGGTGAGCGGGACCGAGGTGGGGCTCCTGCGCGTGGCGGAGACGCTCTCGGACGAGATCCTGGGCAAGATGGGCGCCCGCGAGGCGGGCAAGGCGTTCGCGCACGTTCCGCTCGCGGAGCCGAACCGCCTGGCGGAGGCCGACGCCATCATTCTGGGCACGCCCACGCGCTACGGGGCCGCCGCGGCCCAGATGCGGGCCTTCCTGGATGCGACGGGGGGCCTGTGGAACAAGGGTGCGCTGATCGGCAAGATCGGGAGCGCCTTCACCTCGACCGCGAGCCAGCACGGGGGGCAGGAGACGACGCTGCTCTCGCTGGCGACGTTCTTTTATCACCAGGGCATGCTCATCGCGGGCGTGCCCTACAGCTCGCAGGAGCTCTTGACGATGTCGGAGATGAGCGGCGGCACTCCCTACGGGGCGACGACGATCGCGGGTCCCAAGGGCGAGCGGCAGCCGAGCCCCAACGAGCTGGCAATCGCGCGAGCGCAGGGTCGCTTCGTCGCCGAGATGGCGGGCCGGCTCGCGGGCCGGCAGGCCTGACTCACGCGCGCGGAGGGGGGGTCCCGTCGGCGCCGGGAGGATCGACCGCCGCGACGGGGGGGCGGGCGGGCGCGCAGGCGCCGGCGAGTTCCCACATGCGCCTGGCCTCGGGGCTGAAGACGGGGCGGCCGGCGGCGGCGCCGCGGACCGCGTCGAGAATGTCGCGCGGCCCATCGGCCTTGCTGACGAACCCGAAGGCGCCCGCGTCGAGGGAGCGCTCCAGCGAGGCCGCGTCGGCGGTGCCCGTGAGCACGACGACCCGGACGCGCGGGTGCGCTCCGCTCACCCGGCGGAGGGATGCCAGCGCGTCCATCCCGGGCATCTCCAGGTCGAGGAGGACCACGTCCGGGTCGAGGTCCCGCACCGCCGTCTCCAGGGTGTCGGCGCTCCGGAGCGTGCCGATCACTTCGAGATCGGGCGTCTGGGCCGCCAGGTGCTTGACCGAGTCGAGCACGAACTCGTTGTCGTCGACGCACAGGACCCGCACGCGCTGCGAGCGGATCACCGCGAGCTCTCCCGCTCACGCTCGAGCCGGCGCAGCGCCAGTGCCGCCTCCTGGACCGTGCGCCGCAGGTCGCCGAACGAGGCGCCCGGCGTCAGCACCGTCAGGCCGGGCGCGGCGGCCTCGGGACGGCCGTTGACCGCGACCAGCCGGCGATTGGGGCCGCGGCTCAGGAAGGCGCGGAGCTCATCCTCGCGGGCCGCGGCCGCGTCGGCGACCCACAGGGCCGGTCCCGGGGAGCCGTTGGGGGGCGTGCTCGCGACGAGGCAGCCGAGGCTGGTCAGGCAGATCTCGACCAGGGACTGGGCCCGCGGATCGCCGAGCGTGACATAGGCGGGGCAGGGGCAACCCGCGGCCTCCGCGGGGTGAGTGGGACACGCGGGGAGGCGCAGCGAGAAGGTCGTGCCCAGCCCGGGCGTCGAATCGACGTCGATGGACCCGCCGGCGCGCCGGACGATGCCGTGCACCATCGCCAGGCCCAGCCCGGTTCCCTTCTGCCGGGCCTTGGTGGTGAAGAAAGGCTCGAGGCAGCGTTCCCGGACTTCGCGAGACATTCCGGGGCCGTTGTCGCGCACCCTGAGGAAGAACCAGCCATCGTCCGGGGCGCGGTCCAGGCGCACCTCGATCAACGCCTCGGGCCCCCGGGGCGCGGGCGCGGAGACGGCCTCCGCGGCGTTGTGCACGAGGTTGAAGACCGCCTGCGTGAGCGCGTGCGCCGGGATCGCGGCGACGGGTAGGGGATCCTCCAACACCAGGCGCAGGCTCACGTCCCCGGGGATCACGGTGCGGGCCAGGCCCTCGAACTCGCCGCGCCACGCCGACAGGTCGGTGCGCGGATCGTCCCATCCGTGCTCCGGGTCGCGGGCGAAGTGGCGCAGGCCGCGGGTGAGCTGGGCGAGGTACTCCGCCGGCCCCGAGAGCGCGGCCAGGTCGGCGGCGAGCTCGTGGCCGAGGTCCGGGCGGGCCAGGAGCTCGCCCAGGCGGGCCC
>DASPKO010000222.1:0-2641 GCA_035628055.1 Phycisphaerales bacterium
CACTCCTCCCGTCCTCCCCGCGAACGCCCCAGGCCCTCCTTCATGGACCGGGCCGACCGCTTCATTTCGCGGCTCTCGACCCGCAACAACTTCTGGCACCGTGTCTGCTCCCTCATCTGGCTCCCCTACGCCTTCAAGAGCGGCATCCGCATGAAGCGGATCGACGCCAGCACGTTCGCGGCGGTGCTGCCCTTCCGGCGCGTCAACCGCAACTGGTACAACGCCATGGCGGGCGCGGCCCTGTTGGCCAACTCAGAGATCGCCGGCGGCATGTACGTCTTCGGCGTCTGCGGGGCGGACTACACCGTCGTCTGCAAGCACCTGGAATACCGCTTCCTGCGCCCCTGCCTGGGTCCGGCGGTCTATCGCATCACGCCCCTCGAGGACATCCAGGAAAAGGTGCGCGCCGGCGGAGAGTTCAACATCACGCTGAACCTCGACATCGTCCAGCAGCTCCAGGTGCCCGGCTCCCGCGAGCGCCGCGTCGGCCGCTGCCAGGCGACCTTCCACGTCACCCCCAAGGCCCAGCAGAAGCAGCGGCTGGAGCGCCTCGAGCGCCGCGCGGCGCGCCAGGATCAGCCCTGATCCTCCCCCCGCTCAGGCCGCCCCTCCCGGGCGGCGAGCGCCCGACTCATCTCCCGCAGGATCTCCTCCGGCTCGGCCATCCGCCCCGGGCCGATGGTCCGGCACGCCTGCCATCCTGCTCCCGGGCCCACGAACACGTACCCGTCCTCGCGCAGCAGGCGCACGTTCCGCTGCGTCGCCGGCTGCCCCCACATGACCGCGTTCATCGCCGGCGCGAGGATCACCGGGGTGCGGGCCCGGTCCACGGCGCTCAGCACGAGCGTGACCGCGTCCCCCGCCAGCCCCACCGCCAGGCGGGCCAGGCAGTCCATCGTGCAGGGCGCCACCACGGCCACGTCGGCCGCGGCCGCCAGGGCGATGTGCTGAGGGTCGGACCCCGGCCCCTCCTCCCAGCGCCCGGTGATGACGGGCCGGGCCGAGAGCGCCTCGAACGTGAGCGGCGTGACAAAGCGCACGGCCGCGTCGGTCATGATCACGGTCACCTGCGCGCCGGCCTGGGCGAGCTGGCTGACCAGCGCGGCGCTCTTGTACGCGGCGATGCCGCCGGTCACCCCCACCAGCACCGATGCGCCGGCGAGCGGGGGCAACCGTCAGGCTCCGGGCGGCAGGCAGGCCTTGACGTCGGCGTCGGCGTTCGGGTCGAAGTCGTAGGAGATCTTCTCCTGGAGAATCTCCTCGATCACCAGCTCCAGGTCCGAGCGACCCTCGCGGTCGACCAGCGGACGGGCCCCGTCCATGAGCTGGACCAGGCGGCGCTGGATGAGCGCGCACAGCTTGAACCGTCCGCCCATCCGCTCGGCAATCTCGTCGCTCTTGAGGGCTTCGATCATCTGGAACTTGTCTCCACGTGACGGCCGCCGCACACGGTCGATCGGGCAAATCCCCACTCGGGGCCGCGCTCACCAGCGTCCGACGCCGGCGGAAACCAGCCCTCGCGGTCCGGCCGCTATACTAGGCGCGGCGGGGGGTTCGCGATTCTCTGATGGCTCGCGTGCGCCACGCGGCGCACCAGTTCTGACCGTGCGCCGGCCCATGCGCGGCCCGGCCCGGAGACGCCCGTGCCCGCACACCAGTGGAGTTTCGGCGACCGCGTCGTGCATGCCAAGCGGCCCGAGTGGGGGGCCGGGGTCGTGACGGCGGCCCAGAGCATCGTGGATGACGGGGCCCCCGCGCAACGCCTGACCATCCGGTTCGACCGCGGCGGCCTCAAGACGCTCTCAACCTCTCACGCCGAGCTCGAGCCCGCGGCGGCGCGGCCCGCGCTGGGCGAGCAGGCGCCGGACCAGGCCGATCCGCGCACGGATGCCGGCCCGGGCGGGCCCGACCCCAAGGCCGCCGAAGCGGTCCTGACGCGCGTCCCCGAGGCGGCGAGCGATCCGTTTGTCCCGCTCGCCGAGCGGCTCCGAAACACCCTCGCCCTGTACCGGTTCACGGACGCGGGAGGGTCGCTCCTGGACTGGGCGGCCGCCCAGTCCGGCCTGAAGGACCCGCTCTCGCGATTCAACCGGCACGAGCTGGAGCTCCTCTTCAAGAAGTTCGCGTTCGCGCGCGACGAGCACCTCAAGAAGCTCGTGCTCGACGCCCGCCGCAAGGACCCGGCGGCCCTGGGCGAGGCGCTCCGCGCCGCACCCCCGGGGGCCCAGCAGGCCCTGCGCCGCCTGGACCTGCTGCGCTAGCCGGTCCCACCGCGCGGCATAAACCGACCCAGATCAGGTTGTTTTTGTCGGCAGGCGCTCCCCGGTGCCGCGGAGCGGGCACACTCAGGAGTGCCGGCGGGTCCCCCGCGGGCCGCCGGAAGCCCCGGTGTCGCGAGCCGCGGATAATCCATCCAAAGACCCGGAGAGAGAGCCATGACCGAACAGGACTTCCAGGCCAAGCTCAGCGAGCTGATCCAGCAGATCGCCCAGCTCCCGGCCCCGGAGAAGAACGAGCTCGGGAAGCTGGCCGACGACGCCCGCGAACGCCAGGCCCGGATGACCAAGACCCTGACCGAGCTCCAGGAATCGCTCGATTATCTCCGGCTAAGCGTCAAGTACCTGGTCTTCGACCTGGAGGC
>DASPKO010000223.1:0-2739 GCA_035628055.1 Phycisphaerales bacterium
TTACCCCCGCAGCCGCGACGCCAGGTGGGGCCCGGGCGCCGCGCGCGTGGACCGCCTGCCTGGGCGGGCTCGGATACACGCTGCTCTCGATCCTGGCCTTTCCGCCCGTGGGACTGTGGCCGCTGGCGGTGCTGGCCCCGCTCCCTCTGGTGCTCACGGCGCTCGCGGGGTGGCGGCGTCCGGGGCGTGCGGCCGTGTGGGCCGGGCTGGGCACGGTCCCGTTCTGGGCCTTTGAGCAGGTCTGGCTGTGGGAGGTGACCCCGGCGGGCTACCCCCTGCTGTGCCTGAGCCTGGCCGGGTTTCCCGCGCTCTTCGTGTGGCTGGTGGCGCGGGCGAGCCGGCGCACGCCGCGCGTGCCCGAGTGGCTGCTCGTGGCGATCGCGTGGACGGGCGTCGAGGTGCTGCGCGGCGAGATCGTGCTCACCGGGTACCCGTGGTATCTCGCGGCGCACCCCCTGATCGCCGCGCCGGGGCTGGCCCGGCCCGCCTCCCTGCTGGGCACCTACCTCGTGAGCTTTCTGGCGGTGCTGCCGGCGGCGCTGGCCGGGGAGCTCGTGCTGGCCCGGCGCGCCGGCCGGCATGGGGCCCTGCTGGCCCGCCGGCTGGCGCTCCCGGTCCTGCTCGTCGCGGCCTGGCTGGGGGGGGCGCTGCTGGCGGCGCCCGCGCCGACGGGCGGCAGCGCGGCGATCGCGGTGATTCAGACCAACGTGCCCCAGAACAACAAGATGGTCTGGAGCATCGAGCGGCGGCTGCGAAACTTCGCCCGCTTCATCGAGCTGACGCGCCAGGCCGCCAGGGCCTCGCCCTCCCCCGAGCTCATCATCTGGCCCGAGACGATGTTCCCTGGCGAGATGCTCAATCCCGAGGCGGTGGCGGTGCTCGAGCGCGCGGGGCTGCAGTGGCCGGCACCGCCCGGCCCGGACTCGCGCCCCATCGCGGCGACGGCCTTCGCGTCGAGCCTGCTCATGGAGCAGGCCGAGCTAGGCATACCCATGCTCGTGGGCGCGGTGGCCGCCGAGGGCCTCGAGGTCGTGCGCGACGCCGAGGGCCGTTTCGAGCGCCTCCGCCAGCAGCGCCGGTACAACAGCGCCTTCCTGATCATCGAGGGGCAGGTCTCGGAGCAGCGTTACGACAAGGAACATCTCACGCCGTTCGGCGAGATCATCCCCGTGCTGTGGCGCTGGCCGGCGCTCCAGCGGCTCGCCCTGGACCTGGGCGCCCAGGGAATGACGTTCGACCTGGCCTGGGGGACCGGGCACCGCCCGATCACCGTGACGCTGCCGCCCGGGCCCGCGGGGCCCCGGCGCCCCCCCGGGGCCTCGCACGCCGAGGGCTCGGACCGGGTTCTGCGGCTGGCGGCGCCCATCTGCTTCGAGGCGACCCAGGCCGGTCTGTGCCGCTCGCTCACCTATCAGGGCGGGCGGCCGGTGGTGGACCTCCTGGCGAATCTGAGCAACGACGGCTGGTTCGGCGGTTTCGATGGGGTGCGTCGCCAGCACATGCAGGTGGCCGCGTGGCGCTGCGTGGAGCTAGGGCTGCCGATGGTCCGGGCGGTGAACACCGGTCATTCGTGCTGGATCGATCAGCGGGGGCGCGTGCGCGACTGGCTCCCCGCCCGCGAGGATGGGATACTGCGGGCCGAGATCCCCCTGGGCGGTCGGGGCACCGTCTTCGGCCGCGTCGGCGGGGTCTTCGCATGGATCATCACGGCGGCGCTGGGGGCGGTCGGCGTCATCGCGGTGCTCGGGCGGCCGCGACAGGCCGCCGCATGGGAGGAGCAGCCATGAGCGAGCGGTGCCGGACCGGGCGGATGGGGGCTTGGATCCGCGGCGCCCACTGGGCCGTGCTCGGGAGCGCGTCGCTCCTGGGAACCGCCTGCGCCGCGCCGCGGTTTGGCGGGCCGGTGGCCGCGGAGGCGGTGCCGGCCGAGCCGCCGAGCGCCGCCCACGTCGCGCAGGTGCGGGAGCGGGCGATCGAGCTGCTCGTCGCCGAGGCGGCCGGTCCAGTGCCGGAACGGCGCGCCAACGCGATCGAGGCCCTTTTGCTCGCGCCGGCGCGGCTCAAGCCCGTGCTTCCGGCGGCGCTGGCCGATCCCAATCCCGGGGTTCGCGCCGTGGCCGCGATGGTCGTCGGACGCGGGGCCGTCACCGAGGCGGCGGGCCAGGCCGAGGCGCTGCTCGCAGACCCGTCGCCGTTCGTCCGCGCCGCGGCGATCTACGCCCTGCGCCGGGCCGGCCGGGCCGTCGATCCCAGCCCGCTCGGGCCGATGCTCGTGGACCCGAATCCGCGCCTGCGCGCGCACGCGGCGTTCATCCTGGGGGAGCTCGGCGAGCAGTCGGCCCTGCCGATGCTCCGCGAGGCCGCCCGCGACCCGATGCTCCGCGCCCGCCAGGCCGAGGTCCGCATCACCCTGCTGCAGCTCGCCGAGGCGCGCATCAAGCTCGGCGACGAGGAGGCCCTGCACGAGGTGCGGGCGGCGCTCTATCCCTCGCGGCCCGAGGACCTCGAGGCTACGGCCCTGGCGGCCCAGATCATCGGGCAGGTGCGCGACCGCGGCTCGGTCGATCAGCTCATCTACCTGACGGCGCGGCGCGACGACGTGGGGAACCTGATGCCGGCGGAGATCCGCCTCGCCGCCGCCCGGTCGCTGGCTCAGATGGGTCTGCGCGAGGGCGACTTTCTGGCCCGGGAGTTCGCGGCCAGCCGCCTGGCGCCGCTGCGGGCCCAGGCGGCCATTCT
>DASPKO010000224.1:0-2794 GCA_035628055.1 Phycisphaerales bacterium
ACGGCACCATCAACGCCGCCGCCACCGCGCAGCGGACCAAGGACCGCACCGGCGACATCCTCTCGATCCTGATCTTCCAGGGCTCGATCAGCCCCGAGCTGTGCATCAGCCCGGCGGAGAGCAACACCGCCGGTTACAAGCGGGACGACAACTATCAGTACTCCGACCCCGCCGCGGCCACCACGGCCGGCGGGCAGCCCGCCAACGCCCTGTGGGACCCCGGGTTCTCGGGCAGCGCCGCGACCGTCGAGCCGAACTATCGGCGCGGCGACAACGGACAGGTCGGCGGCACCCCCAAGGTGGGCCACCAGTCCTACGCGCACAACCTGCCCTTCGGCAAGCGCGCCGCCAAGTGGACCAACAGCTTCTCCGCCACCGAGGCCGTCTTCGGCAACCGCGGCCCCTTCTACACCGACACCCAGTACCCCACCACGGGCCGCTACACGCTCAACCCCGCCGGCGCCACTCCCCCCGGCGTCGACTCCAACACCCTGCTGATCCACGGCGGGCGGAACACCTGGGAGGGCAACGTCGCCTACAACGACAACCACGTCAACTTCGAGACCAAGCCGAACCCCGACGGCCTGACCTACCGCCGCACGGGCACCGCCCAGCCCCTCTCGGTCCCGGACAACATCTTCATCGATGAGCAGAACGAGGCCGGCACCGGCGCCGTGACCGACCCCGGCAGCCGCTCGAACAACTTCCTCCGCCAGATCGCCCAGGTGACGGAGTCCAGCGGCGTCATCACCGCGACGCTCTTCATCGACTAATCGATCTCTTCGGACGATCTTGACCATCGACGGGCCCGCCGCAAGGCGGGCCCGTTTGTTTTTGAGGCGCAGCCAACCGGGGCGCGCCCGACCGGTCCCCGGGCACGGCCCACTCACGCGGCCCGGGGGCGACGGGGTGCTCCGGGTGGCCGGACCTACCGTCGAGCATGCCGGGGATCGATCCGAACGTCCGAATCGGGCACGTGCATCTCAGGGTCGCCGACCTCGAACGCTCGCTCGCCTTCTACTGCGGCGTGTTGGGATTCGGGCTGATGCAGCGGCTCGGTCCCGGGGCCGCCTTCGTCTCCGCGGGGGGTTACCACCACCACATCGGGCTCAACACCTGGGAGAGCCGGGGCGGGCCCTCACCCGCCCCGGGCACGACGGGTCTGTATCACCTGGCCATCGTGTATCCCACGCGGGCGGCCCTGGCCGACGCGATGCGGCGGGTCGCGGACGCCGGGATCAAGCTGGACGGGGCCGCCGATCACGGCGTGAGCGAGGCGCTCTACCTGCACGACCCCGACGGGAACGGCGTGGAGCTCTACTGGGACCGGCCCAGGGAGGACTGGCCGCGGGGGGCCGACGGCGGCCTGGCGATGTTCACGCGCCCGCTCGACCTCAGCGCGCTGGCGCGCACCGCCGCCGCGGCACACGCGGGGGCCGTGCATTCGGACGCGGCGCCCGGGTCGGGGACCTAGACGTCGCCCGGGCCGGCGCGCGCGCTCATCGCCAGCCGTGCCTCGTACTCGCGGCGCCACTTCTCCAGGCCCAGCCGCTCGAAACGCGCGATCGCCTGGCGCCACAGGGCCCGGGCTTCATCGGCCCGGCCGCGGCTCATCTCGATGTCGCCGAGGTTGGCGAGCTTGCCGGCGGCGATCTCCCCGGCGCCGATCGTTTCTGCGATCGCCAGGGCCCGCCGGTTGAGCATCTCGGTCCGGTCGAGGTCGCCGTCGGCCTCGACCACATTGGCCAGGTTTCCCAGGTCGCGGGCGACTCCCTCCGCGTGCCCGAGGCCCTCGTCGATCTCCAGGGCGCGCCGGCAGAGCTCCCGCGCCGAGTCCCGCCGCCCCGTGGTCAGATGAATGAGCCCGAGGTTGGTGCAGGCGCGGGCCACGTCCTGGGCCTGCCCGTCGCGCTCGGCCAGCTCGAGGCGGCGCACGGTGAGGCGCTCGGCCTCGTCGGGCTCGCCGGTGCGGAAGAAGAACTGGAAGCCGAGGAAGAGCAGGCGGAGGTCCGTCGCCCCCTGCAGCGCCGGACGCAGCGTCGCCGCCGCCGCGACGATTCGCCCCTGGTTCGCGGCGTGGGCCGCCCCCTCGACCACGTCGGCGTTGAGAACCCCCTCGCGCCGGGCGTCGGCCGCCCGGGCCAGCGTGGAGGCCGAGATGATCTCATCCGCGGGGACCATGGCTCGGCACCGGAGCGGACTCTCGGGCGTGGGAGCGACGCGGGCCGGGGCGCGCGGGCTCGTCGCGACCGCGCTCCGCGTCACTCACGGGGCCCAGACGCTCATCTCCTTGGGACCGAGGCCCGCCTCGCGCTGCGCGTCGGCCGCGGGGGCGTTGGTTGGTGCGGCGCCGGGCCCCGCCCCGTTCGCGGCCGGCACGCCCGTGAGAGTCCCCACCGCGCCGTTGAGCCTCAGGGCCCCGCTGGCCAGCTTGGGGAAGTGCTCGCCCTCCCAGCTCGCGGGGTACCTGGCGTCGTCGAGTTCCAGGGCGGCCTTGGTCGGGTGCAACGGGCGGAAGGTATCGCACATCACGGCCAGTTCGGCGGTATAGGTCGCTTCGAGCGAGGCTTCCACGGTGCCGGGGTGGGGTCCGTGGGGGATGCCCTGCGGGTGGGCCGTGATCGAGCCGACCTCGATGCCCTTGCGACTCCCGAAGTTCCCCTCGACGTAGTAGAGGACCTCGTCGGAGTCGAGGTTGCTGTGGTTGTATGGGACCTTGATGGCCTGGGGGTGCCAGTCGAGCATGCGCGGGCAGAAGGAACAGATGACGAAGTTGTGCGCCTCGAAGGTCTGG
>DASPKO010000225.1:0-4288 GCA_035628055.1 Phycisphaerales bacterium
CGGCGGCTGGGGGGGCGCGGGCCGGAGCTCGTACCCGCAGGAGAGGCACTCGGTCTCGCCGGGCTCGATCGCAGCGCCGCAGCGCGGGCAGGGCTCGCTGGCGAGCTCGAGGATCGGGGGCGCGGGGTCGGCTCGGCCGGCGGACGCGCCGGGCTCGCGCCCGGGGCGAAGAGCGGCGGGGCCGGCGTCCGGCTGAAGGGGGATCGGCTCGTGCTCGTCGGGCTTGGGGTTCACGGGGCGGCGTGAGTTTACGCGTTGGCGGTGCCGGGGCCGCGGGCCAGGAAAAGCCCCATCAGCGTGTGCCCGGGATCGATGACCACGCCGGAGCGCCGCGCCTCGGGCTCGGTCCAGCGCGGGGCGCCCGAGGGCGAGATGCCGGTGCCGGCCATGAGCCACGGGGGCGGGGTGGCATCGTGCTTGCGCGTGCTCACGAGGGTGTAGTGGTCGGGCATGACGAGCAGCCGCCAGCGCGGGAAGGACTCGAGCCTGGCCAGGACCGCCGGCACGACGTGGGCGTCGATCGCCTCGAGGGCCGCGACCTTGGTCCGGACATCCCCTTGATGGGAAGCCTCGTCGGGCGATTCCACGTGGCAGCAGGCGATGTCGCAATGGTCGAGCGCGTCCGCGGTGGCGCGCCCCTGGGCGGCGTAGTCGGTGTCGTGATAGCTGGTGATGCCGGGCACCACGGGGCGATCCCATCCCGCCAGGGCCGCGATGCCCGCGAGCAGGTCCACCGCGGTGATCATCGAACCCCGGAGCCCGAACGTGTCGGCGAAGCGCGGCATGGCCGGCCGCCGGCCCTGGCCCCAGATCCAGGCCATGGTCGCGGGTCGCTTCCCCGCGCGACGGCGCGCCGCGTTCACCGGGTGAGCCCGGAAAACCTCGGCGCTCACGCGCATGAGCGCCACGAGCGCGGCGGCCGCGTCCCCGCCCGTCGGCTGGTGAGGTGCGAAGGGCTCACCGGGTATCTCGTGGGGCGGGGTGGTCCGAACGCCCGCGTAGTCGCGGCCCGAGGCATCGACGAGAATGTTGCGGTAGCTGACGCCGGGCGTCAGGGAGAGGCCCCGCGAGATCTCAGGACAACGCTCCGACCACGCCGCGGCCAGGTCGGCGACGAGGGGCCGCGCCTCGGCGTCGGAGATGGCCCCGGCGGAGTGATCGAGCATGCGCCCGCCCTCGTCCGTCGTGACGAGATTCAGACGGAAGACCCAGTCGTCGGGCCCCGGCTCGAGCCCGAGGGCGGCGGCCTCGAGGGGGGCGCGCCCCGTGTGGAAGCGGGCGGGGTCGTAGCCGAGCAGTGACATCGAGCAGACGTCGGAGCCGGCCCCGAAGCCCGGCGGCGTGGTGACCGCGACGCCCTGCGTGCCGCGCCGCGCCAGCGCGTCGAGACTGGGCGTGCGCGCCGCCTCCAGGGGCGTGCGCCCGCCGAGCGCCGGCACGGGCAGGTCGGCGGCTCCGTCGGCGATGATGATGGCGTACTTCAGGGAGTGAAGAATCCGTGGTGCCGAGTGCGGGTCCAGGATGCCGCGGGGCCGGGACGCCCCGATCCGGCCCTGCTAGCGGTCCTCGTCGCGGATGCCCATGCCGCGGCGGTCGGGGTCGGCGGGGCGCTTGGGGGGCGTGTACCCGTTGGTCTTGATGGCCTGGGTCATGAGTTGGATCGCCTTGTCGAGCTGCGGGTCCCCGCCATCGACCATAAGCGCCGGGTCGTCGACCACCTCGACGTCGGGGTCGACGCCGTGGCCCTCGATCCCCCAGGTGCCGTCCTTCTCGTAGAACCCGAAGGTTGGGACGGAGACGTACCCGCCGTCGATGAGCCCGGGGTTCCCCGAGATGCCGACGAGGCCGCCCCAGGTGCGGGTGCCGATGGTGGGGCCGATCTTGTTCTGCTTGAAGAGGGCCGGGAACATGTCTCCGCCGGAGCCGGCGAGCCCGTTGATGAGCATGCACTTGGGGCCCTGGTGGCTGTCGGGGGGCCAGGTCCAGTCCTTGCCGTCGCGGCGGGCCCAGTAGTTGGTGGCGGGCCGGTTGAGCAGCTCGATGAAGCGGGTGGGGATCTGCCCGCCGCCGTTCCAGCGCTCGTCGATGATCAGGGCCTGCTTGCCGACCTGCCCGTAGAACTGGCGGAAGAGGTCGCTCTGCCCGTCGATGCCGGTGTTGGGCACGTAGATGTACCCGACGGTGCCGCCGGACTTCTGGTCGACGTAGGCGCGCTTGGCCTCGATCCAGGCGCGGTAGCGGAGGTTGCTCTCCGAGCCGGCGCACTCGACGACCGCCTCGCGGGCGGCGTCGTCGAGGAGCTGCTTCTGCGAGACGGTGAGCGTGACCGTGCGGCCGGCCATGCCCTGGAGAGCGGCCCAGGGATCGCGGGCGGTGTCGAGCGGGACACCGTTGATCGCCAGGAGGAAGTCCCCCTCCTTCACGTCGACGCCGGGCTGGGAGAGCGGGCCCTGGGCGTCGGAGTCCCAGTCGGCGCCGCGGTAGATCCGGGTGATGCGGTAGGCCGCGGGCAGCCCCTCGGCGGCGGGGACGAGCTCGAAGTCGCACCCGAGCGTGCCGATGGGCACGGTCGGCTGCTGCTGCACGTCGCCCGGGCTGGTGACATAGGCGTGCCCGACGTTGAGCTCGGAGATCATCTCGGCGAGCACGTAGGCGACGTCCTCGCGGGTGGCGCAGTCGGCGAGCATGCGCGCGTACTGCTCCTTGACGGCGGGCCAATCGACGCCGTGCATGTTCGCGACGTAGAAGAAGTCGCGCTGGATGCGCCAGGCGTCGTTGAGGATCTGCCGCCACTCCTCGCGGGGGTTGATCATGGCCGTCATTCCGGTCGTGGGCACGGACTTGGCGGCGGCGGCGCTCCCCGCCGACGCGTCCTGGATGGTGTAGCTCTGGCCCCGCGCCAGCAGGATCTTCTTGCCGTCGGGGGTGAGCTCGAAGGCGGCGGTGCCGGAGGCGATCTCCTTCTCCTCCTTCTTCTCGTCCTTGGGGTCGAAGACCTTGACCGCCGCGGTCCCCTCCCCCCCCACGGGCAGGCGGGCGAAGACCAGGTGCCCCTTGTCGTTCACCGCCAGGCCGCCGAAGTTGCCGGGCTTGATGGGGATCTGGATGGCGCGGCGCTCGAAGCCCGCCAGGTCGATCACGACGTCCTTGGACTTGGGCTTCTCCTTCTCGGGGTCCGCCACGTCCTGCCCCGCGGGAGCGGTGCGCTCGGCGGAGAGCTGGTAGGTCCTCCCCTCGACCGTGGCGGACCCGGACATTCTGGGCCCGTCGATCGTCAGGGTGATGGTCACGGGAGTCGCGCCGATGCTGAGGTTCAGCGTGAGCGCGCGCGTCGCGGCGTCATAGCTCCCCGTGACGGCCCCGGTAAAGATGGCCGAGGTCATGGTCCCGCTCACGGTCCCGTCGGCATTGAGCGTGAGCTTGAGCGTGAAGGGAAAGCCCTCGGCGGGAACGGGCTCGGGCCCGGTGGCCTTGCCGGCCCAGGTCCCCGAGACGCCGTCGTCCTTCACGGGCTCGGCGGCGGGCTTCTTCTCGGCGTCGTCGGGCTCGTCGGGCTTGTCGCCATCGTCCTCTTTGCCGGGGTCGGGCTTGCCGGGCTCCCCCTTCTTCTCCGGGTCCTCCTTGTCGGCGTCGTCCTTCTTGTCCGCCTCGTCCTTGTCGCCCTCTTTCTTCTCGCCGTCCTTCTTCTCCTCGTCCTTCTTCTCGCCGGGCTTGCCCTTCCAGGTCTCCTCGTCGCTGACGGGCAGGAACGGGCTCTTGACGTCGGCGCGGAGCGGGACCGCGAGCACGACCTCGGAGCCGTTGTAGATGAAGGTGGTGTCCAGCTCGCTGTAGATGGGGCGGAAGTTCCGCGAGCTGACGAAGTAGAGGAACTCGCCCTTGCGATCGAAGGCCGGGTCGGAGTCATCGAACATGCCGCTGGTGAGCTGGTGCCTCTCGCCCGAGCGCGTGTCGTAGACCCAGAGGTTCGAGGAGCCCCGGGCGTCCTCGTGCCCGCGCGCGTAGGCGAGCCAGCGCCCGTCGTGGGAGAAGCTCATGGGGCGGCGGCTGCCCCATGGGTCGGTATCGATCTTCCTGGTCTCGGCGGGCTTGGCGGGGGTGGTGACCGCGCCGTCCTTGTCCTTGACCTCCTCGGTCGCCAGCACGTGCAGGAAGGAGGTGCCGGCCTTGTCCCAGAAGACCAGGCTCTTGGAGTCGGGGGCCCAGGTCGGGGAGTACTTGAATGGCCCGTTGTCGGTGGTGAGCCGCCTGGCCTGGCCCTTGCCGTCGGACTGGCGGAGATAGAGCT
>DASPKO010000226.1:0-3867 GCA_035628055.1 Phycisphaerales bacterium
CTGCTCGAGCGTCGCCCCCGCGGCGCGCAGGAATGAGCGCGCAGGAGTGAGCGCGACCAACCCCCGCCGCCGGGCGCGATACCCTGACCGGCGATGATCGACCTGAAGCTTCTCCGCGAGGATCCCGACCGGTTCCGCGACGGCGCCCGCAAGAAGGCCATTCCCGCGCCGATCGACCGGCTGCTCGACCTCGACGCCCAGGTCCGCGCCCTGCGCACCGAGCAGGAGGGGCTGCGCGCCCGCCAGCGCTCCCTTGAAAAGGAGAGCGGGCCCCAGATCGGCAAACTGATGGCCCAGCTCCGCGCCGCGAACCCGGACCGGCGCGCCGCCTTGGAGCGCCAGGTCGAGGAGCTCAAGGCGGCGCCGACCGCCCTCAAGGAGCAGGCCCAGGCGCTCGAGGCCCGCATCGCCGCCCTTGAGCCCGAGCTGCGCGCCATCCTGCTCACCGTGCCCCTCCCTCCCGACCCGGACGTGCCGGTCGGGGAGTCGCCCGAACAGAACATCGAGGTCAAGCGCTGGAGCCCGCCCGGCTTCGACCCCGCCCGGCCCTTCGCCGCCCAGCGCGGGTTCGCGCCGCGCACGCACGTCGAGCTCGCCGAGGCCCTGGGCCTGGCCGACTTCTCCCGCGGGGTGAAGCTCGCCGGCTCGCGCTCCTACGTGCTGACCGGGGCGGGAATGACGCTCCACCAGGCGGTGCTGCGCTACGCCTTCGACCTGATGACCCGCGCGCACGGGTTCACCGCCGCCAGCGTCCCGGTTCTGGTGCGCGAGGAGTGCATGGTGGGCACCGGCTTCTTCCCCGCGGGCCGCGAGCAGGCCTACCACGTCGGCGAGGCGGCCCGCGGGGGCGGGCACGACCTGTTCCTGACGGGCACGGGCGAGGTCGGCCTCATGGGCCTTCACCAGGACGAGATCCTCGACGAGGCGGACCTCCCGCTGCGGTACACCACGGTCTCCACCTGCTTCCGCCGCGAGGCCGGGGCCGCGGGCAAGGACACCGCCGGTCTCTACCGCATCCACCAGTTCGACAAGGTGGAGCAGGTGGTGATCTGCCGGGCCGACGAGGGCGAGAGCCGGGCGTGGCACCGGCGGATGATCGGATACGTCGAGGAGCTCCTCCAGGCGCTCGCGCTCCCGTACCGCCTGGTCCAGTGCTGCACGGGCGACCTGGGCCCCAAGAACGCCGACATGATCGACATCGAGTGCTGGATGCCCGGGCGGGGCGAGGCGGGGCCCGACGGGCGGCCGGGCGGGGCGTTCGGCGAGACGCACTCGGCCTCGCGGCTCTACGACTTCCAGTGCCGGCGGCTGAACATGCGCTACCGCCCGGGGGGCGGGGCGGGCCAGGGGCCGACTACCTTCTGCCACTCGCTCAACAACACGGTGCTGGCCAGCCCGCGCATCCTGATCCCCATCCTGGAGATGGGCCAGAACGCCGACGGGAGCGTGACGGTGCCGGGCGCGCTCCGGGAGTACATGGGCGGGCTCGAGCGGATCGTGCCCGCGGGGAGGGGGCGGTGAGCGCCGCGGGCACACCGCCCGCGAGCGCCTGGGGGGCGGGCGCGTCGTCCGGGCGCCGCGTCACGCTCATCACCACCGGCGGCACCATCGAGAAGACCTACGACGAGACCACCGGGGCGCTCGAGAACCGCGGGTCGATCGTGGCGCGCATGCTGCGGCGCCTGCGGCTGGTCGGCACCACCGTCCAGGTCGTGGAGCTCATGAGCAAGGACAGCCTGCACATGGACGAGGCGGACCGGGCGCGCATCCTCGCCGCGGTCCGCGGCGCCGGCGCGGTCGCCGAGCCCGCCCCCGGGCGCGGCGCCGCCACGCCGGTCAGCGGCGTCGTGATCCTGCACGGCACGGACACGCTGTGCGTGACCGGCGAGCACCTCACCGCGGCCCTGGCGCCGCCCGCCGGCCCGCGGGTGCCGATCGTGCTGACCGGGGCCATGCGGCCGTACGAGATGAAGCTGAGCGATGCCCTGCAGAACCTGACCGAGGCGATCTTCGCGACCGGCGTGCTGCCGCCTGGCATCTACGCGGTGGCGCACGGGCGGGCCCTGCGGTTTCCCGGGGTGGTCAAGGACCGGGCGGCCCGCACGTTCGTGCGGGTCTGTCGCGAGGGCTCCCCGGATCAGCGCGAGCCCGTCGCCACGCCGCAGAGCTTGTAGAGCAGCCGCGCCCCCGCGTTGGCGTCGATCGATGGGGCCGCCGGGTTCGGGCCGGGAGCGACCTCTACGAGGTCGAAGCCAACGACGCGCCGGCCGCTGGCGCGGAGCGTCTCGAGAATGAGACATGCCTGGTTGAAGGAGAGGCCCCCGGGGACGGGCGTTCCCGTGCCCGGGCAGAGCGCCGGCTCGAGGGCGTCGATGTCGAACGAGATGTAGACGTGCTCGGGGAGCGGGGCGAGCGCCGCGTGCGCCAGCTCGGTCCACGGACGGCCCGCCGCGAGCGCCCGGGCCCAGTCGATGTCGAAGTGGGTATGGAGGCGGTCGGCGTGCTGGCGGGCAAACTCCAGCTCACGGCCGCCGACGTCGCGCAGGCCAATCTGCACGATCGGTCCGACCCCCGGCACGCGGGTGATCACGTTGTGCATGATCGAGGCGTGCGACCACGTGAAGCCGTCGTAGGCCTCGCGCAGGTCCATGTGCGCGTCGAGATGCAGCAGGCCCATGCCGCCACCGGCCCGGCGCGCCGCCACGTGCTCGGCGCAGGCGCGGATCGCTCCGAAGGGCGTGGAATGGTCGCCGCCGACCAGGCCCGGGACCTTCCCCCGTGCGAGCAGCCCGGAAACGCGGGCGTGGACGTGCTCGTTGACGCGCGCGCCCGCGGCGTCGACCTCGGCGAGCGCGACCCGCTCCTCGGGGCTGTCGGGGTCGGCGCCGCCGCGCTCAATGATGGGCTGGGCCAGCGCGCGGGCCCGCGCCGAGAGCGCCGCGAGCCACGCGGGCGCCGCCTCCATGTGCAGGCCGGCCTGGAAGACCGGGCCAAACTGCGGGTCGAGCAGGTCAACCTGGGACGAGGCCGCGCGGATCGCCTCGGGCCCCTCCGCGGCCCCGCCGCCGTATGAGGTGGTGGCGTCGAAGGGCACGGGAATGAGAACGATGCCCGCCTCGTCGGGGCCGTGCGGCAGCCCGAAGATGCCCGAGCCGGGGCGTGCGGCGGCGTCAGGGTCGAAGGTGTGCATCCGCGCGGAGGATACGGGGCCTGTACGCGGGCGACCCGGGCTTGGGACGGGTCGCCGCGAGGGGACGCTCGTCGAACGCCTCAGTCCCCGCCCTTGGCCGACTTTCCCTTGGGCTTAGGCTCGCGCTTCGCCGGCGCGGCCGCGTCGGGCTTGGCGGGGGAGGGCTTGGACGGCTCGGGCGCGGCGCTCCCGCTCGCGGGCTTGGCCTCCGCCTTGCCCGGCTCGGGCCCTCCGGCCGGGGCGGCCTCCTTGCTCTCGCTCTCGGCGGCCTTCTTGTACGACTCCGAGCGATAGTCGGTCTGGTAGAACCCGCTCCCCTTGAAGAGAACCGCGGCGCCCGTGCCGATCAGCCGCTCGAGCGCGGCCTTCCCGCACTTCGGGCACGTGCGCTTGGGCTTCTCGCTCATGGAGTGGAAGAGCTCGAAGCGGTGGTCGCACGCGGTGCAGCGGTAGTCGTAGGTCGGCATGGTGGGTACCGGGCGTGCGGGTCGCGCTACTCCGACGGGGCGACGGACACCTTCGCGGGGCGGATCACGCGGTCTCCCAGCATGTACCCGGCCTGCAGGGTGGCGACCACGTGCCCGGGCGCGACCCCCTCGCGGGCCTGGTGCATGATCGCCTGGTGCCGCGTGGGATCGAACTCGGCGCCGGGCTCCGGAGCCAGGATGCTCACGCCA
>DASPKO010000227.1:0-2661 GCA_035628055.1 Phycisphaerales bacterium
GGCGGCGACGCGGCGGCTGAGCTCCCGGTCTCCCCCCTGCCCGAGTTCCCGCCGGACGCGAGCGCGGCGGTCGCGCAGCTTGGGGAGCTCGCGGGCACTCACGCGGTCCTGGCCTGCTGCTCGAGCGCCGGAGAGCTCAGCCGTCTCCAGGAGCTGCTGACCGAGTTCGCGCCCGGCGCCGGCCAGGTCGTGCCCCTGCACGCCTACTGCCACCGGGGGTTCGTCTGGAACGACCCGGGCTCGGGCCCGGCGGGAGGGCGGCGGCCCGTCGCGGTCGTGCCCTACCACGAGCTGCTCCATCGCTTCCAGACGCGCCGGCGCTTTCGCGCGGGGTCCACGCGCCTGCGCGCGGGGCGCGCCGTCGACACCTTCCTGGACATCAAGCCCGGGGACATCGTGGTCCACCGCGACCACGGCCTCGCGAAGTTCGTGGGGCTGACGCTGCTCGAGCCCGCCTCGGCGCGCGTCTCCGCCGCGGCCCGCCTGCGCCGCCCCGGCCCCCGCAAGGCCGCCGCCGACGCCGACCTCGAAGAGTACCTCACGCTCGAGTTCGCCCACGGGGCCAAGCTCCACGTCCCCGCGACGACCATCGACCAGGTGCAGCGGTATGTGGGAGCGGCCCGCGGCGGGGCCCCGTCCCTCTCGGTGCTGGGCGGGGAGCGCTGGAAGAGACAGAAGCAGGAGGCCGCCGAGTCGGTGCGCGGGCTCGCTTCCGAGCTCCTCCGCGTGCGCGCCGCCCGCGAGCACCTGCCCGGCACGCGGTTCCCCGCGGACACGCCCTGGCAGCGCGAGTTCGAGGCCGAGTTCCCCTTCGAGGAGACCGAGGACCAGCTCGCGGCCCTGCAGGAGATCAAGCGCGACATGCAGACGGCCCGTCCCATGGACCGCCTGCTCTGCGGCGACGTGGGGTACGGGAAGACCGAGCTGGCCCTCCGCGCCGCCTTCAAGGCCGCCGAGTTCGGGCGCCAGGTCGCCGTCCTCGTCCCCACCACCGTCCTGGCGGAGCAGCACGAGCGCACCATGCGCGCGCGCCTGGCGGGCTATCCCTTCCGGATCGAATCGCTCTCGCGGCTCAAGAGCGCCAAGCAGGTCAACGAGACCCTGGCCGCGGTCCGCAAGGGGCACGTCGACGTCGTCGTGGGCACGCACCGCCTGCTCTCGAAGGACGTGCGCTTCGCCGACCTGGGCCTGCTCGTCGTCGACGAGGAGCAGCGCTTCGGGGTCGAGCACAAGGAGCGATTGCTGGCGCTCCGCCTCACCGTCGACGTGCTGACCATGTCCGCGACGCCCATCCCGCGCACGCTCCACATGGCGATGCTCGGGCTCCGCGACATCTCCACGCTCTCCACCCCCCCGCTGGACCGGCGCGCCGTGGTGACCGAGGTCGTCCCGTACTCCGAGCGGCGCATCCAGCAGGCGATCGCGCGCGAGCTGGCCCGCGAGGGGCAGGTCTACTTCGTCCACAACCGCGTGCACAACATCCGCCAGGTCGCCGAGCGCGTGCGCGCCCTGGCCCCGCCCGCGGCCCGCGTCGTGATCGGGCACGGGCAGATGGAGCCCAAGGAGCTCGAGGGCGTGATGCTCGCCTTCATGCGCCGCGAGGCGGACATCCTGGTCTGCACCACCATCATCGAGAGCGGGATCGACAACCCCACCGCCAACACCATCATCATCAGCGACGCCGACCGCTTCGGGCTCTCGGACCTGCACCAGCTCCGCGGGCGCGTGGGCCGCTACAAGCACCGCGCCTACTGCTACCTCCTCCTGCCCGAGAGCCGGCCCGTCACGGAGAAGGCCCGCAGGCGGCTCCGGGCCATCGAGGAGTTCTCCATGCTCGGGGCGGGCTTCAAGATCGCCATGCGCGACCTGGAGATCCGGGGCGCCGGCAACATCCTGGGGCCCGAGCAGTCCGGGCACATCGCCGCGGTCGGGTACGAGATGTACTGCGAGCTCCTCGAGCAGGCGGTCAAGCACCTGCGCAACGAGCCGGTGGTCGTTCCCAGTCAGACCTCCGTCGAGCTGGGCCTGGTCGGGGTCATCCCCAAGGCGTACATCCCTTCCGACGCGCGCCGCCTCGACGCCTACCGCCGGCTCACGCTCGCCCAGAGCCCCGAGCAGCTCGACGCCTTCGAGCGGGAACTTCAGGAGGCGTACGGGCCGGCCCCCCCGCCGGTGCGCCGGCTCCTGGACCTGGCCGAGCTTCGCATCGCCGCCAACCGCCTGGAGGTGCGGGCCCTGGCCGTGCGCGACCAGGACGTGGTCTTCCGCACGCCGGACCCGGGCCGCCTCGAGTCCCTGCTCCGTGAGGCCAAGGGCACCGTGCGCATTCTTCCGCCCAAGCCGGGCGAGGAGGTCTGCGAGGTCTACTACCGGCCCCCCGAGAGCTACTTCAAGCCCCAGACGCTCCTGGCCGTCCTGCGCAAGCATCTCTGCGCGCCGCGCCCGGCCGCGGCCGACGGCGCTCCGGCACACGATGGCCCCGCCCCGACGGGTGCCGCGGCCGAGGGCCGGCACCGTTCCAGCCCGGGCCGGTAGTCAGGCGTCACGGCATCGACCACGACACGGCGTTAAGCCGTGAAATGAAAAACGCCCCGGGCGAGCCGGGGCGTCGTGGGATCAGGCTGAGGTGGTGCCGGTGCGGTCAGTGGCGGTTTGCCGGGG
>DASPKO010000228.1:0-18345 GCA_035628055.1 Phycisphaerales bacterium
ACCCTGACGCCGGCGCCGTGGGCGCGGACGGTCCGGACTGCAATGGAGCCTGGGCCGGGGCGTTGTGCCGGGAGTTACCAGCCAAAGCCATCCCCAGGGAGTCTGCCATGACCAAACGAACCGCACTTGTCGCGATCCTGCTCGCCGCCGGCTGCGCGCCCGCGGCGCTCGCCCAGTCCAAGCCCGCGGGCGAACCGCCGGCGCTGCGCGGGCCGGAGGTGCGCGACCGTGACGTGCCGGGTGCGCCGGGCTCCTTCGGGCCGCGCCGCGAGGGTCCGCAGGGCGGGATGCGCGTGCGGGCCCAGGTCTATCTCCAGGCGCTCGAGGCCCTGCGCGCTGAGGGCGTGCCGGCGGAGCTCCGCCTGACCCCGGAGCAGGACGAGAAGATCCGGGCGATCCACGAGGACTTCCGGGCCGAGCAGCGCGCCCACATGGACAAGCACCGCGACGAAGTCCGCCGCCTGCGCCAGGAGGCCGGCGGTCCCGGGAGTGGCGAGCGCCCCGGCCCCGGCGGCCCGCCCGAAGCGCGCCGTCCCGGCGGTCGTCCAGGCCCGGGCGAGCCGATGGATGGGCCCGCCGGCGCGCGCGGGCCCGACGCCGAGTCGGACAAGCGCCGCGACGCGGCGCGGGCGCGGCTGCGCGAGATCGAGCAGGCCGGCCCGCGTCCCGAGACGGTGCACACGCGGGTGTGGGAGGTGCTGTCGGCGGAGCAGCGCCAGGTGGTGGAGACCAGGCTCGAGGAGGTCCGGGCCCGGCAGAACCAGATGCGCGAGGAGGAGTATGTCCGCCGCCGCGTCGGCGAGCGCCGTGAGGGTGCCGAGGGGCCTCCCGGGCCGGGCCGCGGCCCGGGGCCGCGCGAGGACATGGCCCCGGGTCAGGAACGCCCGCCCCGGCGCCTGGTTCGTCCGGGCGAGGGGCCGGCGGCCCGCGATCCGCAGGAGCGGCGCGAGCGCCTGCTGCGGCTCTTTGAGCAGCTCGGCCCCGAGGAGCAGGAGATGGTCTTGAACCGGCTCGAGCAGCGGCTGCGCGACCGCGGCGCGGGCGGGCCTGGTGCGGGTCGGGACCGCCCACCGCCGCCGATGGACGGCGTGAAGGTACCGCCGCCCGAGGGCGAGCCGGGCGAGGCGCCGCCGCCTCCGACGAGGGGGCCGCGCCGCCCGCGCCCCGCGGAGGCGAGATAAGCGGGTTCGGCACATTCGAGCATGCCCCAATGAAGAACCCCGGCGCTGAGGCCGGGGTTTTTTCATGGGTTCAATGGGGAGTCCCGCGTAGTGGGCCCGCCTCAGGCCGTGCCGCCGGGCGGCTCGGCCATGAACCCCTGATCCTGATTGCCCGCCGGCGCTCCGGGCGAGCCTGCCTCGCCCGGGCGGACGGCCTTGGGGCTCATGCGAGCCTCGCGCCCGGGAGTGCCCTGGTTGCCCTGGCCCTGGTTGCCCTGGCCCTGGTTGCCCTGGCCCGGGTTGCCTTGTCCTTGGTTGCCTTGGCCTTGGGCTCCCTGGCCCTGAGTCCCCAGGCCCTGACCGCTGCCGCGCTGGTTCGCTCCGGGGCCCGCCATGCTCTGCCCGGCCTGCTGGTGCGGCTGCGCCTCGCGGCCCATGGCGCCACCGGACTGCGTGCCGCCGCGCGACTGTCCCTGGCCGCCGCCTGGCTGCCCAGCGCCCGAGGTGCCGCCGGAAATGCTCCCGGCGATGGCGCCGGTCGCCTTGGTCGCCTCCTCGCGCACGGCACCCGCGACGGTGTGCAGGGCGGTCCTGGCGACCTCGGCGACCTTGCCGACCAGCTCCGGGGTCGACTCGTTGACAAGGGGCAGCTCGCGCGACGAGGCCTCTTCCTTCACGGTCTCTGCCAGCTCGCTGGCGAGGTGCTTGCCCCGCTGGAGAGCCTCGCGCCCCACGCCCTTGGCCTGGTCGAGAAGCTCGTCGCGCTTGGAGCCCAGCAGTTCATCTTCCTTCCGCGTCGACGGGATGACCAGTCCCGCGATCAGTCCCAGGGCCAGCACCCCGGCGCCCACGGCCAGGGGCTCCCGCTCGTAGGCCTGCGCCGCCGCCTCGCGGGCCTGCTCGGCCCGGAGGCGGGCCTCATGGGCCAGGCGCTCGGCGCGGTGGCGGGCCAGGTCCGCCGCGTGCCGGGCCTGCTCGCTGGCGTAGTGGGCCTGCTCGCCCAGGTAGTGCGCCGCCTCGCCCGCCTGCTCGCGGACGTACTCGCCGGCGCCGGCCACACGGTCGGCGGCGCGCCGGGTGACGTCGCGGGCCCCGTGCCCGACGTTGCCGATGGTCTCGCCGGTCTGGGCCGCGCCCCGGCGCACGCTTCGGCCGATCCGCGCGACGCGGCCGCGCACGGCCTGCCCGGCGTCGCGCAGGGCCTCGCCGGCGCCCTGGGCCAGCTCGCCGGCCTTCTCGGCGAGCCGCCGCCCCGTCCCGGGCTCGTCCGACTCCTGTCCGCTCTCCTGGCCGTCATAGGTCTCGGTGTACTCGGCGCCGGGCGCCAGCCAGTCGCTCTGGTCGTGACCGCCGACCTCCCGGCGGATGCCTCGGTAGCCGCGCCCGGCCCGCCGGTGGTCGACCTCGTCGGTCGCGCTCACGCGGTCGACGATCAGCCAGGCCAGCCCGGCCCCGACCAGGGCGGCGGGCACCGGGTTGTTGCGGATCACCTGGGCGACGCGCCGTGAGGCGGTGCCCGCGGTGCGGCTGGAGAAGAGAGAGTCGACCGCCTCGCGGACCAGGCGCGAGGGCGCGAGCCGGTCCTGCAGCTCGCCCACGGTCTGGTCGATGTCGGCGCGGGTGCGGTCCAGCCGCTGCCGGATGCGATTGGACCGCGGCTCCGACTCGTCCCGTCCCGCGTCGCGCCCGAAGTCGGCGGGCGTCGGCGTCTGGTTCAAACGATCTTGTCTTTCATCCATCGCGTGGTCTCCTGGAGATCCTCCGCGGTCTTCCGCGGGACAAGGGACATGTTCCGAATCGCCGCCACCCCCCGCATGACCAGGGCCGCGCCCGCGCCGGCCAGCACCAGGCCGACGATGAGCGGGGCCAGCCACATGGCGATGTCGGCCGCGAGGCCGGCGTTGATCAGCAGCGAGGCCAGACCCCACCCCAGCGCCGCGGTCAGCGCGATGGCCCCGAGCAGGCCCACCACCGCCCCGACCACGACCAGCACGCTGCGCCGTGCCAGGGCGGTCAGCTTCTCCTGAACCTCGGCCTTGGCCAGCTCGACCTCCTGCCGGACCAGCGCTCCGCTCTCGTGCGCGAGCTCGCGGAACAGGTCGGCGACCGAGCGGTCGTCGTCGAGGCGCGAGGTCGTCCGGCCGACGTCGTTGTCATGCACGCGCTGCATCTGGGCTTCTCCTTAGTCCATTCCGCCCCGGAGGCCACCGGTCGGGCCCGCCGCGTCGTCCTCGTCGTTGTCACGGGCGAAGGAGCCCCGCGTACCCATGGGCTCGGTGCCGCTGATCTCGCCTCCGGGGCCGACACCCACGCCCAGGCTGCCGCCGGCGCCGCTCCGGGCCCCGGAGTCGCGGGGACGCGCAAACCCATCCTCCTCGTCGCCCGCGAAGCGCTCGGAAAAGCCCGCGCTGTCGTCCGGGTCGTCCCCGCCCATCTGGTCCATCTGCTCCATGTCCTTCTGGTAGCGACGCTGGGCGGACGCCTTGAGGAAACGCCCGAGCAGAAGGCCGCCGACCGCCATGGCGCCCAGGAAGATCTCGGGCCGCCGCCGCGCCAAAGTCTCGATGTCGGAGAGGATCCGCTCGGGCGGGCTGCTCTCGATGTACTGGCGGGCCCGGTCGAGGCTGTTGGCGGCCCCGTGGGCGTAGCGGGCGGCCGCGGAGGCCTCCTGGCCCTCGAGCTCGCTCGCCGCGTTGTGCAGCGCCCCGCTGAGGGCCGTGAAGCACGACGCGGTTTTCACCTGGGTGCCGGTCAGCGCTCCCCTGAACTGATCACGGATCTCGCCCAGCAGGGCCGTGCCCTCCTGCCTGGCGTCCTGGGCGACCTCGCGCGCCGCGTGCTTGGCCTCTTCCTTCACCTGGACGGCCTTCTCGCGGATCGCACCGCCGGTCGCCGCCATGGCCCGGTTCTGCTCCCCGCCCGCCCTGGCGTTGTCGCCCGAATCACGGACGAAGTCGTCGTTCCCGCGCCCGAACCCGCCCGTCTCGGGTGATCCAACCCGGGCGCTGCCGCGCACCGATCCCTGATCGTGCATTGGTCGGCTCCTTTGTGTACTCACCTGGTGATGATGCACAACGAACGGCCCACGCCCACTCTCACGCCCCCGGCGCTCCCGCAAATGGGATGATGTTCCGCTGCGTGCCGGCGCCGCGCGCCCGGCGCTCCCGCCTGCTCGGGTGGGCACGCCCTCTTTGCGTGACGGAACTTCAGGGGTTGTGAGCGGCGCCTCGCTCAGACGCGAGCGCGGCCGCTACCCATCGCCGGGCCTCGGCCTCGGCGGTCATCACGTCGCCGAGCCCGCGGAGGGGCGAGCAGCCCAGCGCCGTCATGGCGCCGCGGACCAGGCCGGCAATCCGGCCGAAGGGGATGCGGCCCTCGGCGGACAGAAAGGCGGCGACGGCGGCCTCGCCGGCGGCATTGAAGACCGCGCCGCTCGTGCCCCCGCCGGCGAGCACCTCGTACCCCAGCGCCAGCGCCGGGAAGCGCTCGAGGTCGGGTGGACAGAACTCCAGCCCTCCGAGGGCGGGCAGCGAGACCTTCCGCGCGGGGCCCGGGAGGCGGCGCGGGTGGCAGAGCGCGTACTGGATCGCCCAGCGCATGTCGGGGGCGCCGATCTGGGCCAGCACGCTCCCGTCGGCGAACTCGACGAGTGAGTGGACGAGCGACTGCGGGTGCACCAGCACCCCGATCCGCGCGCCGGGCAGGCCGAAGAGCCAGTGCGCCTCGATGACCTCCATTGCCTTGTTCATCAGCGAGGCCGAATCGACGGTAACCCGCGGGCCCATCGTCCAGGTGGGATGGTTCAGCGCGTCGGCCGGGGTGGCGGTGTCGATGCGTTCCTTGGGCCAGCGCCAGAACGGGCCCCCCGAGGCGGTCAGGATCACCCGCTCGACGCCCTCTGGGGTCGCCATGGGCGGGCAATCCGCCCGGGCCACGCGGTGCCCGTCTACGTCGGCGGCCGGCGCACGCGCAGCGCCCTGGAGACACTGCCAGATCGCCGAGTGCTCGCTGTCCACCGGCAGCAGGCACGCCCCCGAACGCCGCGCCGCGGGCACGACCAGCTCGCCAGCGGCGACCAGGGTCTCCTTGTTTGCGAGGGCGATATCCCGCCCCAGCTCCGCCGCGGCGAGTGTCGCGGGAAGTCCGGCCGATCCGACCATGGCCGCCACCACGAGGTCGCAGGGGACCTCGCGCACCAGGCGTTCCGCGGCGTCGGGCCCGTGGAGGGTGCGGACGCACGGCCCCGGTGGTGCTGCGGCTTCGGGCGCCGCAATGGCTCCGGGGTCCGCCAGCGCGACCGTCGTGGCGCCGGTTTCGGCGAGCTGCTGCGTGAGAAGCCCCGGGTCGCGGCCGCGCGCCGCCAGGCCAACGACCTCGAAGCGCAGGTCGCTCTCGCCCCGGTCCGACAGGGCGTTCAGGGCGCGGATGACCTCGAGGGTCTGACGGCCGATGGAGCCGGTCGAGCCGAGCACGATCACGCGGCGGGCGGGCACGCCGCAGTCTAACCCGGGAGATCGAGGGCTCGAGCGCGACCTCCGCCCGGCGCGATCCGTTCCATGCCGCGGTCTACTCGCGCTTGGCCTTCACCTTCGAGATTTCGCTGGGCGCCAGCTTGCGTCGGAAGGCGTACAGCGTGCGCGGGGTCGCGGGCCGCGACGCGGCGGCGCCGCTGGCGCCTGCCGAAGAGGCTCCGCCGCCGGACGGACCGCCCGAGGCGGGCGCGGCGCGGGGCGCGGGCTGCGCCCGTCCCCGTTCCGAGGCGGCCCCGGACGACGGGCCGGCCGCCTGCTCGCGGCCCCCACGGCCCCGCCCACCACGCTTCCGCCGCCCGCGCCGCGGAGCGCCATCCTCGCCCTGCTGGTCCGGTCCGTCCCTCTCGGAGGACTCTGGAGCCGGCTGCGGGGCCGCGGTCGCGGGTTGCTGGCGGCCGCGCGGCGCCTCGTGCGCGCCATCGGGCGAAGCTGCCGCTCCGGTCGCGGCGTCCTCGGCCGCTCGGCCACCCCGTCCCCGCCCGCGCCGGCGACGGCGCCGGCCGCGGCGCTGGCCCTCGTCGGCTTCGCCGTTGGCGGACCCGGTCTCGACCGGCTCGCCCGTCTCCGCCGGCGCTTCCGCCTCGTCGGAGTGAGGCGGTCTGGCGACGGCCGTCTGCTCGTCCTCCTCGCCGTGATCGCCCAAGCGCGCGGTGCGGGGCCCGCCCGGCGGCCCGCCGGACGGCTCGGGGCGATCCCGGTCCTCGTCCTCGCGCCCACCGGCCGAAGAAGCCTCGGCGCCGGTCCCGATCGGACCGTCCTGACCCCGGCCCCGGCCCCGGCGCCGACGCCGGCGCCCGCGCCGCGCGCCGCCCTCCCCATCGGTCGCTTCGGGCATCCCGGCGTGATCGCCGCGGCGGAGCAGCACGCCATCGCCACCGCCGGCACCCCCGTGGCGGCTCCCGCCGCGCTCCCCGGTCGCCTCCTCGAGCGCGGCGTCTTCGACGGCCTCGATCGCGGTGGCGCAGCGTTCGGCGGCCTCGGGATCACCGGGTGCGCAGACCCCGGCCTCCGCAGGCGGGAGCTGTTCCTGGTCCTCGCGGCCCTCGCCGCGGCCCCGGCCGCGCCGCCGGCGGCGCTTCTTCTTCCCGCCCGGCGCTCCGGACGGCTCGGTCGCCTCCCCGGGAACCGGCTCTTCGCCAGGGATCAGCAGGTCGGCCTCGGCCTCGGCCTCGGGCTCCGGCTCTGCGGGCTCGGCCGCGGCGCTCTCGCGCGCCTCGCGGGCCGCATCGACCGACCAGTCGTCGACGCCCCCGGGCGCCTCGGACCAGGGGCGGAGCTGGTCGGGCTGCACCCTGGGGCTGGGCAGCTTGCCGACGTCGATGTCGGCCCCGCGCTCGTCGTAGCCGTAGAACGTGACCCGGTCCAGCGCGATGGCCTCGCTGATGCGCACGTCCACGTGCTTGCCCGAGCTGCGCTCCAGGCGGTTGAGCGAGCGGCGCTTGGTCGAGAGGAGCTCCCCGGCGACCCGGGGGCTGACCACCATCTCGACGCGCGCCACCCGCGGGTACTGCAGCAGGGTCGCCAGCTCGCGCAGGGCGTCGGCGGCGATGGAATCGGACTTCTGCACCAGGCCCCGCCCGCGGCAGGTGGGGCACTCGGAGAAGTGGATGCTCTCGTGGCTGCCGCGCATGCGCTGCCGCGTCATCTCCAGGATACCAAAGGGGCTGATGGGGGCGATGGTCGAGCGCGCCCGGTCGTCCTTGAGCATGTCCTTGAAGCGGTTCTCCACGTCCTTGCGGTGGCGCGCGGCGCGCATGTCGATCAGGTCGTTGATGACGATGCCGCCCAGGTCGCGCAGGCGGAGCTGCCGCCCGATCTCCTCGATCGCCTCGAGGTTGGTCTCGTAGGCGTTGGTCTCGGCGTCGCGGGCGACGCGGCTCTTGCCGCTGTTGACGTCGATCGCGACCAGGGCCTCGGTCTCGTCGATCACCAGCCGCCCGCCGCTGGGCAGCGGGACCTCGCGCGAGTGGATCGTGCGGATCTGCTGCTCGATGCCCAGGGCGTGGAAGATGGGGGTGCCGGCGGTGTAGTGCACCAGGTTGGCCGCCGAGCGCGGGGCCACGATCTTGAGGAACCGCGCCGCGCGGCGCAGGGCGTTCTCGTTATCGATCACGATGCGGTCGATGTCCCCCGAGAGCATGTCGCGCAGGGACCGGACCAGAAGGTCCTGCTCGCTGTACAGGAGCCGGGGCGCCGAGCCCTTCTTCCAGCGTCGCTCCATGTCCTTCCAGAGCCGCTGCAGGTAGGCCAGGTCGCGCTTGAGCTCGGCCTTGGTGCGCTCCATCCCGGCGGTGCGCAGGATGAACCCGAACCCGTCCGGCAGGTCGAGCTGGTCGAGGATCTCGCGCATCTGGCGGCGCGTCTCCTCGTCCTCGACCTTGCGACTCACCCCCACCCGGTCCATCAGGGGCATCATGACCAGGAAGCGCCCGGGGATGCTCAGGTACCCGGTGACCGTCGGGCCCTTGGTCCCGACGCCCTCCTTGAGAACCTGCACCGCGATCTCCTGGCCCCGCTTGAGACAGTGCTGGATCGGTGGGCGCTCGCGCCGCGGCGTCTTCTTCCCGACCATCTCCGTCGTCTCGGAGTCCTCCCCCGGGAAGTAGCGCGGGTGCAGGTCCGAGACGTGCAGGAACCCGGACTGCTCGAGCCCGAAGTCGACGAAGGCGGCCTGGATCGCCGGCTCCACGTTCACGACCTTGCCGAGGTAGATGTTCCCCACGTGGCTGACCGCGTCGGCCCGCTCGGCGTGGTACTCCTCCAGCTTCCCATTCTCGGTGACCGCCACCCGGCATTCCTCGCCGGGGACGTAGTTCACGACCATCTCACGCTTTGCCATTCCGGATCCTTCAAAGAACATTCGCCCAAACATCACATCGGCTGCGCGGCGGTGTCGGCTCTCCGAACGCCAGTCTCCGCGAACCCCGGGCGGCGCCGCCACCCGGTGCGCGGGATGCTCTCTCGAGGCGAGAAAGCAACCCGCCGCCGTCCGGCTCGGAACGCGTGAGGAGGGTCGAGGTCGGATGGTCGGGAACGAGAGGGATGGGGCCGAGAGCGCTGCGAGAACGCTTCGCGGCCGGCGGCACACGAGCCGCCCGCGGGGCCTGCGCCCCGGCGACCGGCGGGGGACCCCGCCAGCTCGCGGCCGCGTCGGCACCGCACACGTCGCTGGAAGGCGACGCTTCGGAAAGGCGCTGGGCCTTCCCACCATCTCCCGGCGCCGTGCCTCTGGCGGGGCTCCCTGTCAGGGGCCCTCGCGCCGGAGCGCGCCGCCGGGTCGTCCGGCATCCGGCCTATCCGCCGCATGGCGAACCAGCCGAGCAATCGAGTCCCGTGGGCTGTGGGTCCCGTGTGGGCCCGCTATTCGCCGGAACGCCCGTCGAACGCCTCGGGGAGAATCTTTCGAGCCTGGTCGCGCAGGAACGCGCTGACCGCGACATCGGAATCGAGCGAGCAGGCCTTGTGAGCCAGCGCCTCGCATTGGGCCGCCGTGACACTCCGGATCAGCCGCTTGAGCGGGGGGATGCTCCCCGCGGTCACAGAGAGGGTACGCAGCCCGAGGCCGACCAGCAACATGGCGTAGCCCAGGTCGCCGGCCGACTCTCCGCAGCAGGAGACCGGGATGCGGGCACGGTCGGCGGCCCGGATCACCTCTCCGATCAGGCGCAGCACCGCCGGGTGGCCCGGGTTGTAGAGCGCCGCCACGCGCTCGTTGGTCCGGTCCACCGCCAGGGTGTACTGCACCAGGTCGTTGGTCCCGATCGAGAAGAAAGCGGCCTCCTTGGCGAAGATGTCGGCCATCAGGGCCGCCGCCGGCACTTCCACCATCATCCCGACCTCGACGGAGCGGTCGAAGGCCGCCCCCTCGTCGTCGAGGTCCTCCATCACGTCGGCCAGGAGGTACTTGCCCCGGCGGAACTCGCCGGTGGAGGTAATGAGCGGGAACATGACCTTGATCGGGCCGAGGGCCGAGGCTCGCAGCAGTGCCCGCAGCTGCGTCTTGAACATGGGGAGGGACTGGAGGCAGTAGCGGATGGAGCGGAGCCCCAGGAACGGGTTGCGCTCCGGGGCCTCCATCTGCTCCTGCGTGTACTTGTCGGCGCCCAGGTCGACGGTGCGGATCGTCAGGACGCGTCCCTGGCTCAGCTCGACGGCCCGCTTGTAGGCCTGGTAATGGTCCTCCTCCGTCGGGGGCACGTCGGAGGTCAGGTACAGGTACTCGGTGCGGTAGAGTCCCACGCCCTCGCCCCCGTACTCGAGGATGGTGGGGATCTCGTCGGGGAACTCGATATTCCCGAGCAGGTGGACCCGCAGCCCGTCCCGGGTGACGCTCGGGAGACTGGCCAGCTCGCCCAGGGAGAGCCGGAAGACCCGCTGCTGCTCGATGTACCCCTCGAACTCCTGGAGCGTGCGCTCGTCCGGGTCGAGGATGACCTGCCCGCGGTCGCCGTCGACGATGACCGCCTGCCCATCCTCGGCCAGGTCGGTCAGCCGCGCGCAGCCGACGACCGCGGGGATGCGCAGGGCCCGCGCGAAAATCGCGGTGTGGCTCGTGGCCCCGCCCAGGTCGGTGGCGAAGCCGATCACGTGGGCCCGGTCGAAGGCGGCGGCCTGCGAGGGGGTGAGGTCGCGCGCGATGACGATCGCCTTGCGGTCCATCAGCGGGAGCCGGGTGCGGTGCTCGCCGATGAGGTGGCGCAGCACCCGCGCCGACAGGTCGCGCACGTCGTCGACCTTGGTGCGGAAGGTCGGGTCCGGGATCGAGAGGAGGCGCTTGGCCAGGTCCTGGAATCCCTGCCAGGCGGCGTACTCGGCGGTGACGCGGCCCGCGTCGATCGCCTCGTGCATGGGCCTGGTCAGCGACGGGTCGCAGAGCATGCCGACGTGGAACGCGAAGATCTTCCCCGCCTCCTCGCCCATCGTCTCGGTGGTGCGCTGGCGCAGGGAACTGAGCTCGAGGACCGAGCGGTCCAGGGCCTGGTTGAGTCGCTCGTGCTCGCCCGGGACGCGATCCGCGGTCACCGTGCGCCGCGGGATCCGCTGGCGCTCCTCGTCGAGGACGAAGATCCGCCCGATGGCCACTCCGGGGGAGACCGCGATGCCCTTGATGGTCTCCATGTTGGCTTGGGGCGCGCCCTCCGGCCGGATGGTGTGCAGTCCGTCGGGTCCGCCGCCGATAATAGCGGAGGGCCGGCTTCCTCCGGCCCCGGACGCGGGGTCGGCGAACCCGGAGGCCCGCGCCTGCGAACCTTGAGGTAGTCGGCGTGCGGGGTGGGATCATCGCCTTGACACCCGGCCCGCCGTATGCTCAGATGTTGATGGGGAGTCGGGCGGCGGGGGGATCGACGGGGGTCGCGGCACACTGCGGGGCACGGCAGACGGCGCAGGAAGCGGAAGACACGGGGTGCTCTCTGCGCGCCCCGGGTTGGGTGTTCGGGGCGGGTGTTAAGGCCGGGTTGTGAAGCCGCCCGGTACGAGGTCCGGCCGCGCCGGAGCGCGGCCTGGCGCGCCGCGCCCCGAGCGAGCGCAGCGTCCTAGCCCGGCCGCACCGTGAACGGCGTGGTCGGTGCGGGGGACGCGGCGGAGCTGCCCGGCGGCAGCGGAAGCACGCGCGGGCATGGCAACCGTGACGGGAATCCTGGAGTGGCCCAAGCACGCCGAGGGCCGCGTCCGCCAGCTCGGGTCCGATGGCCCGCACGCCACCGACCAGGACCCTTTCGTTCCGTTGTATTTCGGCCAGCGGTACAACCTCCGCCCCGGCCTGGAGATCACCGTGGCAGTCGGACAACGCAGGTCCAAGCGCCGCCGTCGTGGCGGTCCGGGTCAATCGGGCCCCTACCAGGGCCAGCCGGGAGCCGGTCCCAATGGGCAGGGCGGCCGGCCCGTGGTCGAGTCCATCCTGGCGATCGAGGGGCTCGACCCGGAGCGCTTCAAGGCCCTCAAGCCGTTCGAGGAGCTCACCTCGATCGACCCGCAGCCGCGGCTGGCGCTCGAGCATCCGGGGTGCGCCCCCTCGTGCCGCCTGATCGATCTGTTCTGCCCGATCGGTCGGGGTCAGCGCGGGCTGATCGTCTCACCGCCAAAGGCCGGCAAGACCACGCTGCTCAAGGACATCACCACCGGGCTTGTGCGCAATCACCCGGAGCTCGAGGTCGTCATCCTGCTCGTGGACGAGCGTCCGGAGGAAGTCACCGACTTCCGGCGCACGTTCGCCGCCTACGCCGAGCCGCCGACGGACGACTCGGGCCGGCGGCGCCTGGCCCGCTGCCGGGTCGTCGCCTCCAGCAACGACCACGACGTCGAGCAGCACATCGCCCTGTGCACCGGGACGATCGAGCGCTGCAAGCGGCTGGTCGAGGCCGGCCGGCACGTCGTCGTCCTGCTGGACTCGCTCACGCGCGTGGGCCGGGCCTTCAACCGCTCGCGCCGGCACGCCTCGAGCGGGCGCACCATGACCGGGGGCATCGACTCGCGCGCCCTGGAGGTCCCCAAGCAGCTCTTCGGCTCGGCCCGGAACACCGAGGAGGCCGGCTCGCTGACGATCATCGCGAGCTGCCTGGTGGACACCGGCTCGGCCGGCGACCAGGTGATCTTCGAGGAGTTCAAGGGGACCGGCAACATGGAGCTGATCCTCGACCGCAAGATCAGCGAGCGCCGCCTCTTCCCCGCCATCAACCTCGCCGCCAGCGGCACGCGCAAGGAGCACCTGCTCATGCCCGAGCAGGAACTCAAGACGGTCACCGCGCTGCGCCGGCGCCTGATGGCCATGCAGCCGCCGCAGCAGGTCGAGCAGCTCTTGGCGGCCCTGCAGCGCTTTCCCACCAACGCCGCCCTCGTGGGCTCGGCGGGGTAGGGGGCGCGGCTGCCGCGGTGCGCCGTCACGGCCCCTCATGGCGGCCAGCTATTGATCGTGCCCCGCGTACTCCGGCAGCTTGTGTCCGGCGTCGCGCAGAGTCTTTTCCCGCGCCGCCAACTCCAGGTCGTGCTCCACCATCATCGCCGCGAGCTGCTCAACGCTCGTGCTGGCTTCCCACCCCAGCTCACGCTTGGCCTTGCCGGGGTCGCCCAGGAGCAGGTCCACCTCCGCGGGACGCAGGTACCGGGGGTCGAACTCGACGAAGTCGCTGAAATCCAGCCCCGCGTGGGCGAAGGCCAGGTCGGCGAACTGCCGCACCGGGATCGTCCGCCCCGTCGCCACCACGTAGTCGTCCGGCGTCGCGCGCTGGAGCATCCGCCACATGGCCTCGACGTAGTCGCCGGCGTACCCCCAGTCGCGCTGCGAGTCGAGGTTGCCGAGAAACACCTTCTTCTGCAAACCCAGCTTGATCCTCCCGACGGCCCGGGTGATCTTCCGCGTCACGAACGTCTCGCCGCGGCGCGGCGATTCGTGGTTGAACAGGATCCCGCACGAGGCGTGCAGCCCGTAGCTCTCGCGGTAGTTCACCGTGGCCCAGTGGGCCATCACCTTGGCGCAGGCGTACGGGCTGCGCGGGTAGAACGGCGTTGACTCCTTCTGGGGCGTCTCCTGCACCTTGCCGAACTGCTCGCTGCTCGAGGCCTGGTAATAGCGCGGCTTTTTTCCCGAGCGCTCCTGGAACTCGCGCACGGCCTCGAGCAGCTTCAGCGCGCCCATCGCCACCGTGTCGGCGGTGAAGATGGGCATGTCGAAGCTCACCCGCACGTGGCTCTGGGCGCCGAGGTTGTACACCTCGTCGGGCTGGCTCGCCTCCATCACCTTGGAGAGCACATTGGCGTCCAGCAGGTCGCCGTAGTGAAGCTTCAGACGCCCGCCGGGGATGTGAGGGTCCAGGTAGAGGTGGTCGATCCGGTCGGTATTGAAGCCCGAAGCGCGGCGGATGATCCCATGGACCTCGTATCCCTTGCGGAGCAGGAGCTCCGCCAGGTAGCTGCCGTCCTGCCCCGTGATGCCCGTGATCAGCGCTCGCTTGACCGCCATCGGACTCTCCTCTTTCGCGCTCGCTCTGCCGGCACCCCGTTCCCCGCTGGGACGCGTGCCCCGGTACGCCGCGTGCCGCAAGGCTATTCATCGGCCGCCGCGGACCCCGACTCCCCGGTCCGCCCGGTGGAGCGCGATGTCCAGGGTCCCAGCGCTGCGGACCGCGGCCCGCCGGGCGGGGCTTCTCCGCCGAATCGCCCCGAAAACCCCTACAGTCGGTCCTCCACGCCGCGCCGCGGGGAAATCAGCGCGGCCGGGTGCGAACCGCCCCGCGCCCCGTGCCGAATGCTGGTGCCGTCCCATGCCCACCGACCTGGCCCACAAGCGAGTTCTTGTCACCGGCGGGGCCGGTTTTCTGGGACGCGTCGTCTGTGAGAAGCTGCGGGGCCGGGGCTGCGGCGACGTGCTCGTGCCCCGGCGGCGCGAGTACGACCTGACGCGCCAGGAAGACGTCGCCCGCATGTATCGCGACCTGCGCCCGGACGTCGTGCTGCACCTGGCGGCGGAGGTGGGTGGGATCGGGGCCAACCTGGCCAGCCCCGGCCGCTACTTCTTCGCCAACATGGCCATGGCCCTGCACCTGATCGAGCACGCCCGCCTCGCCGGGATCCAGAAGTTCGTGCAGACGGGCACGATCTGCGCCTACCCAAAGTTCGCGCCCATCCCGTTCAAAGAGGAAGATCTCTGGAACGGCTACCCGGAGGAGACCAACGCCCCGTACGGCGTCGCCAAGAAGGCGGCGCTGGTCATGCTGGACGGCTACCGGCGGCAATACGGCCTCAGCTCGGTCTTCGTCCTGCCGGTCAACCTCTATGGGCCCGGGGACAACTTCGATCTCGCGACCAGCCACGTTATCCCGGCCCTCATCCGCAAGTGCGTCGAGGCCCAGCAGCGCGGCGACGCGGCCATCGTCTGCTGGGGGACCGGGCGCGCCAGCCGCGAGTTCCTGTACGTTGACGACGCGGCCGAAGGGCTGCTCCGCGCCGCGGAAACCCTCGACGAGCCCATCCCCGTGAACCTGGGCACGGAAACCGAGATCACCATCGCCGACCTGGTCGCCCTCATCGTCCGGCTCACGGGCTTCAAGGGTGAGGTGCGCTGGGACGCGACCAAGCCCGACGGGCAGCCCCGCCGCAAGCTGGACGTCTCGCGCGCCCGCCGGATGCTCGGGTGGCGCGCCCAGGTCGGCTTCGAGGAGGGCCTGCGCCGCACGATCGCCTGGTACCGCGATCACCCCGTCACTGCCTGATCCCTGCGCCGCGTCGGGGCGTATGACCGTCCGGGTCGTGCTCGGCCCGCACACCCCTCTGTTCACCCAGACGCTTCTTCCCGCTCCCGGTTTGCCCTCGTGAGTCTCGGCCGCCTCGATTGATTCCCGCATGCGCGTCCTCCTCCTCAATCAGGTCTTTTACCCCGACGTGGCGGCCACGGCGCAGCACGCGCACGACCTGGCCCGCCACCTCGTCGCTCACGGGCACGAGGTCACGGCCCTCGCCAGCCGGTCGCTCTACGGGCAGCGGGGCGCCGCGCTGCCCGCGCGGGAAACGATCGACGGCGTGCACGTCGTTCGCGTGGGCCGGAGCCTGTTCGGCAAGGCCGGCATCGTCGCGCGCGTCGCGGACTTCGCCCTGTTCTACCTCGCGGCGGGGGCCCGGGCGCTCTTGGGCCCGCGCCATGACGTCGTCGTGTGCTTCACGACGCCCCCCTTCATCGCCCTTGTCGGCTGGTTGCTCCGCCTGGTCCGGGGCACCCGCTTCGTCTACTGGGTCATGGACCTGTACCCGGACCTGCCCGTCGCGTGCGGCGTCATGAGGCCGCGCGCGCCGCTCACCCGCTTCTTCGAGGCGATCAACCGCTTCTGCCTGCGGCGCGCCGACCGAACCGTGGTCCTGGGGCGGTGCATGCGCGAGCGCGTGCTCGCCAAGAACGTGGGGGCGGATCACGTCGTGCGCATCGGGGTCTGGTCGGACCAGGAGGAGGTCAAGCCGATCCCGCGGGCGGACAATCCGTACCGGGCCGAGTGGGACCTGGGCGACCGCTTCGTGGTCATGTACTCGGGCAACTTCGGCCTGGGCCACGACGTCGAGACCATGTGCCAGGCCGCGCTCCGCCTGCGCGACGACGATTCCATCCGCTTCGTCTTCGCGGGCGGGGGCAAGAAGAAGGAGGTGGTGGACCGCTTCGTGCGCGCCCACGGGCTGGGCAACTGCGTGCTGGCGCCGTATCAACCGCGCGCCCGGCTGGACGCCGCGCTCTCGGTCGCGGACGTGCACCTGGCCAGCCTGCGCGAAGGCGTCGAGGGGATCATGGTGCCCTGCAAGCTCTTTGGCATCATGGCCGCGGGGCGACCGTGCGTCTTCATCGGGAGCCCGTCGAGCGAGCTCGCGCGCGTGCTGGCCGAGCACGGCGCGGGGCTCACCGTGCGGCAAGGGGACGTCGAGGCCCTGGTCGGCGCCATCGTCGCGCTCGCGGGCGATCCCGCCCGGGCCGCCGGCATGGGCGCGCGGGCCCGCGCGGCCCTGAGCGCCGCCTTCAACCGCGAGCTGGCGTGCGAGCAGTGGCGCCGCCTGCTCGAAGACGTTGTCGCCGGGCGCACCCCCGTCGCGGACCCGCCCGCCCAGCCCGCCGCCAGGCCCTTCTCGGAGACCGCGGCGTGACCGGGCCCGCGGCGCCCGCCGTCTCGGCCGTTACGATCCCTGGCCCCGTGGGCCGTCGCGCCATGATCACCAAGTACGTCTTCATCCAGGACGACCCCTTCTACCTCCCCAAGGTGCTGGACAAGTACCTGCGCGAGTTCGCCGATTCGACCGCCGGCGTCAACATCCAGGGCGTAAACCAGGGCAAGCGCACCGTGCTGCAGACCGCGCTCGACCTGTACCGCATGTACGGGTTCGGCTACTTCCAGCGGAAGCTGCGCGGCTACGCCTTGCACAAGCTCAAGAGCAGGCTCATCAACGGCCTGCTGGGCTCCACGCGGCGCTGCTACAGCGTCGAGGCGGTGGCGCGGAAGTACGGCGTGCCGGTGCACCGGACCGAGGACGTCAACTCGGAGGACTTCCGCCGGCTGCTCCGCGACCTGGGCGTCGAGTTCATCGTCTCGATCTCGGGCACGCAGCTCTACCGCAAGGCCCTCCGCGAGCAGACCCGCTACGGCATCGTCAACTGCCACGGGGCCCTCCTGCCCAAGTACCGCGGGCTCATGCCCTCCTTCTGGACCCTGTGCAACGGGGAGCGCATGGGGGGGGTGAGCGTGCACTTCGTGGACGCCAAGCTGGACAACGGCCCGATCGTGGTGCAGCGGTCCTACCGCGTGCACCCGCACGACACCCTGGAGGACATCATGGCCCGGGGGAAGGACCTCGCCGCCGAGTGCATCATCGAGGCGGTGCGCACCGTGGAGGCCGCCGCGGCGCGGGGCGAGCCGTGCCCGACCATGCCCAACGACGAGACCCAGCAGACCCACTTCTCGATGCCGACCCGCGCGGACGTGCGCCGCTTCCGCGCCGCCGGGCACCGGTTCGCGTGAGGACGACCGTCGCAGCGCCGGGGCGGGCGGCGCGCCCGCCCGGCGCCACCCGGCCCACCGCGGGGCCTCCGCGGAGCCGGCACCGCCCCGGCGAGTTGGACCCGACCATGGCCCCCGCCCCCTCCATCACGCACGCGCTCTCCTTCGACATCGAGGACTGGTTCCACATCGTCGAGGTGGCCGCGGTCGAGGACCCCGCGCGCTGGCCGGAGCTTCACAGCCGCTCCATCGTGGAGCGGTACACGGACCAGATCCTGGAGATCTGCGCCCGCACGCGCACGCGGGCGACTTTCTTCGTGCTCGGCTGGGTCGCGGAGCGCCACCCGGAGCTGGTCCGGCGGATCGCCGACGCCGGGCACGAGCTCGGGACCCACTCCCACTGGCACCGCAAGGTCTATGAGCTCTCCCCGGACGAGTTCCGGCGCGACGTGGCGCGGTCGCTCGCGGTGATCGTCGCGGCGGCCCCCGGGGCGCGGGTCCGCGGGTTCCGGGCTCCCTCATTCTCCATCACGCCCGGGTGCGAGTGGGCGTTCGATGTGCTGCTCGACCTTGGCCTGGCCTACGACGCCTCGCTCTTCCCCGCGCGGCGCGGGCACGGGGGCTATGCCTGCCCGCGCGGGCCCCACACCATCACCGCCCCCTCCGGACGCACCCTCCGCGAGCTGCCCATGTCGGTCGCCGACTTCGGGCCGCGCCGGCTGTGCTACTCCGGGGGTGGGTATCTCCGGCTGCTGCCGTACGGGCTGATCGAGCGGGGGCTGGCCCGCGAGGCCGCCGCGGGCCGGCCCACGGTCGTCTACCTTCATCCGCGCGACTTCGCGCCGGACTGCCCGCGCGCCGCGATGCCCCCGCACCGCCGCTTCAAGTGCTACGTGGGCCTGGCCTCCACGGCGGGCAAGCTCGTCCGGCTGCTGGAATCGCACCGCTTCGGAACCTGCGCCGGCCTGCTCGGGCTGGAAGAATCACCCGTCGGAGCGCCCGCGCCGGGCGCTCCGCCGCACCGGCTGGACCGTCCCGGCCCCGGCCCCGCCAAGAAGACCGCATGACCACACTCGGCCCCTTCCCCACCGCGCCGGCCGCGCCGCCTCCCGCCCCCGAGGTGGCCGAGACTGATCGGCGCCGGCGCGCCGCCTCGAACATCGAGGTGATCATCCTCTCGCACAACGAGGA
>DASPKO010000229.1:0-8232 GCA_035628055.1 Phycisphaerales bacterium
CGTCATGACCTGGAAGGGGAAGTTGTTGTCACGGTTCGTCTCGTAGAGCCCGCTGGCGGCCCAGATCATGACGCGGCTATACCCCTCGGCGGGGATCGCGCGGAGCGCCTCGGCCCAGGGCCCCCAGCCGTGCACGTCCGGGCGCCGGGTCGGCCAGCAGAAGGCCCGGGGGTTGGTCGGCGCGAAGTTGGCCGGCTCGGCGATGATCTCCCCGCGCACGGGCCGGGGATCGCGCGTGTACTGCACCCCGCCGTACCGGGCCCGGAAGTAGTCGCGGTAGGGCACCAGGGTCTTGAGCCAGTGCTCCCCCGCCCGGGCCGCCCGCACGGTCATCGTGTACTGCCGCGTCTGCCCCGCCGGGATCGTCCCGGGCATGCGGGCCTCGATCTCCCAGTTGCGGCCCTGATCGCCGGGGCGCCGGTACGGGCTGCGCATCACCATGTGCACCTGGTGGTCGTAGTCGGTCACCGGGTAGCAGAAGCTGATGCCGATCGTGTGCTGGTCGTCCCCCATGACGATCACGGGGGAGTAGAGGTCGTCGGGGTAGAAGAAGTTCATCCCCAGGTAGTCCTGCCCCCCGTGGTCCTCGATGCGCACCTTCCCGTCGTGCCGGAAGTCCCGGGCCTGCACCTGCTGCCCGAAGCGCAGCCCCCCCAGCACCAGCCGCCCCAGGGGCTGTTCGTCGCCCGTCGAGTTGGTGTACGTGAAGCGCAGGTCGAAGCCGCCGGGCTGCGGCACGAACTCCGTCTGCACCGTGACGGGCGTGTCGTTGATGATGCCGCTGAGGTTCGGCACGATCAGTTGCCGCCCGGTCTGCGTGTCGGTGAGCCAGACATAGCTGTTGGTCACGCCCACGCGGTACCCATCGGGCGTGTCGGTCGCGGGAACGTCCAGCGCCGCCGCCGGGCCGGGCACCGCGGCCGCGACCAGCATCACCGCCAGACGCACCCCCCAGGTCCGCAAACCCGCGAGCCGCCCCGTCCATCCCTGACGCGCGATGCCAGATGAGAGCATGCCGGGCACATCGGCGCTCGCGGGGGGCGGGGGGAGGCCGGGGCGCGGTCGGGCCCTGCCGCCTCGCCAAGCCGGGGCATCTAGCGCGACTAGGTGACGGGTGCGGTGGTTATCTGGAGCCACGGTGGCGCGGTCCCCGGTGATGGCCAAACGGAACCCTTGCCCGCGTGGGGGGTAAAGTCACTCTTCCCGTTGTGAATAGGCCCCGGTGCTATCGGGCTTCTGCCCGACGCGCTGAAGCGCGGTACCGGAATCACCGGCCGCGGGCGGTGCTACCTCGAGCTGTCACGGACCCGCTCCTGCAACCCGCGGATCGTCTCGGCGAACTCGGCGCTCGCCTGGCAGCGCTGGCGGATGGTGTTGATCGCGTGCATCGCGGTGGTGTGATCGCGCCCCCCGAAGTGCAGCCCGATCTGCTCGAGCGAGAGGCCCGTGAGCTCCCGGGCCAGGTACATGCACACCTGCCGCGGCAGCACGATGGACCGCGGACGCCGCTTGGACTGCAGGTCCGTGAGCTTCACGCCGTAGAAGTCGATGACGGCGTCCACGATCGTGCCGAGCTGCACGGGCTTCTCGGGGCGCTCGTCCTGCTCCCCCAGCGCCGTCCGGGCCAGGGCCAGGTCGATGGGCCGCTGCTCCACGCTCCCGAGCACCTGGAGCTTGATGATCACCCCCTCGAGCTCGCGGATATTCGTGTCGATGCGGGCCGCCACGTGGCTGGCGACGTCGTTGGGAAGCTCGAAGCCCCGCAGCCGGGCCTTGTTCTTGAGGATCTCGATCCGCGTCTCGAAGCTCGGCGTGTCCACGCTCGTGACCAGGCCCCACTTGAACCGGCTCACCAGCCGGTCCTCGAGATCGGGGATCTCCTCCGGCGGGGCGTCGCTGGACAGGATGATCTGCTTGTGCGCCTGGTAGAGGCTGTTGAAGGTGTGAAAGAACTCCTCCTGGGTGCGGTCACGCTTGGCCAGGAAGTGGATGTCGTCGATCACCAGCACGTCCACGTCGCGGAACTTGTGCCGGAACTTGTTCATCTCGCCGGCCTGGACCGCGTCCATGAACTGCGTCGTGAACCCCTCGCACGACGTGTAATAGATCCGCGCGTCCGCGGCGGTCTCGTGGATCTTCAGGCAGATCGCCTGCAGGAGGTGCGTCTTGCCCAGCCCCACGTCCCCGTGCACGAAGTACGGGTTGTACGCCCGCCCCGGATTGCTCGCGACCGCCAGGGCCGCGGCGTGCGCCAGCCGGTTGGCCGGGCCCACCACGAAGTGCTCGAACGAGTAGTCCGGGTTGATGACCAGCGAGTCGGAATACACCGACAGCCCCGCGCTGCGCGCGCGCGGGACGGTCAGCGACGGCACCGGCCCGGGCGTCGGCCCCTCCCCGGGACGCGCCGCGACTCCCCCGTCGCCCCGCCCCCCCTCCGCCCCGTGCCGGGCCGGGGCACCGGGCACGCCCGCCGCGGCCTGCCCTCCCGGCTCCGCGGAGCGCCCCCCGCTGACCGAGGGGGCCGCGTCCCGGTCGAGGCCGCCCGCGCGCTCGAGAGGCACTGGGGAGGCGGCCCCCGCCTTCGGCTCCGGGAGCGGCTGGGTGCTCTCCGCGTGCACGGGCTGCGCGGGCGCGTCGTCCTCGGGCCCGAGGAACTGCACGCTCAGGAGCCGCCCGCTCACCGCCTGGGCCGCCTCCTTGAACTGGTCGACGCACTGGCGCTGGAGATAGTCGCGGTGCACGCGCGAGTGGGCCCGCAGGCGGAGCACGCCGCCCAGGACACCCAGCGGCTCGATCTCCTCGAACCACTGCCGGCACAACCCGGGCTGATGCCGCCGCAGATGCTCCAGGATCGTCCGGAGCGTCTGCCGGTCATGCTCGGCCGTGCCAACGTCGCCGCGCTGCGACCCCGTGCGGACCGCCACGATCGTGGACCTCTCTCTGCCTGAAGCGTCTGTTCGGACGAGCCCTGTCGGCCATGACAGGCGCCGCCGCGAGCATCCGTCCCGCGGCACCGTCGACCAACAACCAACGTAAGCGATAACCGCGGCGCGGTCAACCGCCCGCGCTCGCGTCCGCGTCGGGCGCCCCCGCGGCGGCGGTCTGGGCCGCGCCCAGCCGGGCCGCCTCGGCCTCCTGGTGCTCGTAGCGCTCGCGGTTGGCCCGGTGGTCCATCAGCAGGTGCAGCCGCGCCGCGCGCTCGGGCCCCACGCGCTTCTCGATCATCCGCCGCGCCTCGAGCAGGTTCGTCCGCCGCGAGACGTGGATCAGCACCAGGGCCTGGCACTCCAGCACGCCCAGCCACTCCGCCACGTCGTCCGCGTGCATGTGCATCCCCACCTTCGCCCGGGCCTTGTGGTCCGGCTCGGTGAACGTGCACTCGGCGATCACCACCTGGGCCTGCCGCACCTCCTCACGCACGAGCTGCGGCCCCGGCGCGGTGTCTCCCAGGTACGCCACCAGCGGCACCTCCAGCGTCCGCGTGATCTCCACCCCCCGGTCCTTGAGCTCCTTGAGCTTCTCCTGCGGCAGCCCCAGGTACTCCGCACGCAGCTTGCTCCGCCGCTCCACCACCGCGTACCCGAAGGCCGGCACCGTGTGCTCCACCGGGAAGCCCCGCAGCAGGATGTTGTTCTTGATCTGCACCTGCCCGTCGGGCTCGAGCTCGATCAGCTCGAACGGCGTCACCTGCCGCTCCAGCTCGACGTACCCCGCCATCATCCCGCGGATCGCCCCCGCGATCCGCGCGTCGCACACGATCGTCCCCGGTCCCATCCCCTGAAAGACCCGCTGCGAGCAGTAGTACGCCAGCCCCCCGACATGGTCCATGTGCCCGTGGCTGATCGCCACGTACTTGCTCGCCAGCATCGCCCGCGGGCACTGGCCCATGTCGAAGCAGATGTCCAGCTCCGGCACCCCCACCACCGTCGCCTCGCCCGCCACGCTCGTCCCCTGGACGCGCAGCGGGGGCACGTACAAAAAGCCCAGACTTCCCTCGCGGGGCGGCGGCCGTGGAATCATCGAGCCAACCTCCGCGGCCGGGCTTCCCCGGCCGTGTTGCAGCAGTGGGCCCGATGCTAGGCTCCGCCCATGCAGGCCCCCGCGCCCGCGCCGCGCCCCACCGTGCTCCGCCGCCTCGGGCCCGCCTCGATCCTCGCCGCCTGCGCCACCTTCCTCCCCCCGCTCGGCTCGCTCCTGCTCTTTGCCACCATGGGCTCGACCGGCCCCTGGCTCCGCGCCCAAGGGAGCGCCGGCCTCGCGATCTACGCCGCCGGCTTCGCCCTGCTGGCCGGGCTGGCCCTCCTCCCCACCTACGCCCAATCGGCGCTCGGCGGGTTCGCCTTCGGCGTGACCCTCGGTCTCCCCGCCGCCCTCGCCGGCTTCGTCGGCGGGGCCTTCATCGGGTACGAGATCGCCCGCCGGGCCTCCGGCGACCGTGTCATGGCCCTCGTGGCCGAGCACCCGCGCCTCCTGGCCCTCCGCGAGGCCCTGCTGGGCGACGACGCCACCGGGCCCCCCAGCCTCTTCCGCACCCTCGCCCTCGTCGCGCTCATCCGCGTCCCCCCCAACTCACCCTTCGCGCTCACGAACCTCGTGCTCGCCTCCGTCAAGACCCCCCGGGCCCCCTTCCTCCTGGGCACGCTGCTGGGCATGACGCCGCGCACCGCCGCGGCGGTCGTCATCGGCTCGGGCGCCCGCCACCTCACCCGCGACGAGCTGGAGAGCTCGCTCCTGGCCCGGACCGGCCTGGACAAGTGGGCCCTGGCCGCGATCGGCCTGGCGATCACCCTCCTCGTCCTCGGGCTCATCGCACTCATCGCCAACCGCGCCCTCGCCCGCGTCACCGCCCGGACCACCCGGCAGCCGAGCGTCGGAAAGGCCATCTAAGCTTGCGCCCCGCCTTCGCGCCGACCGGGAACCATCCCGCACCTGGAGCCATCATGAAAACCCGTCTCCTCGCCTTCCTGCTTCTCAGCGGCCTGTGCGCCCCGGGCGCCGCCCGTGCCCAGGAGACCGCGACCGCCAAACCGCCCGCGGGCCGCGCCATGTCGGCCGGGGCCGCCCCCGCGGCCCTCATCCCCCGCGAGGTGCTCTTCGGCAACCCCGAGCGCATCCAGGGCCGCCTCAGCCCCGACGGCCGCCACCTGGCCTTCATCGCCCCGCACAACGGCGTGCTCAACGTCTTCGTCGCCCCGGCGAGCAAGCCCGACGCCGCCAAGCCCGTCACCAGCGACACCGGGCGGGGCATCCGCCGCTATCTCTGGGCCTACGACTCGTCCCACATCGTCTTCCTCCAGGACAAGGGCGGGGACGAGAACTGGCGCGTCTACAGCGTCAACACCCAGACCCTCGACACCAAGGACCTCACGCCCCAGGAGGGCGTCGCCGCCCAGATCGAGGGCGCCAGCGAGAACTTCCCCACCGACATCCTCGTCGGGCTCAACGACCGCGACCCGCGCTGGCACGACCTCCACCGCGTCAGCATCGTCTCGGGCGAGCGCACCCTGGTCCGGCAGAACGACGGCTTCGCCGGCTTCGTCGTCGACGACGACTTCCGCGTCCGCCTCGCCGCCCGCCCCACGCCCGAGGGGGGCATGGACCTCCTCAAGGTGAGCGACACCGGATCCCTCGAGCCCTGGACCAGCGTCCCCACCGAGGACGCCCTCTCCACCGCGCCCCTCGGGTTCACCCGCGACGGCCGGACGCTCTACATGAACGAGTCGCGCGGGCGCGACACCGCGGCCCTCAAGTCCATCGACTTCGCCTCCGGCGCCGAGAAGATCATCGCCGAGGACCCCCGCGCCGACGTGGGCGGCTTCATCGCCCACCCCTCCACCGGCGTCATCCAGGCCGTCTCCTTCGAGCACCTCCGCGAGACCTGGAAGGTCCTCGATCCCGCGATCGCCGAGGACATGGCCGCCCTGGCCAAGATCGCCGATGGCGACTTCACGGTCACCGGCCGCACCCTGGACGACTCGAAGTGGACCGTCGCCTACGTGATGGACGACGGCCCGGCCCGCACGTACCTGTACGACAACGCGACCAACACCGCCACCTTCCTCTTCACCAGCAGCTCGAAGCTCGAGGGCCTGCCCCTGGTCAAGATGCACCCGGTGGTGATCAGGTCCCGCGACGGGCTGGACCTGGTCAGCTACCTCAGCCTCCCCCCCGGCTCCGACGCCGACGGGGACGGGCGCCCCGAGCGCCCCGTCCCCATGGTTCTCAACGTGCACGGCGGCCCCTGGGGGCGCGATTCCTGGGGGTACAACCCCGAGCACCAGTGGCTCGCCAACCGGGGCTACGCGGTCCTGAGCGTCAACTTCCGCGCCTCGACCGGCTTCGGCAAGACGTTCACCAACGCCGGGATGAAGGAGTGGGGCGGCAAGATGCACGACGACCTCGTCGACGCGGTCGAGTGGGCCGTCCGCGAGGGCGTCGCCCAGAAGGACAAGGTCGCCATCTTCGGAGGCTCCTACGGCGGGTACGCCGCCCTGGCGGGCGTGACCTTCACCCCCGAGCTCTTTGCCTGCTCGGTCGCGATCGTCGCCCCCTCGAACCTCCAGACTCTCCTCGCCTCCATCCCCCCCTACTGGACCTCCTTCTTCGAGACCATGGTCAAGCACGTGGGCGACCCGCGTACCGAGGAAGGCAGGAAGTTCCTCGCCGAGCGCTCCCCCCTCACGCACGTCGACAAGATCGTGCGCCCCCTGCTGATCGGCCAGGGCGCCAACGACCCGCGCGTCAAGCAGGCCGAGGCCGACCAGATCGTCCAGGCGATGACCGCCAAGAACATCCCGGTGATGTACGTGCTCTTCCCGGACGAGGGGCACGGATTCGCGCGCCCGCAGAACCGCATGGCGTTCTACGCCGTCGCCGAGGGCTTCCTCGCCCGGCACCTCGGGGGCCGCGCCGAGCCGGTGGGTGACGACTTCGAGGGTTCCAGCGTCACCGTGCCCGCGGGTGCCGACCAGCTCCCCGACGTGCACAAGGCCCTCGCGGGCCGCGGCGACGCGGGGACGCGTCAGCCGGACCACCCCGCCGGGCACGACCACAAGTAGCCGGCCCCGACATCAAGGCTGACGCAGACCGCCCGCCCCCGCGGGCGGTTCTGCTTTAAGGGAAGCAGAAGGAAGGGACGGAGCCACGGAGGCACGCAAGACTCCGAAGGACAGAGGCAGAAAACTAAAGGATCGAGAGACCTGGGCCACAGAGCCGGCAGACGACTCTGACGCGGGACCCCGTCTCCGATCCCCGGGCCCGGCCCCCCACTACGCTCCGCCACCATGCCCGACATGACCCCGCAGCGCTGGGCCTACACCACCGCGTACCTCCGCGGCATCTTCGGCACCGAGGACCAGCAGCTCGCCACCCTGATGCCCCGGGCCGTCGCCGCGGGCCTCCCGGACATCGCGGTCTCCTCCGACGTGGGCCGCCTGCTCAAGCTGCTCACGGGCCTGACGCGCGGCCGCCTCGCCCTCGAGCTGGGAACGCTCGCCGGCTATTCCGGGATCTGGATCGCCCGCGGCCTGGCGCCGGGCGGGCGCCTCATCACGCTCGAGCCCGAGCCGCTCCACGCGGACTTCGCCCAGCGCGAGTTCGCCGCCGCCAACCTCGCCGACCGCGTGGAGCTCCGCCGCGCCAAGGCCCTCGACGCCCTCCCCGCCCTCGCCGCCGAGCTGGGCGAGGGCTCGCTCGACCTGGTCTTCTTCGACGCCATCAAGCGCGAGTACCCCGCCTACTGGTCGCTGGTGCGACCCCTGCTGACCGTCGGCGGCCTGCTGATCGCCGACAACATCCTCGGGGCCGGCGACTGGTGGATCGACGAGACCCCCGGCACGAGCCCCGACCGCGACGCGGCCGACCGCTTCACGCGCGCCGTCGCCTGCGACCCCGACTTCGACTCTACCGGCTTCCCGCTCCGCGAGGGCGTGCTGGTGGCCCGCCGCCTCCGCTAGCCGGATTCACTCCGCCCCCCGCGCCCCCGCCACGGGCGAGGCCGGGTCGAGCCCGCCCGGCCAGGGCGAGCGCTCGTACGCCTCCCGCGGGCTTGAGACCAGCGCCCACGGCGGCGTGTGCACCATCCGCACCGGCAGGAGCACGACATCGGCCAGGCCGTACAGCGGGGCCGCCAGCCCCTCGAGCATGCGCCGGCCGCGGCTCGCGTCGCCGGCCATCTCCAGCACCGTCGCTTCGGTCGGGTGCTCGCCTCGCTGCCGCGCGGTCTCGCCCGTG
>DASPKO010000230.1:0-7201 GCA_035628055.1 Phycisphaerales bacterium
AGTTCAGCTCGGTGGCCAGGGCCGCGATCTGCTCGCAGATGTGCCGCTGCTGGTTGACCTTGATGGGATAGACGCAGGAGTACCCGCCGGCGTACCCCTGCTCGGCGATGGCGTCGTCGAAGGCCTTGCGGATCTCGCGGAGGCGGTGCTCGATGATGCCCGAGAAGCGGAGCAGCACGGGAGCGTGAATGCCGCGCTCGGCCAGCCCCCGCGTGACCTCGAAGAGGTCGATCGCGGTGCTCGGGTCCTTGAAGGGGTGCACCGTGAGGTGACCACCGGCGTTGACGCCGAAGTATCCCTTCCCCCAGTCGGGCAGACCGTACAGGCGCGCCGAGTCCTCGGTGGTCCACTTGCCGTGGAGGAAGGCGTGGCGGGTCGTCGAGATCGTCGCCAAGGGTTCTCCCGGGGTAGGTGGGGGCGCGACAGCGCCGGGGCGGGGGGTCACGCCCCGCGTGTCAGCGCCGCAAAGTGTAGTGGGCGCGGGGCCGCGTGCTACGTCCCGGCGCGCGCGGCCGGCCCATCCGCGGCGCCGGCGTCAGCGCCGGCGGCGGGCGCCGGGCCGACGAGCGGCCTGACCCACCCCGGCACGCGCACGGGCACGCCGGCGATGCTCACGTTCGGGCCCATGGGCCACGAGAACCGCGGGCGCTCCAGGCGCTCGAGCGGGACGCTGATCGGCGTCGCCCCCGAGCGGCGCAGCAGGGCCGTTGGGAGCAGGTGGAGATGGCGCCCGTCGGCGGCGACGTGGGCGAGCCCGCCCAGGCCCAGCCACGCGATGCCGAACCCCAGGTAGAAGTTCGTGCGCACCGCGTCGGGCGCCGGCGCGACGCCGGGGAACGCTTCGGCGAGGGGCCGCCAGATCTTCGTGGCCGTCTGGTGGCAGAGCTGCGACATCAGCCAGGCGGCCATGAGCAGGTCGAAGACGATGAATCCGCCCACGGCCCAGGCCTTGGCGGCGTTGCCGGTCGGGCTCAGGACCACGCTCAGGAGGGCGGCCGTTCCGGCGTGCGTAGCCAGCAGGAAGATCGCCAACGGCCTGCCAATGACGCCGATCCCCGTGGCGATGTTGAGGCGGAGCGGCGGCGGCGCGGCCGGGTCGTGGTCGCTGGCGGGCGCGGTCGCGGCGTCGAAGTCAGGCCGGCCCGGGGACATGGCGCGCACACCGTATCATCGCCGCACCGTGACCGGACCGGGCCCCGGGGAACTTGCGCAGCAGAAGGCCGCCGCCCGGGCCGCGCTGCGCGCCGCCGAGCGGGACCGGGCGACGCGCCCGGGGGGCGCCGAGCTGGTGAGGTCGCTCTCGCACCGGGCCTGCGCGGCCCTGCTTTATTCCCCGTTCTTCCTGCCCGTGCGCACGGTGATGGTCTACTCGGCACTGCCGGGCGAGGCCGACCCCGAGAAGATCGCGGTGCAGGCGCTGGCGTCGGACAAGCACGTGGCCTATCCGCGCACCGACTGGGCGGCCCGGAGCCTCGTCCCGGCCCAGGTCGTCCGCCTCGAAGACGGGCCCGACGGCCTGCTCCCGGCGCGCGACCCCAGGGCCGCCGCCCTCGGCCTGCGCGAGCCCGGCCCGGATTGCCCGGAACTGGACCCGGGCGACCTTGACCTGGTGATCGTGCCGGGCCTGGGCTTTGACGCCGCGGGAAATCGCCTGGGTCGCGGCGCCGGCTTTTATGACCGCTTCCTGGGGGCGCTGAGCCCGCGCGTCATGACCGTGGGGCTCTGCTTTGCAGAAGCCTTCATGCCGGCCCAGCCGGGGCTCCCGCACGGCCCGCGCGACATCCCTGTCCGCGCTGTTGCCACCGAAGCAGGATTGACGATGATCCGGGGGCCGGAGCACGTCCCGAACCCATGACACGCGCCGCGCGGGCCACCCGGACCGCCAGAGTTCCCGGCCCGGAGAGTGCGCCGGCCTGCTTCGCCCCGGCCACCGATAGGATCACGCCCATGACGCTCAGCTCGCAGATGGCCCGCTCGGATCGCCCTGCCGGGACCTGGGTCCGATCCTCGGGGCGCACGACGCGCCGCCGACCCCCGACCAGGCTCATCGCGCTCGCCGGCGCCGGGGCGGTCGCGCTGGGCCTCGCCGCCTGGGGAGGAACCTGGCTGATCTGGGGCGGGGAGCCGGGACTGGCCGTCGCGACCGACCTGCCCGCGCCCATGGTCGGCGAGGCGGGCTCGCCCGCCGGTGCGCCGCGCTCGGGCACGAGCGAGCGCCAGGAGCCCGGGCTGGTGATGGAGATGGGCCGGGGGCCGATGAGCCCGCCGGATCGGGCTCCTACGACTCACGCGGACCGCGCAAGCTCCCAACCTCGCGCCGAGTCGAACGCCGCACCGTTGCCGGCCCCCGCGCCCGCGTCGGTCACGAAGCTCCCGGTCGGACCGGGCGGCCGCCCCCCCCATCAGCCGGCGCCATCGACGCCAGCCGTTGCCCCGAGCAGCGGGCCAGGGCCCGGCGGCACGGCCTCGCCCTCGAGACCCGCGACGAGCCCTGCCGCTCCCGCGGCCGCCAACCCGGTCGGCGCCGCCACGCCCGGCACCGAACTGGCGCGCTTTCTCGGCGCCGCCGAGCAGGCCCAGTCCGGGGGACGCCTCGTCGAAGCCCGCACCCTCCTGAATCGCGCCCTGCTCGAGGCCGCCACGACCGAGCAGGAACGGCACGGGCTGCGCACCTGGCTCGCCCAGCTCAACGAGGGCCTGGTCTTCTCCCCGGCCATCACGGCCGGAGACCCCATCGCCCAGGCCTACACGATCGAGCGGGGAGACTCGCTGGCTCGGGTCACCGCCAAGCTCGGCCTGGGCATCGACTGGCGGGCCGTGCAGCGCATCAACCGCATCACCGACCCGGGCCGGATCCAGGTGGGACAGAAGATCAAGGTCCTGCGCGGGCCCTTCCACGCCGTGGTGAGCAAGTCGGCCTTCCGCCTCGACCTTTACGCCGGCGAGCCGGTCCGGCCGGCCTCGGCGGCGGCGCGGGCCGACGGCGTCGGTCCAGGCTGGGTCTACATCTGCTCGTTCCCGGTCGGGCTGGGCGAGCACAACATGACCCCGGTGGGAACCTTCGTGGTCAAGCCCAAGAGCAAGCTGCTCAACCCCTTCTGGACCAACCCGCGCACCGGCGAGCGGTTCGACGCCAGCGATCCCAACAACCCCATCGGCGAGCACTGGCTCGGCCTCGACGGGGCGGACGAGCAGACCCGGGTCTTCCAGGGCTACGGCCTGCACGGGACGATCCAGCCCGAGTCGATCGGCAAGGAGATGTCGATGGGATGCGTGCGCATGCGCGCCGATGACATCGCCCGCGTCTGGGAACTCCTCGAAGAGGGCGTGAGCACGGTGCGCATCGTGCCGTGAGGCGCGCGGCGCCGCGCCGGCGTTCTCTCGGCCTCAGAGCCGCAGCTTCTCCGACAGATAGCCCGAGACCTTGCCCAGCGCGATCCGCTCCTGGGTCCCCGTGTCACGCTCGCGCACGGTCACGGTCTGGCTCGTGAGCGTCTCGCCATCGATCGTGAAGCAGTACGGGCACCCCGCCTCGTCCATGCGCGCGTAGCGCTTGCCGATGGATTGCTTGGCGTCGGTCTCGATGAACCCGTGGCGGGCGAAGCGCGCCGCCAGCTCGTCGTACAGCCGCTCGGCCACCTCGGGCATGCCGTCCTTGTTCACCAGGGGGAAGACCGCGGCCTTGATCGGCGCCAGGCGGGGGTGGAAGCGCATGATCTCCGGGCTGGCGCGGCTCTCGTCGCGGCTGTAGGCCTCGCAGATGAGGGCCAGCACCCCCCGGTCGAGCCCGGCGGCCGGCTCGATGCAATGGGGCAGGTAGCGCTCCCCCTTGCGCCCCCCGTTGGGCAGCACCTCGCCCCGCTCGGTGTCGAAGTAGTCGAGCTTGACGCCCGAGTGCTTCTGGTGCTGGGTGAGGTCGTAGTCGCCCCGGTGGGCGATGCCCTCGAGCTCGCCGAAGCCCGCGGCGGTGAAGGGGAAGCGGTACTCGACGTCGCTGGTCCCCTGGGAGTAGTGCGAGAGCTCGTCCTGCTCGTGCTCGCGGAGCTGGAGGTTGTCCCCCGCCAGGCCAATGGACCGCCACCATTCCATGCGGAAGTCGCGCCAGAACTCGTACCAGGCCCGGGACTCGTCGGGATGGCAGAAGAACTCGAGCTCGGCCTGCTCGAACTCGCGCGAGCGGAAGGTGAAGTTGCGGGGCGTGATCTCGTTGCGGAATGACTTGCCGGTGTTGCCGATGCCGAAGGGGATCTTCACCCGCGTGGTGTCCACCACGTTCTTGAACTGGACGAAAACGCCCTGGGCCGTCTCGGGACGGAGATAGACCTTGTTGTCCTCGGTCTGGGTCAGCCCGGCCCATGTCTCGAACATGAGCTTGAACGCCGAAGGCGCTTCGAGCTCACCGCCGCAACGCGGGCACGGGTCCTGCAGGCCGGTCGCATTCAACTGCTCCGTAGCGACGTGTCGCACGATCTCGATCACATCTGGTGGCGCATCCGGCTGGCCGTTGACCCGGGTGGTCAGCCACGAGAGGGTGACTTCTGGATTGCGCACCAGCGCCAGGTTGGGTGCCAGCTTCTTCCCTCTCGTCCGCGCCCACTTGAGCAGTCGGGCCGCGTCCAGCCGCGGCGCCTGCGTGTCTTCGCGGCTGGGCTCAAACTCCTGGATCATGGACTTGAACCACTCTGACAGCGTCACGATGGTGTCCCACAACTGGTCCGCGCGAACGAAGTGACCGCACTTGGGACACTTCCGCATCGGGTCCGCAAACCCCGCCAGGTGCCCGCTGGCCTCCCACACCCTGGGGTGCTGGATGATGCATGTCTCCACGGGCACGCAGCGCACCTTCTCCCCGTTGGGTCCGCGCCGCCCCCAGCACGGGGCCATGATCATGTCCTGCCACCAGGCCTCGCGCAGATTCTTCTTGAGCTGGGCGCCCAGCGGGCCGTAGTCCCAGAAGCCGTTGATCCCGCCGTAGATCTCGCTCGCCTGGTAGATGAACCCGCGGCGCTTGCACAGGGCCATGATGGCGTCCATGGACTTGGCGGCGCTCGCGGCGGGTTTCGCCGCGCCCGCGGGGCTGTCGGGGGCGGCGGCGCGTTCGGGAGCCTGGGACATGCGGGACTCCGGTCGGGGCGTTGGGTGCGGCGCGGCCCGGGGGCACGGTGGGGGCAGGCCGAGGCGGGCCGGGGTCGCGATGATAGGGTGCGCGAAAAACCCGCCCCCGGGCGAGCGAGCGGCGGAGGCGGGCAATGATGCGCCCTCCCGGGCGTTCCGTCCCGTTGTGCCCGCCCCCCACTCGCCAAGGAGACCCACGATGAGCCGGCTTTTCCGCCCCCTGCCCGGGCTGGCCCTGGCGGCCGCCGCCGTCCTGTCGGCGCGCGCCTCGGACTGCACCCAGACCTCCGTCGGGCGCGTGCCCCTGAACGACCTGGGAGCCGGCCTCTACCTGGGTCAGTTCCAGGGCGGGCTCTATCCAGGCGGGGCGAACCTGCCGCCCGCCGCACACGCCGCCGAGGGCCTCTCCCGCGCCGCGTTCATCGGCCCGCTCGACCTCACCGGCCAGCCCGACCCCGCCGGCAAGTACGTCCTGCTCTCGATCGGCATGTCGAACACCACCCAGGAGTTCTGCTCCGCGGGCTCGGGCCTGCCCTGCGACCCGTACACGTTCATGGGACAGGCGGCGGCGCATCCCCTGGTGAACCACACCTCGCTGGAGATCGTGAACGGCGCCGCCGGCGGGCAGGCGGCGTCCACCTGGGACTCACCCGCCGACCCGAACTATGACCGCGTGCGCGACACCCGCCTGGCCCCCCGCGGGCTGGGCGAGGCGCAGGTGCGGGCCGTCTGGCTCAAGGTCGCCAACCCGGGGCCATCGGTCTCGCTGCCGGCACCGAACGCCGACGCCTACACCCTGGTGACACAGATGGGCAACATCGTGCGCGCCGCCAAGGTGCGCTATCCGAACCTGGAGATCGTCTTCGTCTCGAGCCGCATCTATGCCGGCTACGCCTCCTCCACCCTCAACCCCGAGCCCTACGCCTACGAGTCGGGCTTCGCCGTCAAGTGGCTCATCGAGGCCCAGATCAATCAGATGGCCGGGGGACCGATCGACCCGCGGGCCGGCGACCTCGACACCGCCACGGTGGCCCCGTGGATCGCCTGGGGACCCTACCTCTGGGCCGACGGGACCACGCCCCGGAGCGACGGGCTCACGTGGGTGTGCGCGGACTTCTCGCCCGACGGGACGCACCCGGCGACCTCGGGCCGGCAGAAGGTGGGGACGCGGCTGCTCCAGTTCATGCTCGCCTCGCCCTTTGCGCGCCCGTGGTTCCGTCTCGCCGGCGCCTGCTCGGCCGACTTCGACGCTTCGGGGACGGTGACCACCGCCGACATCACCGCCTTCCTGGGCGCCTGGTTCGCCGACCTGGCCGCCGGCGGCACCGTCGCCGACTTTGACCTCAGCGGCGCGACCAACACCGCGGACATCAGCATGTTTCTCTCCGCCTGGTTCGCGGCGGTCGCCGGGGGGTGCCCATGAGCGAGGCTTCCGACGCGGCCGCCTTCGCGGGGCGGCACGTGGTGGTCACGGGCGGGGCGGGCGCGCTCGGCTCGGCGGTGGTGCGGGGCGTGCTCGCGGGGGGCGGTGTGGTGAGCATCCCGGTGGCCGACGGCACGCACGACGCGGCCCTGCGGGGGCTGGAGCTCGAGCTGCCCCTGCGCGTCAAGGTCGTGCACGACATCGACCTGAGCGCCGAGGAGGCCACCCGCCGGTTCTACGACGAGGCCGTGGAGGCCCACGGGACGCCCTGGGCGGTGGTGAACTCCGCCGGGGGCTTCGCGATGGCCGAGCTGGAGCGGTCCGATCTGGGCGCCCTCACGGAGCTGCTGCGCACCAACCTGGTGAGCTGCTTCCTCTCATGCCGCGAGGCCGTGCGCCGCATGCGCGCCGCCGGAGGGGGCCGCATCGTCAATGTCGCGGCCCGCCCGGCCCTCGAGCCGCGCCTGGGCGCGAAGATGACGGCGTACACGGCCAGCAAGGCCGCGGTGGCGGGCTTCACCTGCGCCCTGGCGGAAGAGGTCGTGGGACACGGCATCCTCGTCAACGCCGTCGCCCCGTCGGTCATGGATACCCCGGCCAACCGCGCCGCGATGCCGCAGGCGGACTTCTCGACCTGGGCGCGCACCGAGCAGGTCGCGGCGA
>DASPKO010000231.1:0-7907 GCA_035628055.1 Phycisphaerales bacterium
GTGGTGGGCGAGCGGACCGGCCTGGCGGGCCTGCGCGACGTGCGCGGCGCGGGGGGGCGGGCCGGGGGCGGGGCGCTGGTGGACTCGGTCAACGCCTCGGGGCGCGAGGGGGCGCGGCTGCTGATGGGGGCGCTCGGGGTGCCGCTGCGGCACGTGGGCGACCGCGACACGGGGCGGTTCGGGCGACCCCCGGAGCCGACCGCGGAGAACCTGGCGGGCCTGAGCGCCGTGGCGGCCGAGGCGGGCGTGGCGGTCGGCTTTGCGCAGGATCCGGACGGCGACCGTCTGGCGGTGCTGGACGAGGCGGGACGGTACATCGGGGAGGAGTACACGCTGGCCCTGGCCGCCGAGAGCGTGCTGGGGGCGATGGGTGAGGCGGCGCGCGGAGCGGTGGTGGTGGCGAACCTGTCGACCAGCCGCATGGTGGAGGACGTGGCTTGGCGGCACGGGGCGGTGGTGGCGCGGGCGCCGGTGGGGGAGGCGAACGTGGTGGCGGAGATGCGCGCCCAGGCGCGGGCAGGGCGGCGCGTGGTGCTGGGGGGCGAGGGGAACGGCGGGGTGATCTGGCCCGAGGTGGTGCTGGTGCGCGACTCCCTGGGCGCGATGGCCCTGGTGCTGGCCCTGCTGGCGCGCACGGGGCGGACGGTCTCGGAGCTGGCGGCGGGGGTGCCGCGGTACGCGATCGTCAAGCGAAAGGTGGAGCTGCGCGAGCGCGCCGGGGTCGCGGGGGCGCTGGCGCGGGTGAGCGCGGCGTTGGCGGGCGAGGGCGCGGTGGTGGACCAGCGCGATGGCGTGTGGGTCGGGCGCGCGGCGGAGCGGTGGTGGGTGCACGTGCGCGCGAGCAACACCGAGCCGATCATGCGCCTGATCGCCGAAGCCCCGACAGAGGCGACGGCGCGCGGCCTGCTGGACCGGGCCGGAGAGGCGCTGGCGGGATAGAGCGGCGCCGCGCCACGCGGGACGCCCACGAGGAGAGAGACCGCCCGTCGGCGCGCGGGGGCACGAACGCCAGGCCCGAAACCGCAACGGCGCTCCGAGGGAGGGAATCGTTCTAGAATGGAACGAAGCGGCGGGTTCGGTTCCATCTCGGCGTCCGATGGAAGGAAGTGTCTCTATCCCGGCCCGGCCTGCCCCGACCCCGGTTCGGCCCATGACCGCTTCGCCAGACCGTCCCCCCGTCCCGCCCGGGTCTTCCCCCCGGCACCTGCTGGGTCTGCAGGCCCTGCCGGCCGAGGAGATCCGGCGCTATCTCGACACCGCGCGGGGGTTCTCGGACGTCTCGACGCGGTCGATCAAGAAGGCGCCGGCGCTGCGTGGCAAGGTGGTCGCGAACCTGTTCTTCGAGGACTCGACGCGGACGCGGCTGAGCTTCACGCTGGCGGCGCAGCGGCTGAGCGCGGACGTGATCGACCTGACCGGGGCCGGCTCGTCGGTGAGCAAGGGGGAGTCGATCGACGACACCGCGGCGAACATCGTGGCGATGGGGGTGGACGCGGTGGTGGTGCGGCACTCGTCGAGCGGGGCCGCGGCCCTGGTGGCGCGCGCGGTGCCGTGCGCGGTGATCAACGCCGGGGACGGGCGGCACGAGCACCCGACGCAGGGGCTGCTGGACATCTACACGCTCGCCGAGGCGCACGGGCGCCTGGATGGGTGGGACCTGACGGGCCTGCGCGTGGCGATCGTGGGCGACGTGGCGAGCTCGCGGGTGGCGCGCTCGGACATCGCGGGCATGACGGCCCTGGGGGCGGAGGTGGTCTGCGTGGGGCCGCCCGCGCTGGCGCCGGCGGGCCTGGCGACCCTGGGGCGGGCGGAGCGCGGGCCGGGAGCGTGCCGGGTGGAGGAAGATCTCGAGGCGGTGCTGCCGGAGGTGGACGCGGTGAACATGCTGCGGATCCAGTTCGAGCGGCACGCGGGCGGCGCGGGCGGGGGCGAGCCGACCGCCGGCGCGGGTGCCAAGACTTCGCCGGCGTTCCCGAGCCTGCGCGAATACACGCAGCTCTACGGGCTGACACGCGAGCGGGCCGAGCGGCTGCGGGCGGGGGCGGTGGTGATGCACCCGGGGCCCATCAACCGGGGCGTGGAGCTGGCGGCGGAGGTGGCCGACGGGCCGCGGTCGGTGATTCTGCGGCAGGTGCGGCACGGGCTGGCGGTGCGGATGGCGGCGCTGTACCGGTGCGTGGGGGGCGCGCCCGGGGAGGAGGCCTGGGATGCGCCTGGCGCTCGCGGCGATCAACCCGACCGTCGGTGACCTGGCGGGGAACGCGGGGCTGATCGCCGAGTGGTGCGGGCGCGCGCACGCGGCGGGCGCGGACCTGGTGGTCCTCCCCGAGCTGTGCCTGAGCGGGTACCCGCCCAGGGACATGCTGCTGCAGGAAGGGTTCCTTGACGAGGCGGCGCGGCACGCGACGGGTCTCGTCGAGAAGACCCGCGAGTGGGGCGGACTGACGGTGGTGTTCGGGCTGCCAGCGCCCGCGCCCCTGCCGGGAACGGTGGCGACCGGAGCGGGAGCCGGGGCGCGCGGGCCTGACCGGGCGGGGATCGCCAACGCCCTGGTGGCCTGCCGGGACGGCGGCGTGCGCGCGTGGTACGCCAAGCGGCTGCTGCCCACCTACGACGTATTCGACGAGGACCGGTACTTCGTGCCGGGTGATCGGCCCGTGGTGGTCGAGGCGGGCGGGGGGCGCGCGGGGCTGTCGGTCTGCGAGGACCTGTGGCGCGGCGAGGACGTGGGCCTGCTGGAGCGCTACGCGGGGAGCGCCGATCCCGTGGCGGAGCTGGCCCGGGAGCTGGGAGCGGGCGGAGGCGCGTGGGGCGCGGGGTCGGGCGTGCGCGTGATCGTCAATCCCTCGGCGAGCCCCTTTGCGCTCGGCAAAGGGGGCCGGCACCGGGAGCTGCTGCGCCGGCACGCGGTGGGCCACGGCGTGCACGTCGCCGCGGTGAACCAGGTGGGCGGGAACGACGAGCTGATCTTCGATGGGTACGCCGCGGTGTACGGCCCCGGGGGCGAGCTGCTCGCCGCCGGACCGGGGTTTGAGGAGAGCCTGGTGGTCTGCGAGCTGGGGGCGGCCGCGGGGGGAGGGGTCGCAGCGCCCCCGGTGCGCGACCCGCTGCTGGAGGCTGAGGAAGAACGGCTGATCTTCCGCGCCCTGGTGCTGGGCGTGCGCGACTACCTGCGGAAGACCGGGTTCGGCGCGGCGCTGCTGGGGCTCTCCGGGGGGATCGACTCGGCGGTGACGTGCGTGCTGGCCGCGGCGGCGCTCGGGCCCGGGGCCGTGCTGGGGGTGAGCCTGCCGAGCCGGTACTCCTCGGAGGGATCGCGGCGCGACGCGGCGGAGCTGGCGCGGCGGCTGGGAGTGCGGAACCTGGTGGTGCCGATCGGCACGGTGCACGAGGCCCTGGAGCGCGAGCTGCTGGCGGCGTCGTCGGCGGTCTCGGCGTGCGGGGGGCTCGAGGACGCCGCGGCCCAGAACCTGCAGTCGCGGGCCCGCGGGGCGCTGTTGATGGGGCTGTCGAACCAGCTCGGGGCGCTCCTGCTCACGACCGGGAACAAGAGCGAGCTGGCGGTGGGGTACTGCACGCTCTACGGGGACATGAACGGTGGGCTCGCGGTCCTCTCGGACGTGACCAAGCAGCGGGTGTACCGGCTGGCCCGATGGATGAACCGCGAGTGGCGCGCGCTGGGGATCGCCGGGCTCGCGGGCCCGCCCATCCCGGAGGCGAGCATCACCAAGCCGCCCTCGGCGGAGCTCAAGCCGGGGCAGACGGACCAGGACACGCTGCCGGACTACGCGGTGCTCGACGAGGTGGTGGCGCGGTACGTCGAGGGCCGGCAGGGGCCGGGGCGCATCGCGCGCGAGACGGGGATCGACCCCGGCCTGGTGGCCCGGCTGACGCGGCTGATCGATCGGAGCGAGTTCAAGCGGGCCCAGGCGGCGGTGGGGCTGAAGGTGACGTCCGTGGCGTTCGGGAGCGGGCGGCGCTGGCCGATCGCGCAGGGGTGGCGTCCCGGGGCGGGGGGGTAGCCCAGGCGCCGAGCGCGCGCCCGGGTTGGGGGCGGTGCGGTCCGGGGCGGGTGAGGCGGATTTTTCTTTATCTCGTGCCGGAGTCGCGGGTTGCGGCGCGCCGCGCCGGCGCACCGGAGCGGCCAGGCCCGGAGGGCGTGCGCGCGGTGCCGGCGCGCGGCCCAAGGGTGTGGGGCACGAGCGCCGGGCCCGCGTGAGCGGTGCCGGCGCATGCCCCTGCCAGAGCGTGCCCCCGTCCGAGCGCGAACCGCACGTGCCAGGAGAGACGACCCCCATGGGATACCGGCTCCAACCCCTTGCCAGTTCCGGCCTGACGCAGGGGCTGCTCGACGCGCTGCTGGAACAGCACGAGCGCGTGGCGGTGCCGCGGCTGGCGCGGCTGTGGGCGTACTACCGCAACCAGCTCGACCCCCTCGCGGCCGGTGAGACCGAGCGGGGCGGCCGGTGGTACCGCGTCGGGCAGGAGCAGGGCCTGCCCGCGCGGATCGCGGGGACCGCCGGGGGGACGGCGCGCCCGGGAGAGGGTGGCGGGGGCGAGGTCGTGGTGGAGAACGACATCGCCTGGCGCGTGCACACGATGGTCGACTTCATGTTCGGGCGGCCGGTGCGGCTGGTCTCGACCGCGAAGGACCCGGGGGTGCGGGCGGGCATCGAGCGGGCCCTCGAGGCGGTGTGGGAGATCTCGGGCGGGATCGGGCTGCTCCAGGACATGGCCCTGCTGGGCCACGTCTACGGGCACGTCGACCTGCTCGTGCGGGCGCTGGGCCCGGTGAGCGGGAGCCCGGGGAGGGGCTCCGGCCGGGCCGGCGGGGCGGGGGGGCGCGTGGGGCGCGGCTGGTCGGCCGAGGAGGTCGAGGAGATCGCCGCCGAGGCGGCCCAGGCCCTGCGCGTGGAGGTGATCGAGCCGACGCGGGGTCTGGCCCTGCTCTCGCCGGGGGACTTCCGGCAGATCGACGCGTACGTGGTGCGCGTGCGGCGCGAGAGCAAGAGCGTGAGCCTCGAGGGGGCCGGGGCGGCGGGCCCGCCGGGCGCCGGCCTGGCGCGGGCGCTTCGGCTCGGGGGCCCGGGCCGGGCCGCCCGGAGGCGTCTCGAGACCGTCACCGAGGTCTTCGCGCCGGGGCATCGCCAGCTCTACATCGACGCGGGCTCGGGGCCGCGGCTGGTCGAGAGCGAGCCCAACACGCTCTGCCCGGGCCACGTGCCGGTGGCGCACATTCAGAACCTGTCGCAGCCGTTCCAGTACGAGGGCCTCGGAGAGGTCGAGCCGCTGATCCCGCTGCAGGACGAGCTCAACGCGCGGCTGAGCGACCGGGCCAGCCGTGTGACCCTGCAGAGCTTCAAGATGTACCTCGCCCGCGGGATCGAGGGATTCGGCCAGGGGGCGGTCGGGCCCGGGCAGGTCTGGAGCACGGACAACCCGGAGGCGAGCATCGAGTCGATCGGGGGCGACGCGGCCAGCCCGAGCGAGGAGCGGCACATCGAGGAGGTGCGCGAGGCGCTCGACAAGGCGAGCGGGGTCCCGCCCCTGGCCACGGGCGTGGTGCGCGCCAAGGTCGGCAATCTCACGAGCGAGAACGCGCTGCGGATCACGCTGACCGGGCTGCTCTCCAAGACGGCCCGCAAGCGGATCGGCTATGGGCGGGGGATGGCGCAGGCGTGCCGGATCATCCTCACCGCGCTCGACGAAGCGGGGCTCCTTCCCACCGACCCCTCCGAGCGGGGCGTGACGGTGCAGTGGCCCGACCCGCTCCCGCGCGGCGAGCAGGAGGTGCTGCGCGAGGCCCTGCTCAAGCGCGAGCTGGGCGTGCCCGTGGCGCGGCTGCTCGAGGAACTCGGGTACGGCCCCGGCGAGCCCGGGGTGGTGTAGCGCCGCGCGGAGCGGCGGCGGACGTGAGCAGGCGGTGCGACGCGCGGCCCCAGCGGCCGCGGGGTCGTGCCGCGCGGCGGGGACAACCAACCAGGAGCAGAGCGCGATGGCAGACCCAGAGAACAAGGACGGCGGTGGCGGCACGGGGACGGGCGGGGGCGGGGGAGGCGCGGGCTCCTCGGGGGGCGGCTCGGGCACGGGGGAGCCCGCGCTCCCGACGCCCGCGCAGCGCGCCGAGGCCGCCGCGGCCCAGGTCGCGGAGCTGAGCCGGCGCCTGGCACGGCTCGAGGAGGACCTGGCCAAGGCCCGCGCCGCCCTGGCCGAGAGCGAGCAGCGGCGGAAGGTGGCGCAGCTCCTGATCGAGGCCGGGACGACGGACATGGACGCGGCCGCCGCGCTGATCGAGAAGGAGATCGCGGGCGGCGCCACGGACCTGGCGGCGCTCGTGCGCGAGCTGCGCCGCCGCAAGCCCCACCTGTTTGCGCCGGCGCGCGAGGCGCACCCGGGAGGGGCCATGAGCGCCCGGTGGCGCCCGCCGCCGGGCGACGACCTCGAGGAGATCGCGGGCCGGGCCGCGAGCACCGGGGACCGCGCGCTGCTGCTCCGCTACCTGCGCCTGCGGCGGGGCCGTTAGAGGCCTCCCGGAACACGGCGCGCCGCGCGGCCGCGGGCGCGGAGCGTGGACATCCCCAACCTCGACACCTCGACACCTCGACACCCCGACGCCTCGACACCTCGACACCTCGACACCGTCACGTCCGGCACCTTGACACCCGGCGCCCTGACACCTGCCACCCCGGCCCCCTGAACCCGATCCCCTGACCCCAAGGAGACCTCATGCCCTTTACCGGAAAGGCCACGTTCACCGCGGGAGCGGAGCTCCCGGAGCTCGTCGAGGACGTCTCGGACATCATCGGGATCGTCAGCCCGTTCGAGACGCCCCTGCTCGACCACCTGGGCGATCCCAAGCGCGTCGCCTCGAGCACCGTGCACGAGTGGCTCGAGGACACCCTCCTGCCCAACACCGACGCCATCAACCAGACGACCTTCTCCCCGAGCCCGACCACCGCGACCTCCGTCACCGTCGACAACGGCGACCGCTTCCGCGTCGGCGACCAGGTGCGCCCCGAGGGCCTGCGGGAGGTGCTCTTCGTCTCCGCGGTCGCCGGCCACACGCTGACGGTGGTCCGCGGCTACGGCGGGACCACCGCGGGCGCTTTGGCCGACAACATGAAGCTCAACATCCTGGGCAACGCGGCCCTCGAGGGCGACGACCGCCCCGGGGCCCGCTTCACCAGCCGGGCGCGCAAGCGGAACTACACCCAGATCTTCACCGCCAGCGTGGAGGTGAGCGGGTCCATGCGGGCGGCGCGCAGCTTCGGCGTGGCCGACGAGGTGGACTACCAGAAGCAGGAGCGCGTCCGCGAGCTGCTACGCGACCTGGAGAACTGCGTCATCAACGGGACCGCCCCAGCGGCCACGCAGCAGGGCTCCTCGAGCGTCCGCCGCAGCATGAACGGGATCGTCCGCTCGATCGGCACCAACGTCTTCCAGCCCGGGTCCGGCGGGATCCCCTCCGGCGGCGGCGCGGGGAGCGAGCTCAACGAGGCGGTGCTCAACGCCGCCCTGCGGCTGATCTGGGAGCAGTCCAGCGGGCGCATCGACACGATCGTGGTCGGCGGGATGCAGAAGCGCCGCATCAACGAGTTCCTCAGCGCCGACCGCTCCTACATGCCCTCGGACACCAAGTTCCGCGACCTGGTGAGCGTGTACGAGAGCGACTTCGGGGTCTGCCGCGTCATCCTCTCGCGCTGGGTGCCCGCCGACACCGTGCTGCTGCTCGACTCGGCCCGCGTCGACGTGCTCCCCCTCTCGGGACGGAGCTTCCACTACAAGCCCCTGGCCGCCACCGGCGACAGCGAGACCGGCCTGGTCGTCGGCGAGTACACCCTCGAGTTCAAGAACGAGAACGCCCACGGCCTGGTGCGCGGCCTGACCGTCTAGGCCTTCCGCCCCGC
>DASPKO010000232.1:0-7019 GCA_035628055.1 Phycisphaerales bacterium
GTTCCAGAACGCCAGCCCGGTTGCCTCCCCCGACACGCCGGAGCCGAGCGGGTGCCACTGCGTCCCGTCCCAGCGGGCGACGTTGGCGGCCGCGATCCCGCCGATCGAGCCGAAGGCGCCGCAGGCAAAGACCTGCCCGTCGTGGAAGACGGCCTCGTTCACCCGGATCGTGCCCCCGTCGCTCTGGCCGAGCCACTGCCAGGTCTCGCCGGCGCGGCGGCGGATTCCGCCGGATCCGGCCGCGTACAGGTCGCCCTCGTGTACGGCCAGGTCGTAGACGGGCGGACCGCCCAGATGCTCCCAGGCGCCACCCACCAGCCGCGCCACCCCGGCGGTGCCCCCGACGTGCAGGACCTCCTCGTGCACCGCGACGGCCCGCAGCGACGCCCCGGCGGGAGTGACGCCGACCGAGTAGACCGCCCACCCGTCGGGCCCGAGCGATGCGACGCCACTGGAGTTCGAACCATCGACGCGCGTGAACTCTCCGGAGAAATAGAGGCGGTCCCCCTGGCTGAGCAGCTCCAGCACGCGCGTCTGGCCGCCGTGCCCGGCCAGGCCGCCGTCGACCGTGTGCCACCCTTGACCATCCCAGCGCGCCAGCCGGGGAATGGTCCGAGCCGAGCCCTCGTGGCTGACGCTGTTGAACCAGCCGCCCGCGACCATCTGGCCGCCGAAAACTCCGAGCGCACGGACGCTCCCGCCCGAACTCATGATTCCAGTGGGGGCCCACGCGCTCCCGTCCCAGCGTGCCACGGTCCAGGGCAGTCCTCCCGCGGCATAGAGCGCGCCGTCGAGCTCCAGGAGCGCCTGGAAGTGCCCCGAGAGCCCGCCGAGGACAAGCCACTGCGCCCCGTCCCACCGGCGCACGGTCCCGCCGTACTCGCCGGCAACGAGCGTGCCGGCGTAGGTCCCGAGCGACCACACGGGCGGAACCAGCCCCCCGCCCAGGGGCGCAAAGGCCGAGCCGTCCCAGCGGGCCACGTGCTGGGCGGGAGCGCCCCCGGCGGCGGTAAAGGAGCCCGCCAGGACGAGGTCCGGCCCGAGCACCTCCAGGGCACGCACTTCCTGGTTGGTCCCCCCGCCGAGGTCGTGCCACGCGGAGCCGTCCCAGCGGGCCAGGTTGCTCACAGGCAGACCCCCCGCCGCGGTGAAGAGGCCGCCGGCGACGAGGTCCCCATTGTGAATGGCCAGGTCGCGCACGGTGCCGGTGATCCCGCCGCCCAGGGCCTCCCACTGGGAGCCCGTCCACCGCGCGATGTTGACCGGGGCACCGTTGATGAAGAAGGCTCCGCCGGCGACGAGCGCGCCGTTATGGACGATCAGGGCGTTGACGGCCGGGCCGTTGACCAGGTCGCTCGACGCCACGAACAGGCCCAGGCTCTGCCAGCGCGCACCGTCCCAGGTCAGGACGGAGGAGTTGGGAAAAGCGATGTCCGGGAGGAGCTGGCGCGCCCCCGCGACGACGAGCCGCGCGGGCTCGGGGCCGTCGGCGTCGGGGTCCCAGGTGGTCATCGAGGCGACGACCGCCTCGGTCGTTCCCAGTCCCGTCGGACCGCTCCCGCCGCCGTGGATCCACTGCTCGCACTGGGCCCATGCCGCGCGGCCGGGACCAACGGCCAGGCAGGCGAGCAGGGTCGCGACGGAGCGGACCAGCCACGGCCGGCGGCGAACAGATCGGCTCCGCACGGGGGATCCTCCGGGAGTGGCCCCAGTCTACCCGGCGGCGCACCCGGGCCCAACCGCGCGCTCAACGGCTTCCGAAGCGCACCACCTCGTGAATGGCCCAGCCCGGAACGGGCGCCGTGCCGCCGCGCGTCATGCGAGCGCGGCTGAGCCACTTGGCCTCGCGGGTTCCCAGCACCGCCGGGGGGACCAGCTTGCGGAGGGGCGCGACGCCGGCCAGCGCCGTCATGCCCAGCGCGCCCTCACGGATGGTCGAACTCTCCCCGAGCCCGACGGAGCCATCGTCCCAGCACACGCCCTCGTCCCCGAGGCTCACCGGCGCGCGCTCTCTGCCGTTCTCGACGAGCAGCCGCTGGGGTCGGGCCCCGGCCCACTCGAACCAGACCGCCCAGCCCGACTCCGCCCCGAAGCGGCCCCAGCGCAGCTCCTGGATGGGCAGATTCCAGGGGGCAACGGTCAGTTCGACCGTCTCGGCGTACCCCAGGCCCTCGAGCGTCCCGCCGCCCTCGACACGCACCCGGGCGCGGGCCCGCGGCATCAGGCAGTGCCAGCGCACCGTGCCGTCCGCGTCGTCGAGCACGAGCCGGTCGATCGGCTCGGCGGTCGGCTCCCAGGACCCGCTCAGACCCAGGGGTGCGCACTCCCAGCTCGCCCGCGCTGCCCCCAAGACCGGCCCGGGCCCGCCGCGGACCGTCGAGGCGGTCGTGGTGCGCGGCTCCAGGTCGCCCCGGGCGCGATCGTGGAGGATGGTCGACGCATAGACGACCCGGACCCCCAGCCAGTCGAGGCGGGCCCAATAACCGATAAAGGCGCGCCCGTCGGGCGTGACGCAGTCGAGATAGTGCTTGGTGAGCTTGAAGGCGATGACGAGAGCCTTGAGGATGTCCCGGCGCAACGATAGTGCCCGGGTCCCGGAGCGGGCGGCGGGCTCGTCGGCCGGCAACGCCGCCGGGGTCGCCGATACCATGCGGGCCATGCAGAGTCCCAGCCCGCACGCCCCGCCCCCGCCCGAGCGCCCCCCGGGCCGCGAGTCCATCAAGGACACGCTCATCTCGATCGTGATCGCGTTCGTGCTGGCCTTCGTCTTTCGCGGGTTCGTGGTCGAGGCGTTCGTGATCCCCACGGGGTCGATGGCCCCGACGCTGCTGGGGGCGCACACGCGCTTCCGCGGGCCGGAATCGGGATATGACTGGCCCGTGGGGCCCTGGGAGGGGCGCGGGTCCGAGGCCGCCCCCGTGCAGTCCGAGGTCGTCGTGCACGATCCGATGACCGGGACCCGCGTGGAGAAGCGGCGGGTGCCGACGCGGTCGGGCGACCGCATCCTGGTGATGAAGTTTCTGTACGCCGTGCTCGGACCGAGACGGTTCGACGTCGTGGTCTTCAAGGAGCCGGACAACCCCCAGCGGAACTTCATCAAGCGGCTGATCGGCCTTCCCGGCGAGATGGTCGCGCTCGTCGACGGCGACATCTTCGTGCGCCCGGACGACGGGGCCGCGGCCCCGGGCGACGACGCCTGGGGCGGGCTCTCGGGCTGGGCCATCGCCCGCAAGCCCGTGGGCGTGCAGCGGGCCGTGTGGCAGACCGTGCACGACAGCCGGTATGCGCCCGTGCGGGCCGGGGCGGCGGGCCAGGTCCCGTGGACGAGCGCCGACCCCGGCTGGGAGCTCGAAGGCCCCGTCTACCGGTACGCGGGCCGCGGGCCCACCACGCTGCGCTGGGACGAGCAGCGCACGCGCTACTCCGACCGGGCGCCACCCTGGCAGCACACCATCGAGACCTGGGCGATCGACGACCGGTACGCCTACAACGAGCTGCCGCCCGGCAACCCGATGTTCGGCGCCTGGGCGGTTCGCTTCCCGGTCAGCGACGTCCGGATGCGCCTGGGCATCGACCCGGGCCAGGACAGCCAGAACCGGACGGTGACGGCCACGATCGCGGCCCGCGGTCACGAGTTCGCGATGGAGATCGCTGGCCCGGCGGTGACGGTGAAGATGCGGGCCCGCGGCGTGCCCGCCTGGACCGTCCTGGGAAGCGGCACCCTGCCGGACGGGCCGCTCCGCGCCGGGCGCGTCACCGATCTGGAGTTCTGGCACGCCGACCAGGGCCTCCGCGTCCTCGTCGGCGGCCGCGGCGTGGACTTCGAGACTCCGGCGGGCCGGACCGGGCTGCTCACCTACGACTGGTCCCCGGCCGAGCGCATCCGCCTGGCGACGGGGCGAACCACCGCGGACCTGGGCGAGGATGTGCCGGCGATCCAGCGGCCCGAGGTCTACGCGCGGTCCACGGTGAGCTGGACCTTTACCGGGCCCGTCACGCTCCATCGCGTGGGCCTCGACCGCGACCTGTACTACCGCCCGATGGGCACCCTGCGCGGGCCGGGGCTCAGCACCCATCCCTCCCGCCCCGCGCGGCTCGGACCCGACGAGTTCTTCTGCCTCGGCGACAACAGCCCCGCGAGCCAGGACGGGCGGGCCTGGGAGACCGTGGACCCATGGGTCGCCAGCGAGGTCTGGGAGCGCCGGGGCCTGTCGGCCCGGCCGGGCGTGGTGCCGCGCGAGCTGATGCTCGGCAAGGCCTTCTTCGTCTACTTCCCGTCGCTGCACAAGGAGGCGACGATCCCCGTGCCCGACGTGGCGCGGATGCGCTTCATCCGCTGAGCCGCCCCCGGCGGGCCCCGGCTACTCGAGCAGCGCCGCCAGGCCCGGCTGGCGCTCCACGTAGTGCCGGTGCACGTCCAGGTAGTGCTTCTTGTACATCGCGTCGGCCTGCTCCGCGCCCGGGAAGGCGCGGCTGAACCCCGGCCGGTCCCCGTCGAGCGTGAGCTCGGCGGCCTTGACCAGGTGCGCCATCAGGGTGCGCGGGTCCTCGATGCCCACCGAGACGCGGGTGGTGGTCGGGGTGATCCCGGCGTCGGCCAGGGCCTGCTGGCCCAGCTCGCTGTGGCTCGTCAGCGCCGGGCAGAGCACCACCGTGTTGGTCTGGCCCAGCGAGACCTGATGCCCGAGGACCGGGTCGAGCATGTCGAAGAACCGCTCGAAGGTCGGACGGCTGAAGAGCGGGCCAGCGGAACGGGCCCGCCCGTTGCCCGCAGCCGGAGGCCTCCCCTCGAAGTCGAACGTGAACAGCGGGGCCGGCAGGCCCAGGTACATGCAGCGCTCCCGCAGGGGCGCGTTCTCGTCGCCGGGCACCGCGTTGCAGCGGACGTTGATGTCGGGGTGGGCCCCGAGGAACTCGGCGAGGGTAAGGGTGTTGATGGCCTTCTGGAGCATCCGCAGCTCGAGCGTGTGGATGCCCGTGAGCACGTCCAGCGACTTCTCCGAGTCGAGGAAGGAGCCCTTGACGTAGTAGACGTTCCAGAAGACCGTCTCGTCGTACGAGTACGAGCGCGGGGTGCCGTCGGGCGCGAAGCCGGGCATGCTGTCGTGCTTGCCCATGAACATGCGCTCGGTGCGCCCGATCACCGCGCCGCCCATCACCTGGCCCGTGCCCGCCAGGTCTTTGGTGTAGGAGTGGATGACGAAGTCGGGGCGCTCGGCCGGGTCGGCGCGCCGCAGGGGCCGGTGCAGGAAGGGCGTTCCCACCGTCGAGTCGCAGATCACGTTGAGCCCGAGGGCGTGGGCCCGGGCGCAGATCGCCGGCACGTCGAGCACGTACCCGTGCGGGTTGCAGGGCGATTCCAGGTAGACGTAGACCTGCCGTCCCTCCGCGAGGCGATCGGCGCAGCGCTCGGCCACGCCGGCGTGCGCCTCCAGGAACGCCTCGGCCGTGAACCCGTCGAAGAAGTTGACGCTCACGTCGAGGTTGCTCTTCTTGGCGAACCAGTCGTGCATGAGCTGGTACGTGCCCCCGTAGACGTTCCGCGAGGCGAGGATGATGTCGCGGTGCCCGACGAGGTGGCTGAGCACGGCGTCGATCGCGGCCATCCCGGAGTTGAAGTTCCACGCGAAGTACTCGCCCGCCAGCTCGCCGCACTCGAGGTCCACGATGTGGTTGGCCAGCGAGATGTTGGTCGGATTGAGCAGGCGCGAATAGACCTCGAGCAGCAGCTCCTTGCCCTGGAAGGCGTCGTCCACCCACTCGGCGCAGGCGTAGATGTAGGTCGCGGTCTTGGCGATCACCGGCTTGGCGCTGAAGAGCGCGGTGACGTTGTCGAAGATCGGGTACGGGCCCTTGGCCAGCGCGCTCCCCTGGTTGTTCACGACACTCTGATAGGTCTTGCGGAAGGGGTGCTGGAGCGTGTCGAGCACCTTGGCGAGCTGGAAACAGAGGAACTTCTGGGCCGCGAAGCGGGCCGCCCGGTCCTGGCGCGGGAGCTCGGCCAGCTCGCTCACGAGCACCGGCCACATGCGCTTGAGCTGCGCGTGCCCGAGGTAGAGGTGCCGGGCCATCCCGCCGAGCCGGGACCCGAACTCCGAGGCCGGGTCGAGCCCGAAGTGCGCGAGCTGCTCGGCGACGAGGCCGTCGATGTCGGTGGCCTCGGTGGTCTTGCGGCGCGGCGAGATCTCGCGAGCCAGCTCGAAGTCCGAGGCCGCCGCCGGCACGTTCGTCGCGCGGGAAGCGCGCCCGCCGCCACTGTTCTTGGGCATCGCTCGGCCTCCGCCACCCCTCCCGCCCATGGTAGCGCGCGGGCGGTGCGGCCCCGGGGCGCCGCGGCGCCCGCGCTATCTCGAGAGCAGGGCCGCCTGGAGAATCCGGTCCGTGCCCGCCAGGTCCGGGTCGCGGCCGAGCGCCGAGCTCACCAGCCGCTCCGCCTCCCCCCGGGTCTCGCCCAGGGCGATCAGGGCGCGGACCGCCTCGTCGCCCGGTCCGAGCACCTTCACCTCCGTGACGCGCGTCGCTCCCGCCGGCGCCAGGAGCGCCGCGAAACGGTCGACCTTGCCCGAGAGCTCGGCGACCACCGTCTCCGCCAGGCGCTTGCCGATCTCGGGGAGCTCCTGGAGCAGACGGGTGTTCCGCGCCGCGATCGCCTGGGCGATGACCCCGGGCTCGCGGGCCATGGCGCGGAGCCCGCGCTTGTTGCCCAGGCCCTTCACCGTGGTGAAGAGCTCGAAGAACTCGCGCTCGCCGGGGCTGGCGAACCCGAGCATGCGCGGGATGAAGGACGAGCCCTGCCCCTGTGATTCGAGGTAGGCCAGGGTGCACAGCGTGATCCGCCGGGGACCAGCGGGGGCGTTCTCGTCGATCGCCAGCCGGGCCGCGAGGTAGCCCGGCAGGAGCACCTCGAGCGCCAGCCCGGGCAGTCCCTCGGGCGTGATCGTCGCCTGGTTCCCCGTCAGGGCGTCCAGCGTGCCCGTCAGCCGCGTGAACATCGGCGGTATCCATTCCGGCAAGAACTG
>DASPKO010000233.1:0-5976 GCA_035628055.1 Phycisphaerales bacterium
AAGGCTGAAAGCCAAATTCGCACTCGCCGCTCGGGCACAGTAGCCAAAGCGTGCCGGATGGATCGCTGCCGCGGACCGGGTTGGAGTGCCCGTACCGGTACGGATTGGGTCCGTCGGGGTACCCCAGCGGATCGCGCTGAAGGAAGCGCCCGGTCTCGGGGTCGAAGACCCGGGCCGAGGCCGGGGGCGCCCCGATGAACAGGGCCCCCAGAACAATGATGAGGCGGAGGAACAGGCCGGTCGAAGAACTGGCGGGGAGGGTCATGCGTCACCTCGCTCCGGTCACGCTACCGCGCGGTCGAGGCGCGAACAAGAGAAAAAGGCCACAGGTCTCCGAGATGGTCCAGGGTCGTGCCGGAAAGACGGCGCGCGGTCCAGAAATGTGCCGGCGCGCATCCTCCGGAAGGACGCGCGCGGTCGTGGGGTCTTCATCCGGCCCGCGCGGTGGTGCTGGCCGGGTTGGCGGCGGTTGCGAGTTTGCGCGGGCCGCGCGGTCCCGCCACTTGGCGACGGGCACGCGGCAAGGGTGGACCCGCACGAGCCGCGAGCGCCAGCGGGCGGTTTTCTCCGCGGCACGCGGTGCGCGGCGGTCGGAGCCCGATCCGGCATTGACGTGGCATGGGACTGGCGGGACTCACCTGTTTGAGAGCGCTGAGTTGTCCCACGCGCCGTCGCGGACGAACGTCTCGACGGCCTGGTTCAGAGGCTCCGGGTCCGAGATCGGACGGAGCCCGAAGCGTGGCAGGCCCCAGAGTTCGCGAGCGGATAGTCGTCGCAACCCTGGAGGGGAATGCGGAGAGTTCGCGAACGAGTACACGCCCTTCCGTCGCCAGCCGGAGTCGGTACGACCCGGACTTAGATGGGACGGCCTTGGGCACGGCCTCTGCGAGCGCCCCGGCCAGATCCGAAAGAAATCGCTCGACCTCGTGCGGCGTCAGGTGGTACTCGATCAGCCCACGCCCGGGGTTTTGGTAATCCCGGGCGACAATCATCCGCCCGTCGCTCCATGCCAGAAGCACCAGACCCCGGACTCTCCGGTTTGCGCCGCCAACTCCCTCGATGGCCAGGACGGGCACACGCGAGCCGTGCAGGAGATCCGACGGTCGCACATCGACCTGCGCATTCCACTGGCCCTCCCACGCGAAGTCCCACAGTGCCTCGTTCACGGCCTGCGGGTCCTGCACGAACGGCCCGCGGCGCTCGTAGTACGGCTCGAGAAGCTTCTCGAGCCTGGAGACCGACTCCGCCTTGTCGCTCGGAGCCCAGCGGTGCGTGCTGTGTCGGATTCCATCCCAGACCCGAGCAACGATCAGGCCCGTGTCAACCGTGCGGGCCTCGCGCGGCAATGCGTCGACCAGCTCGCCCAGCGCGTGCCTGAGAGCCGTGGCCTCAGCCGGGGCGACGTGAGATACCCGGAGCCCCGCCCCGGGTGTCGCCCGATCATCGGCCGCGACAACAGTGCCGTCGGCCCAGAGAGCTAGAAGGGTGCCGCGTGCCGCCCTCGGGTTGTCAGCAAGGGATCCCACGATAAGAACATCCGGCGCACGCGTCTTGATTGCTGCGTTCGAGGGTTCCGCGGCTGGGGAAGTGGGCGGGGCGCCATACGTGCCGGGGGGCGGCCACGCATCGCAGACCACGGGCCCTGGCTGGGCGTGAACGAGCGACACGAACAACGCGAAGAGAGGTCTGATTGTCGGATGCCTCGGCACATGGCTTCCATCTCGGGGAGCCGCATCCAACCGCGTGCGCCCCGTGTGTGTATCCGACCCGGTCACGCCGGCGTGCCGCATTCGGGGCACTCGGGCACGCCGACGGTTGAAGGGTACCGGCACGCGGGACAGAGGCCGCGCCGGCGCCGGTGGGCCCGAACCCAGGCGGGAAGCCCCACGGTGAGCATGGTCAGGGAGAACCCATAGAGGCCGACGTTTCCGATCTGGCCGATGGGGTGCCAGTCGTACGTGCGAGAAACGAGCGTGTCATTGGGCACGAAGGCGGTGGCCTCGATGCGGGTCGCGCTGCGGAATGGCCACCCGATGGCAGTTTCGGTTGCCAGGTAGGCCCGGTGGTCTCCGATCGTCGGCCTTCCCCTCCAGCCTCCGATGTGCGACCACTCCGGCGGCGCGGCGGCCGCCACCCCACCCAGCGGAAACAGCGGGTATGGAGACCCGCCCGCACGGTTGTTCTTCAGGTAGCTCTCCATCATGACAGGATCGAAGTGATAGCTGATACGCCACCAGCCGACCCCCCGCTGCGCCTGCCAGCCCCACGCGGCCCGATCGGCGCGCACCCAGATCCTGGGCGGTCCGAGACTGCTCGCGCCGAGACATAAGAACGGGAGCGCTCCGAGAAGCATCGTGCCAAGCGCGATGGCCGTGATATGGCGTACTCGGATCATGGAAATGTCTGTCGGCACCTGATGCAGCGCTGCCGAAGGGCTTGGGCGTGCGGTGTGTACGTGTCTAGGAGCGCTTGCTTCTCTGCGACACATGCCGGATCGCCGCCGCAGTCGATCCTCGCGATACAGGAGAGCATGAGTTCATACGCGAGCGCTTCGTTACATGTCACTAGACACACATCATCCGATGGGATCGGCTCGGGGTCCGGGTTGCACCGGGTAATGAGCGAGTTCGTCCATTCCTGCAACAGTATACAGCTGCGCAAACGAGCGCCAATTGTTGGGTAATCGTGCTCAATACGCGACCGGCAATAACAGATTATTAGCTGCCCCTGCCAGCACGTTACCTCGGCGTAAGGGAACACTCCTTTGTCGTCGGGGGTTGCGCACACGCGCTGGCAGAACCGCTCGGCATCGCTTGGAGGAGAGCCTGGCGTCGGAGGTTCGAAGACGGGTGGCATGGGCGGAAGGCGCGGAGGAAACACTCCGAAGCCTTGCCTAGGCAGGACGCACGCACCTTCGCGACAGCCTCCGGAGCCTTCGCTCATGGCGAGGCCGCGGGGATCGCGGGCGAAGATTGGCCTGGAGTTGACGTAGCAGTATGGATTCGGGCCATCGACGTACCCCAGCGGATCGCGCTGGAGGAAGCGCCCGGTCTCGGGGTCGAAGACCCGGGCCGACGCCGGGGGCGCGCCGATGAGCAGGGCCCCCAAAACGATAATGAGGCGGAGGAACAGGTCGGTCGAAAAACGGGCAGGGAGTGTCATGCGTCACCTGCTCCGGTCACGCTACCGCGCGGTCCCGGCGCGGACAAGGGAAAAGGCCGCGGGTCCCCGAGACGGTCCGGGTCGCGGCGAAAGAGAGGGCGCGCGGTCCGGAAATGTGCCGGAGTGCGTCCTTCGGAAGGACGCGCGCGGTCGTGGGTCTTCATCCGGCCCGCGCGGTGGTGCTCGCCGAGTGTTGGCGGCGGCTTGTGAGGTTCGGCACGGGCCACGCGGGCCCGACACTTGGCGACGGGCACCGAGCGCCAGCGAGCGGTTTTCCCGGCGGTGGCCCGTTGGTTCACGGACTACGCCGAGGCGCGGTTGACGATGTTGTACATCTCGCGCTCGCCGCGGCCGCGGAGCGGGTAGTCCTTGCGGAGCGGGTGCCCCGGGAAGTCCTCCCAGGTGAGGATGCGGCGGAGGTCGGGGTGGTTGCGGAAGCGGATGCCGAACATGTCGAAGACCTCGCGCTCGGGCCACTCGGCCCCGGGCCAGAGGTCGGTGGCGGAGTCGAGCCAGAGGGCGGGGTCGGGCTCGATGCCGTCGGTGGGGAGAGAGGGGTCGAGGTAGGCCTTGACGAAGAAGCGGTCGTCGCGGGCGAGGCTGGCGAGGCTGTAGACCACCGCGAAGCGGCCGGGCTGGGGCGCGGGGTAGTTGAGATAGTCGATGCCCAGGACGTCGGTGAGGAAGTTGAAGTCCAGGGCCGGGTCGGTCTTGAGGAAGGCGAGCACGGCGTGGAGGTCGGCGGGTTCGATGATCAGCGTGCTCTGGCCGCGGAACTCGGTGGCGCGGAAGCGCCGGCCGGGGAACGCGGCCTTGAGGGCCGCGAACGCCGGATGGTCGAGGTTGGGGGCGACGAGGGTGCTGGGAGACTTGGCCATGGCGGCGGGAGTGTAGAGCGGGCCGTCAGCCGTCGGACGGCAGCCGTCAGACGGACGAACGGCGGACGCAGGTCGGAGTCGCATCCAATCCAGCGAGGGGCCGGGACAGCCATCAATTGCGGCCGTCTCCGCTTGCCCGCGGGCGGGCGTTCTGCCACTCTTGCAATGGGTGCCGATGGCGGACCAACTCCGGGCCCGCGCGGGGCGCTCACTTCTGGAGTTTTTCATGGGCACACGCGTCCTGCTGGCACTCGCCGGTGTCGTTCTGGTCCTGACGGGCTGCGAGGAGCGGGCGCCGGCGCCAGGGGAGACCACGCCGCGCACCGACGCCGGTCGTGTCGTCGACGAGGTTGTCACGCGCTCGAAGGAGGCCGCCCGCGAGATTCGCCCGCATCTCGAGCAGGCGGGGGCGCGTCTGGCCGAGGCGGCGCGCACGGGGCGCGACGAGGTCGTCCGCGTCGCGAACCAGGCGATCGAGGAGAACCGTCCGGAGATCGAGCGTCTTCGCGAGCGGGGGCGCGCGCTCACGGGCCAGGCCCGCGAGGACTTTGACGCCGCCATGGCCCGCGTGGACGAGCGGGCCAAGGACGTCGCGGATCGTCTGGACCGGGTGCGGGCCGAGCCGGGCGAGGCCTGGCGCAACATGTCGGCCGAAATCGGCGAGGGGCTGCGCCGGCTCGGCGAGGCCATGAGCGAGGCGGCACGCAAGCTCGAGGGTCGGTGAGACGGGGGCAGGGAGGGCAGACCGCTCGCCGGCGCTCGCGGCTTGTTCGCTAGGCGGCGCTGCGGGGCGCCGCGTCGCCGGCCGCGGGCGCGGGCTCGAGCTCGATGACGGCCTCGGCGCCGCCCCCCGCGGCGGGCGCGAGCCGGATCGAGCCCCCCATCAGCTCGATGAACCGCTTGGCCAGGGCGAGACCCAGGCCCTGCTGGCGGCCGGCGGGCTTGCTGCTGAAGAACGGGTCGAAGGCGTGATGGAGCACGGTGGGTGAGAGCCCCGGCCCGCGGTCGCGCACGACGAGGCGCGGGCCGGCGGTGGCGGGGGAGAGGTCCGCCGTGATGGTGACGCTTCCGGCGCGTCCGGCCATGGCCTCGAGGGCGTTGAGGATGACCTCGGCGAGAGCGCTGCGGAGGAGGGCGGCGTCGGCGTGGGCGCGCAGGCCCGGCGGCCCGTGCACCACCGCGGGCACGACGGCGGGGGCGGAGGCTTGGAGGCCGGGCGCGAGCGAGGCGCGCCGGCGGGCCTCGGCGAGTGCGGCCGTGGCGGTCTCGACCAGGTCGACGGGCGCGAATGCCGGGGCCGGGGGGACCGCGATGGAGTTGAGCCGGGCGACGAGGGAGTCGAGGCGGCCGGCGGCCTCGACGATGGCCCGGGCGGCGGCCCGGGGCTGATCGCCCTCGGCGGCCCGGGCCAGCCACTGGGCGCGGGCGCTGATCACCGCCAGGGGGCTGTTCATCTCGTGGGCGGCGCCGGCGGTGAGCTCGCCCAGGCGTGCCATCGACTCGGCGTGGGCCAGGCGGCGCTGCGCGGCCCGCAGGGACTCGTTGTTGCGCGCCAGCTCGCGCGTGCGTTCCTCCAGGGCGGCGGCCAGGCGGCCCAGACGCCGGTTGGCGCGGAGCACCGAGTCCAGCAGAAGTTCCGGCTGGCCCGCGGAGCCGAGCCCGAGGTCGGCGCAGCGGGCCGCGAGCGCCTCGTGGAGCCTGGGCGTGAGGGCCTCGACGAGCTCGGCGTCCAGGCCCGCCGCCCGGCAGACCTCCGGGAGATCGGGCGCGAGCGCGGCGTTGCCCGACCAGCCCAGGTGCAGCCGGCGGCAGAGGGAGTTGGCGGCGATCACGACCGCGGTGAGGCGGTGGGCCCGCGTCGGAGAGCCGCCGGGCAAGGCCGGGGCGGGAGTCGTGCCGTGCGTGGCGATCACCTCCGCGAGGTCGGGGGGCAGGT
>DASPKO010000234.1:0-5577 GCA_035628055.1 Phycisphaerales bacterium
AGCGCGCCGGCGTCGCCCCGTGCTCGTCGAAGAGCACCACGTGGTTCGGCTCGCCCGGACGGAGCCAGGGGCGCGGGAGCAGGTACCGCGTCTGCGGTCCCACCGGCTTGCCCGCCCCCGTCGAAACGAAGTAGCGCCCCGCGTGCCGGTCGTTCACGTAGAGCTGGCCCTTGCTCAGGCCGGTCGCCTCGAGCACCAGCGGGAGCTCCGACTCGTCGGCCTCGAGCCGCCCGCGCCACCAGGCCGGACCGGCGGTCTTCCCCGCGCCGGCCTTGGGCGGACGGGCGAAGGCCTCGGACCCGGGCGGCTCCCACTTGGCAAATGCCCACTCGGCCGCCGTGGTGAGATTCTCCTCCCCCTCCACCAGCGTGACGGCCCGCGCGATCTCGGCCTGGTGGGCCGCGGCGACACCGCGCGGGCCGAGCAGGGCGAGCTGGAGCTGGTTGTTCCCCCGGCCGAGCCGCTCGGCGTCGAGTTCCAGGGCCCAGATCCCCGCCTGGTCGAAGAACTTCAGCGGCTCGTTGTTCAGGAGAATCACGCCGCACGTCGGCATCTGGCCCAGGCGCAGGAAGAGCGGCGTCTTGCGCCGGTGGGTGATCGTCCAGGTGATGCGTCCGGGGTCGGTGGCCTCGCCGCGCTGAACCCCCCAGAGCGGCGCGCGGAAAGCCATGGCGTCCACGGGGTCGGCGCCGAGAACCTTGGGCGTCCCGAGCCGCACGGGCAGCCCGGAGTAGATGTGCCCGAACAGCCCCGTGCGGTCGCTGAGATTCGGGCCCTCGGAGAACCGGCCGAAGTTCTCGGCGAGGACGACCAGGGTCTGACCCTTGGCCTTGAGCGTGACCGCCGCGTCGGGCTCGGCGCCGGGCCCCGAGCCCACGACGCCGGCGGGGACCCCATCGACGAACAGGTGGAGTCGGTGGGCGGCGTGAGGGAAGAAGAGCCGGCTTCGCCCCGAGCCTCCCACGAGCCGCACGCGGTACCAGCCATAGCCGTAGGGCGCGCCGAGGGCGTCCAGGGTGGCGGGGCCGCGGATCGTCGCGTAGCGGGGGCTGATCCCGGCGGCATGATCGCCGGCGCTGGCCAGCTCCCAGTGACCGAGCTCGGCCCTGGGGGCCCGGGGGGGCGAGGCGGGGGCGCGCTTGGCCGGCGCCGACGCCGGGGCGGGCGGAGCGGGAGAACCGCGCCGGGAGGAACTCACCCGGCCGGCGGCGCGCTCGGGGCTCGCGCGATGGGGGAAGACCTCCCCGGCGGAGGTGACCCGCAGCGTCGCCCTGGCGGTGGCCCCGGGTCCGCCGACGCCCGTCTCCTCCGCGGTGGCGCCGAGGTAGAGCAGCTCGTCGGTAAGGACGGATCCATCGATCTGCGCGGGCGTGCAGACCACGACCAGCACGCCCTCGTGCTCGATGGTCGCGGGGTGCGCCGAGCCGGCCGCGGGCACGTCCAGCTCCAGCGGAGAGCCGTTGATCGAGAGGAGCCCGCGCGACCCCGGGGCCCCGAAGAGCACCAGCGCCTTGCCCAGCACGGCGAAGGCCGAGAGATTGCAGTAATCCAGCTGGGTGCGCCCTGTGATCCGCGCGTCGAAGAGGCACCAGGCCAGGCCATCGTCGGGGAGGTGGACGGGCAGGGTGGTCCCGTCGGGCAGCAGGAGCAGGATCGGTTCACGGGCGGGGGGGCCGTCGGGGCTTCCGAAGACGAACGCGATGCTCCCGGCCGAGCCCGGGGCGTGCACCACCACCGGGCCGACCGGCTTGCCCGCGGCGGTCACCGCGACCGCCCCGGGGTGCTGGATCACGGGGTGCCGGGCCGGCTCGAGGTTGGCCAGCACGCGCGCGAAGCGCGAGGCGAAGGTGCACAGGCGGCGCACGAGCCCGAACGACCCGGCGGGGCGACCCGTCTCGCTCAGCGGGGCCCCCTGGTCGTTGCTGGTGATCCGGAAGGACTCGGGGTCGTCCGAGAGCCGGCCCGCCGAGAAGCCCAGGTTGGTTCCCCCGTGGAACGGGCTGAGGTTGAACTGGCCGCCCGCGGCCAGCACCTCGGCGAGGCGGCGCGCCACCAGCCCCGGGCCCTTCTCGCGCCGCGTCAGGCGGCCCCAGACGTCCTCGCTCCCGAGCTTGAAGTCGATCACCAGGCGGGGCTGGTCGGCGCGGACATGGGCGAGCTGGCGGAGCATGGCCAGCAGGTTGTCGAAGCCGGACCAGGCGTCGATCTCACCCTCGACGCTCTGCCAGAGCTCGTTGGCGTTGAGCGTCGGGACCGTGAGGCCGGCCTCGCGGAAGTAGCGGTTCAGCTCCCCGAGATACTGGCGTGCCAGGTCGTCGTGCCCGCAGGTCCAGCGCGATTCGTTCTGGATCAGCAGGATCGGCCCACCGGCGCCCGGCGAGGTCACCTGCAGGTCGCGGACCTGCGCCGCCAGGGCCGTGATGTAGCGCGAGCAGGCCTCCAGGAACGGGGCGTTGGCCGTGCGCAACTGCATGTTGGGGACCGCCAGAAGCCAGGGGGGCAGCCCGCCCAGGTCGAGGCCTTGGCCGACGTACGGGCCCGGGCGCAGGATGCAGTACATGCCCGCCTGCGCGATGAGCTGGACGAAGTGGCGGAGGTCGTTCTCGCCCGTGAAGTCCAGGTGCCCCTGGCGCGGCTCGTGCCGGGCCCACACCACCGGGGTCTCGATGCAGTTGAGCCCGGCGTGCTTGGCCGCGGCCAGCCGGGCGGCCCACTGGGCGCGCGGCACGCGGAAGTACGCGACCGAGCCGCTCACGATCCAGACCCGCCGCCCATCGATCAGAAAGCTCTGCCCGTCGTAGGTGATCGAGGCCATGGCGGCGGGGTGCTCCGTGATCGGGTTGTGATAGGGGTTCTCGGCCACCGGCCGCCGAGCCGCTGGCCGCACGGATGGAGCGCCGGCCGGCCGCGTTTGCCGCGGGTCCACGGAGCGCGAGGGAGGATAGGAGTTACTTACCGGAGTCGCAACATTCCGGGTGTTTTGGCGGTAGACTGGCGGCGAAAACCGGCCCGGAGCGGGCGACGTGCGGGAGGAGTGAGGTATTCCACACGGACCGATAACCAGGCTTCGGGCGTGTGTGCCCGCCGTCGTTCTCCTTGCAGCTCTGAATCAGGGGGGGTGCTCGGACCTCAAGACCATCGACCGCCAGACCGACGCGCTGATCCGGAGTCGCTCGGACTGGGTGGGGGGCGATCCCGCGCCACCCAGTTCGGCCGCCCGGAACTGGCCGGATGGGCGGCTCTCCGGTCCCGAGCGCCGGCGCCTGACCGAGACCGAGCCAACGACCCGCAACCCATCCGCGCGCGAGCTCCGGTACGACGTTGCCGACGAGGCCCGAGACGTGGCGGGGCGGCTCCAGGCCTACCAGCAGGCCGAACGCGCCGATGCCCTGGAGCTGGATCTTCCGGCGGCGTGGCGGCAGAGCCAGGTCACCGGGCGCGAGTTCCTGATCGCGCAGGACGACTTCATCCTCTCGGCGATCCGGCTGCTGGTCGAGCGGCACCTGTGGGACCCGCGCCTGTTTGCGACCAGCACGCTGAGCTTCGACTCGGCGCAGGACGACGGGAACGTCAGCTCCACGCTCGCGCTCATCAACGAGGTGGGCGTCACCCAGCGGCTCCCGTACGGGGGCGAGGTGGCGGCGCGGTGGGTGTGGAACGCGACCGAGGACCTCCGCAGCCGCACCACGGGCCAGTATGTGCAGGCCTCCGAGCTGATCCTCGAGGGGAGCGTCCCGTTGCTGCGCGGGGCCGGGACCGTGGCCCGGGAGGGGCTGATCCAGGCCGAGCGCGACCTGATCTACGCGGCCCGGGATTTCGAGCAGTTCCGGCGCGAGTACCTGGTCTCGATCGCCCGCGACTACTTCGCGCTCGTGCAGCAGGAGCAGGGGATCGAGAACCTGCGCAACCAGCTCAAGAGCCTGCGCGGGCTGGAGGAGCAGCAGCGCGCCCTCTACGAGGCCGGGCTCATCGCCGAGTTCGAGCTGAACATCGCCTCGAGCGAGGTCGTGTCGGCGACGGCGAACCTGGCCGGGGCGCTCGAGAGCCTGGTGCTGGCGACCGACCGGTTCGCGATCCGCCTGGGTCTGCCGGTGGGGCGCGGCCTGGCGCTCCGGCCGGTCGAGCTGGTGATCCCCGAGCCGGAGGTGACGCCCGATCGCGCCACCGAGCTGGCCCTGGCCTACCGGCTGGACCTTCAGAACCGGCGCGATCAGCTCGACGACGCGCGGCGGGGCGTGGTCAACGCCCGCAACGGACTCCTGCCCGACCTGGACCTGAGCGCGGACGTGGCGTTTCCGACCGACGCGGACGAGGACGAGGGGGGCGTGGTGTACGAGCCCGACGACGTCCGCTACGGGGCGGCGGTGACGTTCGGGGTGCCGCTGGACCGGCGGAACGAGCGCCTGGCGCTGCGGGCCGCGACCATCGCCCTGGCCCGCGCGGACCGCGACCTTGACCGGGTCCGCGACGAGGCGGTCGTCGAGGCGCGGGCGCGGGTGCGCGAGATCGACCGGGCCCGGTTCGACCTGCGCCTGCGCGAGCAGGCGGTCGAGATCAATCTGCGCCGCCTGGAGGAGCAAATCCTCAAGGCCGACCTGGTCACCCCGCAGCAGCGCGTGGACACCGAGAACGCGCTCCTGGCGGCGCAGAACGCGCGCGACCAGGCGGCCACGGACCTCCGCAACGCCGTGCTGGACTACCTGCTGGCGACGGGGCAACTCCGCGTGGCCCGGGATGGGACGTTCCTGCCCCTGCCGGGAATGGAGGCGGTGGGCGCTGAGGGGACAGCGCCCGCAACGGCGGAGCCGCCCCCGAGCGATGCCGGCGCCGGGCGGCCCTAGGCAAGCCGCGGCGGCCTACCACTTCCGGTGCGCGATCTCGGCCGCGAGCTCGGTGAGCGCTGCGGCCATTCTGGCGTGCAGGTCGTCGGTAATCTGCTGGGCGTCCATGCGGTCCCGCGGGGGCTCTGCGTAGCTCACCACCGGGAGGAACCGCACGACCGCCCGACTGGGCTTGAGCAGGCTTCCCCAGGCGGTCTGCGTCTGCGGCGTGCCGGCGATCACCACGGGCAGCACGCTCGCCCGGCTGTGGCGCACCAGGAAGCCGATGCCGGGCAGGAAGGGAAGGAGCATCCCGGCCGGGCGCTCGATGGCCCCCTCGGGAAAGACGCCCAGCACGCCCCCGTCGCGCAGGTGCCGCAGGGCCAGACGGGCCGCGCGCGCGTCGGCGCCGCGCGGGTGCCCGGTGGAGCGCTGCACGCGATGGACGGGGATGATCCGGAGCCAGTCCCACATGCCTCGCAGGGCGGGCACCTGCATGTCCTCGGCCATCATCCAGCGGACCTCGAAGGGGACGGCGGCCTGAACGAGGAGCGGATCGGCGCCGCAGGTGTGGTTGCAGACGACGATGAGCGGGCCGGGGTGGAGGGCGCGCGGGATGTGCTCGGCGCCTTCGACCCGGAGGCGGTGCCAGAATCGCGCGTAGAGGCGGATGGCGAGGAGGGCGAGGCCGGCGAGGGGATCGCGGCGCGGGTTGACGGTGAGTCGCGCGGCGGCGAGGGCGAAGAGGAGCCAGAGG
>DASPKO010000235.1:0-22870 GCA_035628055.1 Phycisphaerales bacterium
AAGCCCGAGGCCGCCGCAGGTGTAGCGCGACGGCCCACGAGAGACCCTTGAAGGAGATTGCTGGCATGACGTATTCGGCTTCCTCTCGGAACACCGCCGCTCGCACCTCGTCCCTGGCCCTGCTGGCCGGACTCGGCGTCGCCCTGACCGCAACCACCGCCCTGGCCCAGGCCGTCAGCTTCACCGAGGGCGATTGGTCCTCGCAGTGGTCCAGTGCCGAGGTCATGGACACGACCTTCGGAGGGCAGGCCAACTTCGTTCTCAGCGTCCCGGCGGTCGGGGGCAACCCCGGCCAGTTCCGCGCGGTCACCCAGACCCTCCTCGGCTCGGGCGCCCTCGTCGTCGCCCACACCCGCAACGGCGCGACCTACACGCCCTCGAGCCAGGGTTCGATCAACTCGCTCCACGTCAGCTTCGACATCATCCTCCTGAGCTCCACCCCCGGCCCCGGCACGAACTACGGCCTCCTCATCCAGCAGGGCGGGGCGACCTACCTCCAGACCTCCGCCTCTCTCGCCAACAACACCGGCTGGACTCACGTGGACCTCACCCTCGTCCCCGGCCAGTTCACCAAGATCGCCGGCTCCGGCCCCAATCAGCCCAACTTCACCTCCACCGGTGGGACCATTCAGTTCGGGTACTACACCGCCAACAGCTCGATGGGCTCCCAGATCACCCGGCAGAGCGGCATCGACAACTGGCACGTTGACGTCAACGGCGTCTCCAACCCCCCGCCCCTGTGCCCCTGTGACTGGAACAACGACGGCAACGTCACCACCGCCGACATTACCAGCTTCATGAGCACCTGGTTCCAGCAGGTCGGCGGCGGTCCGGGGACGGCCGACTTCAACCAGAACGGCAGCGTCAACACCTCCGACGTCACCGCCTTCCTCTCTTCATGGTTCCAGCAGGTCACGACCTGCTGAGCTCTCCCGGCCGGACGGCCGGTCACGTGAACCCCCCAAGACCGGGCTCTCCGAGCCCGGTCTTTTTTTTACTTGCACCTGCCGCCTACGAGGAGCACCGGGCCGTTCGTTGATGTTCAGTTTTCCTCGAATAGGGGATTGTTGTGGCCGATGTCGCGCGCTAACCTTCTTCGTCCCTCTCCGCGCTGGCATTTCCCGGCGCGCAGCGCACACGAACGCATGACCCGCACCCTCACGACGAACCCGTTTTCTGCCCCGGCCTGCCCGCAGCGCCGCGGGTTCACCATCGTCGAGCTGCTGATCGTGGTCGCCATCATCGCCGTGCTGATCTCGCTGATCCTCCCGGCCGCCAGCGGGACTCTCAAGTCGGCCCGCGGCTTCCGCTGCCAGCTCGCGCAGCGCTCCATCGCCTTCGACTTCGCCGTCTTCGCCGACGAGCAGCTCCACGGCGACCGGGGCGACGACGAGGTGCTGGGCGACCGGCACTTCCGCCTCGAGACCTTCCTCGATTCCCAGTACATGGTCGACGAGTTCTGGGCCTGGCCGGGGCAGACCGTGGTGCGCATCCCCGACACGCGCGGCAACGATCCGATGCGCTGCGCCGAGGTCAGCGGGGACCTCACGCTCCGGTCCAACATGCCCTGCTCCATGGGAGCCGTCGAGCCTCCCCAGCGCGTCTCCTTCGGGTTCAACATCCGCCTGCACCGCCCCGAGATCACCGGGCCGTCGGGCCCGCAGTTCAGCCCGCCCGTCCGCCTCACCAGCGCCGTGATCGACGCCGACCGCGTGCCGCTCTTCTGGGATGTGGACGGGCAAGCCGCCTTTGATCGGGGCGTCTCGCCGATGTTCGGGGGACCATCACTCGGGTCGACCGGTCCGCTGGGTGGCGATCTGTACTGGTTCCCGGCGGCCCGCCACCAGAACCAGCTCAACGTCGCCTTCACCGACGGGAGCGTCGAGGCCACCTCCGACCCCCTGTCCGAGGCGGGCTGGCGCTGGGATTACCAGCCGGTCCGCTAGCATTCACGCATGTCCCTGCGGCTGAAGTTCGCGCTCCTGCTGGCGCTCGTCGGCGCGGGGGTGCTCGGTAACATCGGCGCCGCCCTCTGGTGCTTCGCGGTCCTCGAGCGCGAGCTCGCCGGGCCCTTTGTCAGCGTCGCCAGCGTGATGCGCCAGCTCGGGCATATCAAGCGCGGCGTCGAGGAGCAGGCGGCGCTGGTGCGCGGCGGGGGCCGCCTTGCCGACGCCAAGACCCTCGAGCCCCAGCAGGACTTCGCCGAGATCTCCCGCACCATCGAGCAGAGCCTCAAGCACCTCCACCAGAGCGAGTGGTTCATCGAGCGGACGGGTCGGAGCACCTCGCGGAACCTCAATGCGCGCGTGGAAGATTTCGTCGCCTCCGGTGCGCAGCGCGACGCCGCCGACCCGGGGTGGGAAGGCCGGTTCACCGAGCAGGCTCACCAGCTCCACGAGCTGATCGAGATGATCGAGGGACGCATCCTGGCCGATGCGGCCCTGGCGACCGAGTGGGACGACCGGGTGCGCCAGCGGCTGCTGCTGGTCCTCTTCTTGAGCTCCTTCGGAGCGGTGCTGGCGGGCATCCTGGCGATGGCGTTCGTCAACCGGTGGGTGCTCCAGCCCGTCTCGGAGCTGCGCACGGCCGCGGAACGCATCGGTGCCGGCGACTTCACCCACCGCGTCCGGGTGGCGCGCGGCCCGGAGGACGAGATCACGGAGCTCAGCCGGGAAGTCAACCACATGGCCTCGATGGTCCAGACCATGCAGGACGAGCGCGTCGACCGGGAGCGGCTGGCCGCGGTCGGCGAGCTGGTGCGCCGGCTGGCCCACAACCTCAGGAACCCGCTGGCCGGAATCCGCGGCCTGGCCGAACTCACGCGCGACGAGCTCCCCCCCGAGACCGACCTGCGCGAGATGCAGCAGCGGATCATCTCCTCGGTCGACCGGTTCGAGCAGTGGCTCAAGGACCTGCTCAACGCGACCTCGCCAGCCTCGATCGAGCGGGCGCCCGAAGAGGTGGGGCCGTGGCTGTCGGGCCTGATCGATTCCCACCGGCCCATGGCCCAGGCCAAGCGGGTGAACCTGCATGTCGACCTCGCCAAGGCCCCGCCCCGGGCGGAAATAGATAAGCGTCACCTCGAGCACGCCGTGGCGGCAATCTTATCTAACGCGATCGAGGCGACCCCCGCCGGCGGGCACGTAACAATTCGCGCCACGGGCGGCGAGGACGGGAAGTGGGAGCTTTCGATATCGGACCAGGGTCCGGGCGTCGCCCCGGAGATTCGGGACCGGATCTTCCGACCTTACTTCACCACCAAGCGCGACGGGACGGGCATAGGTCTTGCAGTAGCCCAGCAGGTGGTGCAGGGCCATGGCGGGCGCATCGAGATCGGTGCGCCGCCCGCGAACGGGGTGCTGACACCGGGACTGGGGCCTGGGGCCCGGTTTTCGATCCTTCTCCCGCTGCACGTGGCGGCCGACGGGGGCAAGACTGAGGCGGGGGCGGGGGGCTCGGAGGCGGCTGGTGGCCAAAATTCTCGTCATTGAAGATGAGCAGAACCTCCGGTTTTCGGTCCGGCGGACGCTGGCGCGGGCCCGGCACGACGTGCACGAGGCCGGCAACCTCGGGGAGGCCCGGTCCCTGATCTCCAAGCACGATTTCGACCTGGTGATCACCGACGTGATGCTCGGGAGCGAGAACGGGATGGAAATCGTGCGCGAGCTGCGCGCGGAGGCGTTCGACGGGGTGATCGTGGTGATGACGGCCTTCGGCACCGTCGAGGCGGCCGTGGCGGCGATGAAGGACGGCGCCGACGACTACCTGCAGAAGCCTCTCTCGCTCGAGGAGCTCTCGCTCCAGGCGGAGAAGTGGCTGGAGCAGCGCCGGCTGGCGCGGCGCGTGAAGCTGTACGAGCGCCTGGAGCAGGCCAGGGCCGCGGGCGACGGCGAGGCGATGGGGCGCAGCCCCGCGTGGCTCAGCACGCTCAACCTGGCGGGGCGTCTGGCGTCGATCCCTCTGGAGGCGCCGACGGGCGAGGCCGGGGGGGGGCTTCCGTGCATCCTGCTGCAGGGCGAGACCGGGGTGGGCAAGGGCGTGCTGGCGCGGTTCATCCACACGCGCGCGTGCGAGATCGCGGGCTCGGCGGGCAGCAAGAGCGCGCCCCCGTTCGTGCACGTGAACTGCTCGGCGCTGCCCGCGACGCTGGTCGAGGCGGAGCTCTTCGGGCACGAGAAGGGGGCCTTCACCGACGCGCGCGAGGCGCGTCCGGGCCTGTTCGAGATGGCCGACGGGGGAACGATCTTTCTCGACGAGATCAGCGAGACGCCGCTGGAACTCCAGGCCAAGCTCCTGCTGGTCGTGGAGCAGGGCATCTACCGGCGCGTGGGCGGCAGCCGCGAGCGCACCGTACGGGTTCGCGTGATCGCGGCCTCCAACCAGGACCTCGAGGAGCGGGTCAGCGCCGGGACGTTCCGGCGCGACCTGCTGTACCGGCTCAACGCCTTCACGATCAAGATCCCGGCGCTGCGGCAGCGCGACGGGGACGTGCTCCTGATCGCCGAGGCGCTCCTCGAGAAGTTCGCGCGGCGGTACGGGCGGCCGGGAATGACCCTGGGCGAGGAGGGCCGCCGGGCCATGCTCGCTCACGCCTGGCCCGGCAACGTGCGCGAGCTCGTGAACGCCGTGCAGCGCGCGGCGATGCTCAGCGAGGGGACCGTCGTCGGACCGGCGGACCTCGGCCTGGAGGAGTGGGAGGGGCGGGAGGAGCCGCCCGACGAGGCGCGCGCCGCGGCCGTGGCCGCGGCCCCGGAGCGCGGCGCGCCGCCCGCGGGGATGGCGGTCGGCGCGCCGGAACCGGCCCCGACGGGGTCCGTGCCGGCACCGGCGCCGCCCGCCCCAGGGGGTGGCGACGGCCTGGTCTTCGACTTCGACAAGGGCGTGCACACCGCCGACGAGGTCGAGCGCCAGCTCATCATCCAGGCCCTGCGGCGGACGGGGGGGAACGTCTCACGGGCCGCCAAGCTGATCGGGATGCAGCGCAGCAGCCTGCGCTACCGCATCGAGCGGTACGGGCTGGAGACCTTCGTGCACGAGGTCGCCAAGTCATGAGCCGCGCCGGCCCTGCCATTGTCGCGGCGCTGGCCCTGGCCGGCCTGGGCCCGGGCGCCCCGGCCCGAGGGCAGGACGACGGCCTGTTCTTCGACGCGCCCGCGGACGCGGTCGTGCGCCGCACCGACGCGGGCAACGACGGGCCCCTGTTCCCCGGCGCCACGGTGCCCGACCTTCTCGGAGCCACGCTGAGCGGGTGGCTGCCCGCCAGCCCGGGCGACCCCTACGCGGGCCAGGTCGTCAGCGGCGGGGCCGCGCAGGTCTTCCGCCTGGACGTGCGCTTCGCCGGGCTGGTGAACCCCCCCGGCCCGCTGGGTCTGGGCGGGCTCGAGTACGACCCGTTCCGGTACGGCGCCAGCCCGGTGGTGGGGTTTCTCGAGCTGAACATGGACCGCGACCGCGACACGGGCGGCCAGCTCGGCGGGGCCGCCCACCACCGGTTCCTCGCCAACGCCGCGCGCTTCGGCTGCCGGCCGGAGAGCTCGGACGGCACGCACGCGGCGGCGCTGGGCACCGACCTGGACGTGGACTTCTTCACCGCCCCGCAGGTCGAGCGCTCCGGGGAGGAGTTCTCGCTCTCCCTGTGCGGGTGCCACCCGGTGACGCTGGTCTCGCAGGGCGGGAACGGCAACGGGGTCTTCGACGCGGGCGAGACCTGGGTGATCCAGTCTCGTTTCTTTACCCGGGCGGGCGGGTACCGGCAGGCCAGCGGGGCCTTCGGGGGGTCGGCGCCGGGGGAGTACGACCCGGTGGTGCGCCTCCGCTTCCGTCACGAGATCGCCACCAACACCACCACGATCACGCTCGTGTTCGCGCTGACGGCCCAAGGAGCGGCGATGCTCAGCGGGCAGGCGGCCCAGCCGCTGGACCTGAGCGTGGGCAATCACGTCAGCGTGCACGAGGCGCTGGCCGACCTGGTCAATGCGGCCAACGGGGTCTACGGCCCCATCTCCGGGCCCGCCTCGCAGCTCGTCGACGACTGGCAGGGCGAGGACCCGACGGAATCGCTCGATCCGACCCGCTGGCGCGCCAACGCCCTGTTCGGCATGCCCTACGCCGCGCCCGAGCCCTCGCTCTACGCGTGGACCGACCTCGGCTTCGAGTGCCTGGTGGGCGACATGGACGGCGACGCCGTGGCCGCCGCCCTCGACCGGCAGGCGGTGGCGGGCGTCATCGCGGGCCACGACGGGGGCCCGGGCGATGCCGACGGCGCCACCAATGGGTCGTGGGTTCTCCCGAACTTCGCAACGAACTTCGCGCGGCACGACCTCAACGGCGACGGGCGGGTGAACGGCGCCGACCTGGCCCTGCTCGGGGGCCCCGCCTGCCCGGCGGACTTCGACCAGAGCGGCGCGGTGACCACGGGCGATGTGAGCGCCTTCCTGGGCGCCTGGTTCGCCGGGCTTAGCGGCGGGAGCCTCCAGGCGGACTTCAACGGCGACACGCTCTTGACCACGTCCGACGTGTCGGCTTTCCTCTCGGCCTGGTTCGCCGCGGCGGCGGGCGGCTGCTGAGCGCCGGCCGGGCCCGGCGGCGCCGGCGACGTGTTCACCCCGCACGGGCTGGTATGGTTCCGGTCGTGTCTGGCGATGACCCCATCCCGCCCCGTGCGCGCCGGCTGTGGGTCCCGTGGGCGATCCTGGCGGGCTCCACGCTGACCGCCGCGCTGGCGGCCCTGCTCGTCCACCGGGCCGCGGTGCTGAAGGACCGGGTGCGCTTCACCGCCGCGGTCGAGCGCGCCGAACACCGGCTCACGGACCGCCTCGAGCGGTACGTGGCCCTGCTGCGCGGCGGGGCGGGGTTGCTCAGCGCGCGACCCGACGTCACGGCCGCGGAGTTCGCGGCGTACGTGAACCATCTGAATCTCGCGGAGCTGTACCCGGGCATCCAGGGCATCGGATGGGCGGTGCGGACCGAGCCCGGCGAGCTCGAGGCGCTCGAACAACGCGGGCGCGCGGAGGTGACACCTGACTTCGCGGTGCGGCCGACTGGGGCCCGGGACGTGCACTTCCCCATCCTCTTCCTCGAGCCGCGGGACCGGCGCAACCTCCAGGCGCTGGGGTATGACATGTTTTCGGAGGAGGTGCGCCGCGAGGCGATGACGCGGGCGCTGCGCAGTGCGCGGCCGGCGCTCTCCGGGAGGGTGACGCTGGTGCAGGAGATCGACGCGGACGTGCAGGCCGGCTTCCTCGTGTACGTGCCGGTCTACCGCGGCACGACGCTCCCGCCCCCCGAGCGCCGGCACGAGGACATCCGCGGGTTCGTGTACAGCCCCTTCCGGGCCGAGGACCTGCTCCGGGGCGTCTTCAGCGGCGAGCCCGGAGAGATCGCCCTGTGGGTCTACGACGGTGAGGGGGCCGATCCGGCGCGGCTGATGCACGACGGCGCGGCGGGCGGCGGGGGCGCCGTGCCCGGGGGACTGGCGGCGGTCACGACCACGCACATCATGGGTCGGACCTGGACGCTCGACTTCCGCGCCACCCCGGCCTTCGCCGCCGGGTCCGATCGGCGCTCGGCGCCGGCGGTGCTGCTGGCCGGGCTCATGATCGGGGGCGCCCTCTTCGCCGTGTCCCGGGCCGAGACTCTCTCGCGGCGCGCCGCGGAGGAGTCGGCCCGACAACTGGGCGCCTCGCGGGCCGAGGTGGGGCGCAGCCGCGAACAACTGGCCCGGTACTCGGACCACCTCGAGGAACTCGTCGAGGCCCGCAGCCAGGCCCTGGAGGCCTCGTCGCGGCGGCTTCGGCTCTCGGAGCGGATGGCCGCGATCGGCACCCTTTCGGCGGGCATCGGGCACGACATGGGCAACCTGCTCCTGCCCATCCGCCTGCGCCTGGACATGCTCGCGGGCCACGACCTGGGCCCGGAGACCCGCGAGCACCTCGAGGCCATGCGCCAGAGCGTCGATTACCTGCAGACCCTGACCAACGGACTCAGGCTCCTGGCCCTGGACCCCGAGGACCGCGGGGCGAGCGGGGGTCAGACCGAGCTCGGGGCGTGGTGGCGGGAGACCGCCGGCCTCTTCAAGAACGCGGTGGGCAAGGGCGTCGGGCTGGACGCGGACCTGCCGGCGGCGCTCCCGGCGGTCGCGCTCCCGCCCCACCAGCTCACGCAGGCGGTCCTGAACCTGGTGACCAACGCCGGCGACGCCGTTCGGGCCGCGGGCCGCGAGGGAGGCACGGTGCGGCTGTGGGCGGCGGCCGGCGCGGGGAGCACCGTGCGGATCGGCGTGACGGACGACGGCACGGGCATGACCGAGGAGGTCCGGGCTCGCGCGCTCGAACCGTTCTATACGACCAAGACGCGCCGGCTCTCGACGGGCCTGGGACTCTCGCTGGTGCACGGGATCGTCACGAGCGCGGCGGGCGAGCTGGCGATCGAGACCGAGCCCGGGCGCGGCACCACGGTCACGCTCACGCTTCCCGCGGCGCGGGCCCCGGACGCGGCCGCGCGCGGGCCCGCTCTCCCACGGGTGGCGGCGGTCTCGGTCGTGGACGCGCGCTTCCGGGCCTACCTCGGGGCGCTGCTGGAGCCGATGGGATTCGCCGTGCGCGCCGAGGCCGCGCCCATCGATCCCGAGGTGGCGGTGTGGGTGGTGGACGGCGCGTCGCTGGGGGGGTGGGACGTGCCGAGGGTGGCGGGCTCGCGGCCGGAGCTGCGCGTGGTGACGATCGGGCTGGGGATGCCGGCCGCGCGGAACGTGGTGAGCTTGCCGGCGGACGCGCGCCCGACGCAGGTGGCGCGGGCACTGCGGGCAGCGCCCGGGCCGGGGCTGGACGGGGCGGCGATCTAAGCCGGCGAACCGCAGCCGGCACGTCCTGTCGGACGGTGCACTGGCCAGTGCATGCCGCCCCTTATGGACGCGCTGGCCCGGTGGGTCCGGCCGACCGGGCTCAACCTCGGGATGCTGGAGCGCCGAGCCACAGGGCAAGTTTCAGGGCGAGCCAGAACATTCGGAGGGAGCAATCTGTCCCCCTCGACTCTACGGCAACGGCCTCGGGCTGCGGGACGCGCGGTATCCGCCACTCACACGGTGGACCACTGGGCGAATGAGGCGCTGAGGTATGTGCCCGCGAGCGCGGCTCGTTCACTTCCCCGCCTTGAAGAGCGTCCGCAGCGACTCGACGATCTCCTCGCGGCTGTTCACCCGGCTGGTGACGACCTTCTGGTCGGCCGCCGCGGGCGGGAAGGCCTCGCGCAGGACGTTGATGAAGCTCCCACTCCCGTAGGGGCTGGTCACCTGCACGTATCCGAAGAGGTTGGCCATGGGGAGGAGGTGCTTGTCCAGGAGCTGCACGCACAGGCGGTTGTCCGATTCGCTCGAGTTGTCCCCGTCGGAGAAGTGGAAGAGATAGATGTTCCAGTCGCCCGGGTCGTAGTGGGCCTCGAGGAGCTCCCGGGCGGCCGCGAAGGCGGCGCTGATGCGCGTCCCCCCGTCCTCGCGCACGGAGAAGAAGGTGGCCCGGTCGACCTCGCGGGCGGCGACGTCGTGCACGATGTAGCGGCTCTCGATCCCCTTGTAGTTGCGGCGCAGCCAGGTGTCGATCCAGAACGCCTCGAGGCGCACGATCTCCTTCTGCTCGTCCCCCATCGAGCCCGAGACGTCCATCATGTAGACGATGAGCGCGTTGGACTGGGGCTTGCGCACCTCGGTCCAGGAACGGAAGCGCAGGTCGTGCCGGACGGGGACGACGATGGGGTTGTCCGGGTCGTAGGCCCCCAGGGCGAGCTGCCGCTTGAGCGCCTCCCGGTAGGTGCGCTTGAAGTGGCGCAAGCCCGCCGGCCCGGTGGGACGGATGCCCGAGTAGCGGTCCTTGATGGTGGTGATCTGGTGGGCGCCCCTGGGCTGGATGCGCGGGAGCTCGAGCTCCTCGCCGAGCAGGTCGGCGAGCTCGTCGAGCGAGACGTCGACCTCGAGAATGTGCTTGCCCGGCTCCTCGCCCCCGCGCGCCCCCCCACCCTGGCCCTCGGGACCCGGGCCCATGCCCACCCCGCCCGAGTTGTCGCCGTAGCGGAACGTGGGAATGTCGATGTCGTGCACCGGGATCGAGACGAAGCGCTGCCCTTGCCGGCCGATCATCTCGCCCCGCGCGATGAAGCGCCGCAGGTCCTTGCGGAGCCTGCCGCGGACGATCTGGCGGAAGCGCTGATGATCCTGTTCGATCTTGCTGACCATGGCGAGCAACCAGCGGGCCCGCTCCCCGGCGTGGGGCGAGGCTTTCGGGAGTCGATACGGGCCGGAGCGTCGGCCTGCTCGGGGCCCCGAGAACTTATCGGCCAGATTGCCGAGAGGCCGGAGCCCGAGTCGGGACCCGCGCGCGGGCGCGGGCCAGCCACGCGGTCGAGACGAGCCCCGCGGGGAGGGCGATAAGCAGCTCGGCGGCGCGATTGACCAGCTCGGCGAGCAGTCCAGGGGTCATCGCGGCCAGCGCCGCGCCGGCGCTCTCCGCCGCGGGCGGGGGCGGCGCCGGGGCGCGGGCCGGCCCGGGCAGATCGGGCCCGGCGAGCGCCCCGAGGGCCGGAAGGGCGGCGTAGGCGGAGCCCACGAGCCACTCGCGCACGCCGAGCTGAACGGGGACGACCATCGCCCCCTGGCTCGCGGCGGCGAGGATGCCCGCCTCCAGGGGCGAGATTCCCCGGCCGAGCAGGGCGAAGGCCGCCCAGTAGCGCACGCACCAGACCAGCACGTCGAGGGTGCGCAGGGTCAGGGCGATCCACGCGTGCGCGGCCCCGCGCCACACCAGCGCGATGCCCAGGAGGATTCCCGCGATCACCCCGGCGCCGACGCTGACCCAGGGTGCGCGCCCGGAGCAGGCCAGGATGGCGCCCAGAACCAGGGCGGCGCCGGCCGCGGTCGCGCCGACCGACCAGAGCATGACGTCCAGAGAGTCGCGGTAGCGGATGCCATGCACGTGCTTGTGGTAGGCCATGCGGCCCAGCATTCCCGGGCGCAACGGAAGGTAGTTGAGCAGCCAGGCCGAACCGATGAGCGCGGTCATCTCGCCGGCGCCCACGGGCGCGAACCGGCGCGTGAGCCTCCAGAAGAGTGCCGTGGTCAGGGCCCAGTTGGCCAGGGGGAGCGCCAGGACGAGCACGACGAGCCACACCGGGGCGGCCCGGGCGGCCGACCAGGCGCGGGCGAGATCGGGGCCGCGGGTTGTGACCGCCCACACCGCGGCGGCGAGGAGGAGCACCCCGGCGATGAAGAGCGCCGGGCCGCGCCAGCGCGGGGGCGGTGCGGGCGCGAACGCGCCGGGCTCGCCACGCTCGGCGCCGCCCGGCTCGGGACGCGGGCGGGGCATCTACTTGGGTTCCACCGGTGCCGGCGGCGGCGCCGCCTCGGGTGCGGCGGGCGCGGCCTTGGCGGCCCCGCCGCTGGTCGCGAAGCTGCGCTGGGCCGGCGTGCGGGCCAGGCGCTCGGAAACCAGGGCGGCCAGCTCGGCCAGCTCCGGGTCGGAGGAGCCCGCGGCGCGGGCCAGGGCCGGGTCGTCCGGCGTCCGCACGCGCGAGAGCAGCACCAGCCGCGCGATCGCCGGGGCGGCGTCGGCCCGGGCCAGGTCGTCAAGAGGGGCCAGCGCGGGGACGCGCCCCGCGGCGGGCAGCACCGCGAGCACCGCGAGGCGGCGCGGCTCTGGGAGGCCCGGATACAGCCCGACGAGGCGATCGGCCAGGACCTGCGTGGAGGCGACCGTCGGCGCGACGACCCGCCCCGGAGGCTCCGGAGCGGCGTCCGCGGGCGGCTCGTCCGGTTTCTGCGGCTCTGGTGCCGTCCCGGGCGCGCCCTCCGAGGCGGGCGGCGCGCTCGCGGCGATGCGCAGGAGCGCCGACGCGGCCACCAGGGCGTCGACGAAGTCCGTGTCCCTTTGGCTCACGAGCCGGCCGGCGACCTCCGCGGGGTCGAGGGCCGTGACGGGCACGGCGGACCGCACGTGCGGGCGGGTCTCGTTGCTCAGTCCCATCGGTCCGGGGAAGATGCGCCCCTGGCTCACCACGAAGTTCTGCAGCGCCCGCCAGCGGAGGCGCACGCTGCGGGTCGCCAGATCGTGAAGCAGGAAACCCAGCCGGCCCACGTCCAGGCGCACCGTGAACTCGACCGCCTCCTGCGGGAGGAGCCGGAGGCGGCGGTCGGCCGCGACGACCTCCTCCATCCCCGTGCTGGGCACGCGCGCGAGCCCCAGCTCGATGATCGGTGTGACGAGCAGGCGCGAGTCGATGGGCCGTCCCGGCCCCAGGGCCAGGGCCATGGGGGAGAGGTTCCGGAGACGGACCCGCGCCAGCACCGGGTCCTCCGGGCCGCTGGTGTCCGTGAGCAGGTCGAACTCGAGCGAGGCGACGCGCCGCGGATCGGCGAGCAGGCGCTCGAGCCAGCCCGGCACGCCCTGCGCGATGGACTCGAGCCGCGCCGCGGGGGGGGGCGGCGCCGGCTCCTCCCCCGTCAGGGCCAGGTGGCGCGTGCGTGCCAGCGCGCCGGCGGTGGTGCCGGCGAAACGGCGCGCGGTCTCGGCGTAGGCGCCGGTGGCCGCGGTCGTGTCCCGATCCAGCTCCGACCCGCGCGCCAGGCCCGCGGCGCACCAGGCGTCACGGTCGGCGTGGGCCTGGAGCAGCGTCCGGGCCGCCGCGGTCTGGCCCAGCCGCAACTGATGCCATCCGAGCAGCCGGGCCCGGAGCGCCGGGCCCAGCGACGCGTCCTGCTCGAGCGCGGCCGCCAGGGGCGCGAGCTCCTCCGGGGGCGCGCCGCCGAGCAGTCCGGCCCAGAACGTCTCGCGCGCGAGCCACGCCTCGCGCGGCCCCGCCGCCTGGTCCTCCGGGAGGTCGGCGGGCACGCCGGCCAGCTCGCGCCACGCGCCGGACTCGCCCGCGGAGCGCAGGGCCCGCCGCGCCTCCTCGAGCGCCCAGGCGAGCTGCTCCGGGTCGCCGACGGCCGCGGCGGCCGCGAGCACGACCCGGGCGGTGGGGACGGCGAAGCCGATTCCCGACAGGTCGGTGGGCGGAGCCCCGGACCCGCCCGACGCGCGGCGCTGCTCGGCCTCGCGGGCCACGTCCGCGCGGTGGCGGTTGAGCTCGGTCTGGAGCTCGGCGATCAGCTCGTGGGCCGAGCCCGTGAGCCACTGCGCGGTCCAGATTTCCGCCGCCACCTGGTCGTCGGCCTCCTGGGATGTGCCCGCCAACGCCAGGCGCAGGGTGGCGTAGAAACGGGCTGCGCCGGCGCGGGCGCCCGTCCCGGCGAGCTCGCGCGCGATCGCCAGGTGGGTCGCCGGGTCCATGGGGTCGGCGTTGAGCAGGGCCAGGAGCAGATCGAGGCGCCCGGCGGGGTCGTCGAGCCGCGCGGCGACGAACGAGAGCGCGACCGCGGCCGCGTCCTTGTTCGTCGCGTCCAGGGCCACCGCCCGGGAGAGGAGCTGCGCAAAGCCGTCCATGTCGCCGCGCTCGCGGTGGAGCAGGGCCGCGTCGAGCGCCAGGCGGCTGCGGATGGAGGGGTCCAGGGCCTCGCCGCGCGGGCCCAGGAACCCCGCGTAGGCCGCCAGCCGGGCGTCGGCGTCCTGGAGGCGCGCGATGCGCCCCGAGATGAGCCGGAGCTGGGCCATCGTGTCGTCCGGCGCCAGCGCCAGGAGCCGGCGCGTGGAAGCCTCCGCGCCCGCCGGGTCGCCCGCGGCCGTCTGGGCCTCGATGAGCCGGCGGAGGATGGACTGATCGTCGGGGCTGACGGAGCTCGCCAGGGCCAGCGCCTGCGCGGCGAGGCGGAAATCGCTCTCGTCCGGCTCGGCCAGCTCGCCGAGATCGAACGCCGCGATCCGCGCGATCGCTCCGGCTACCCGCGCCGCCGCCGGGGCGGCGAGCTCGGGGGCGGGACTTGTCGAGGGGGCGGGCGGCTGGCGGTTCCCGCCCTCCGCGAAGGTCGCGGGCGGGGCGACGAGCACCCCCGCGGCGACCAAGACGAGCCGGGCGCGGTCGCGTCGTCTCACAGCAGGACTCCCAGGAGGATCACGAGGGGGACGGCCAGCCAGGCCGCGACCGACCAGGCCAGCGCGAGGCGGCGATCGGCGCGGGGGAAGAGCCCGGTGGCGGTGAGCCCCAGCACGAACTGCCCGAGGGCGACCAGCACCGCCCCGGCCACGACGAGCGGGCGGCCCCAGAGGGGGACGCGCTCCGGCCAGCTCAGCAGCGACAGCAGCCCGACCAGGATCAGCAGCCAGGCCCAGAGCAGCCCGAGCGCGGGCAGGAGCGCGCGGGCCAGGCGGGCCGGATCGCGGGGACGCGCGGTCAGGGAGAGTGGCCTGTCGGGGGCGGCGGGCACGGGAGAGGTCACCCGAGATTCATCGTCATGAGGAACTCGGCGTTGCTCTTGGCCTTGCCCAGACGGCTCTTCATGAGCTCCATGGCCTCGACGACGTTCATGTCGCTGAGCACCTTGCGCAGGCGGTAGACCAGCTCGAGCTCCTTCTTGTCCAGGAGGAGCTCCTCGCGGCGCGTCCCGGAGGCGGCGACGTCGATCGCGGGCCAGATGCGCTTCTCGACCAAGCGGCGGTCGAGATGCAGCTCGCTGTTGCCCGTGCCCTTGAACTCCTCGAAGATCACCTCGTCGGCCTTGGACCCCGTGTCCACCAGGGCGGTGCCGATGATCGTGAGCGACCCGCCGTGCTCGATGGCCCGGGCGGCGCCGAAGAACTTCTTGGGCCGCTGGAGCGCGTTCGCGTCGATGCCGCCGGTCATGATCTTGCCGGAGTGAGGCATCTCGGCGTTGTAGGCCCGGGCCAGGCGGGTGATGGAGTCGAGCAGGATGACGACGTCGTCGCCGAACTCGACGGCGCGCCGCGCCTTCTCGATGACCATCTCGGCGACCTGCACGTGCCGGGAGGCCTGCTCGTCGAAGGTGCTCGCGACGACCTCGACCTCGGGGCAGGTGCGCCGGAAGTCGGTGACTTCCTCGGGGCGCTCGTCCACGAGCAGCACCATGATCCGCACCTCGGGATAGTTCCGGGTGATCGCGCGCGTCATCTTCTGGAGCAGCACGGTCTTGCCCGTCCGGGGCGGGGCCACGATCAGGGCACGCTGGCCCTTGCCCAGCGGCGCCACCAGGTCCACGATCCGCATCTCGATCTCGTCGGGCGTGGTCTCGAGGATGAACCGCTCCTGCGGGTGCATCGGCGTCAGGTCCTCGAAGATCGAGAGCTGGTGGATCTTCGAGGGGGGCCGGCCGTTGACCTCGTCGACGCGCAGCAGCGCGAAGTAGCGCTCGCTCTCCTTGGGGGGGCGGATCAGGCCGCGCACCGCCATGCCCTTCTTCAGGCCGTAGCGCCGGACCTGCGTCGGCGAGACGTAGATGTCGTCGGGCCCGGCGAGGTAGCTCTGCTCCGGCGAGCGCAGGAACCCGAACCCGTCGGGCATGATCTCGAGCGTGCCGTCGCCGACCATCAGGCCCTGCTTGGCCGCGCGGGCCTTGAGGAGCTTGAAGATCAGGTCCTGCTTGGGGGTCTTGTGGTACTCCTCCAGGCCCTCCTTGGCCGCGACCTTGTGCAGCTCGTCGATCTCCATCTTCTGGAGCTGCGACATGCTCAGCGAGTCCTTGGCGGGCGTGTCGGCGTGCGCCGCCAGCCGCTCCAGCTCGGCGGCCTCGCGCTCCAGCTCCTCATCGCTGGGCAGGCCCAGGTCGTTCCAGGCCTGCTGCTGCTGGGGGTAGAAACCCGGACCCCCGCCCGGACCGCCGCCCTTGCGGCGCTTGCGCTTGCGCCGGTGCCCGCCGCGCATGTCGTCGTATCCCCCGCCGGGCCCCCCGGGGCCGCCCGGGCCGCGCGGGCCGGGACCGCCCGGGCCCCCCTCGTGACGCGGGCGCGGCGGCGGTCCGCCCGGACCTTGACGCCACCCGTCCTGCTCGGCGCGGTTCGGGCGCTCCCCCTGCGGGGCCGAGGGGCCGGCGCCCGGCGCCCCATCGGGGCGGGGAGCGCGGCCGTCCTCGCGGGTCTGAGTCTCGGCGCGGGGCTGGTCGGCGCGTGGCGGCTCGGGCCGGGCGTCGGTGCGCGCCTCGGACCGGGGCTCGGCGCGGGGCTGGTCGGCGCGGGCGTCGGGCTTGGCCGCCGCGGCAGGCCGCTCGGTCCGCGCGGGGGTCTCGGCCCCGCCCCCGGCCTGGCCGTCGGACTTGGCATCGGACCGTTCGGCCTTGGCCCGCGGGGTTCGCCCGCGGCCTTCGGACTTCGAGGGCGACTTGGACTCGTCAGCCACACTGCGCTCCTAGAGAAGAGAGGATCTTGACCAGACCGCCGGATCGGCGGGCACCAGGTGCGACTCTCCCACGTGCGACTCGATGGATGATGGGACGCGGGCGCTGGCGCGCTTGAAATGGGCGGCGACCCTCCCGGCACATCCGGGGGGCTGCCATCCGTGATCGCGGGACCGCGCGAGCGCGGGAGGCCTCTCTCGCCTCCCCGTCCGGGCCGATGGAAAAGTCCCGACCCCTCCCCACCAAGCCGTCGCGGGCGACCTCGCCGGCGGCCGCAACGCCGGATCGCGGAGCGGGCCGCCCGCAGTATATCACCCGCCGCCCGCGGGGGGCGCGGCTCGGACGGGGTCAGCGTGACTCCCGGGGCGGCGGGGCCCCGACGGCCCCGGCGGGCACGGGCGCGACCAGCGCGAGCACCTCGGCCACCCGGCGCTCGAGGTCCTCGGGCCCGGCGTCGTTAACGATGACGTGGGTGGAGCGCCGGCGCTTCTCCGCGAGGGGGAGCTGGGCCGCCTCGCGGCGCGCCAGCTCGGCCTCGTCCCAACCCCGGGCCCGCACGCGCTCGAGGCGCACGGCCCGCGGGGCCTCGACGAAGACGACCGCGTCGCACTCGGCGTCCACGCCCGCCTCGAAGAGCAGCGGGGCGTCGATGACCAGGGCGCGGGCCCCATCGGCCCGGGCCCGATCGCGCACGCGGTTGCGCTCCGCGCGCACCAGGGGATGCACAAGGCCCTCAAGGCGGCGTCGCTGCGCCGGGTCGGTGAAGACGATCCGCGCGACCGCCGGGCGCTCCACCCGCCCCTCGGCGGCGAGAATCCCACTCCCCCACCACCGGACCAGCTCGGCCCGCACCGCGGGCTCGTCGAGCAGCGCCTTGGCCTGGGCGTCCGAGTCCACGACCACGCACCCCTGGCGGGCCATTGCCCGCGCCACCGCGCTCTTGCCGGCGCCGATGCCCCCGGCCAGGCCGATGACGGGCAGGCGCCGGCCCGCGGGGGGCGCGGGCAACCCCGGGTCGCCGGTCGCCGCCGCGGGCGGGACCGGCGCCTTGTGCCGGACCTCGTCGAGCTTCTGCTGGGCCTGGCGCAGGCGCGCCCGGGGCCGCTCGATCATCGCCCAGACGACCTCGACCGAGTCGGTGCCGGCGCTGGCGAAGCCGAGCGTCCCCAGCCCCGCGAGCCGCTCGCGCAGCGAGCGGTAGAGGACGACGGTCTGGATGCGCTCCAGGGGCGCCTCGACCACCAGGCGGCGCAGCACGCCCGAGACCCACACGACGCGACGCTCGCTCAGGAGGTAATCGCGCGCCGCCCACTCCAGGGCCGACCAGCCGAGCACGAGCAGGGCGGCCCCGGCGCACGTCAGCAGGGCGTGCGGGCGCCAGCCGGCGAGCGGGGGCGGCCACGGGACGAGCGCCGCGGCGAGGCCCAGCAGGGCGATCAAGATCAGCCACCCCAGCGGACGCAGCACGATGAACCAGGGGCTCGGCCGGAAGCGCCACTCCACGCGCTCGCCCGGCGGCGTCCAGGGCGAGCCCGCGTCGCGGGGCCGGGGCGTCGGCTCGGCGCCCGGGGGGGTCACGCGCCGTCCTTGCCCTGCGGCCCGGGCGGGAACACGGGCACGGCGATGTCGGGCAGGTTGCGGAAGTAACCGTCGTAATCCAGCCCGTAGCCAACCACGAACTCGTCGCCGATGTCGAAGCCGACGTAGTCGGCCGCGACGTCGTCGTCCCGCCCCCCCGGCTTGTGCTTGCGGAGGAGCACCGCGATGCGCAGGCTCGCGGGGTGCTGGGCGAGCATCATCCGCCGCAGCAGGCCCAGGGTGCGCCCGGAATCCAGGATGTCGTCGACGATGAGCACGTGCGCGCCGCCGAGGTCGGTCGGGAGGTCGCCGCGGATCTGCGCGCCCTGCGAGGCCGTGGCGGGACCCGGGTAGCTGGCGATGGTGACGGGGCGGACGGACATCTTCAGGGGGATGTGGCGGATCAGGTCGGCCAGGAAGATCATCGAGCCGGTGAGGATGGGCACGAGCACGAGGCGGGACCCGGGCCCGCCCAGCTCGCGCGTCAGCTCGCTGGTGACCTGCGCGCCCAGCTCGGCGATGCGCCGCGAGATGCGCTCGCGGCTGATGACGACACGGGTCGCGACCGGCTCCATGGTCGCCGAGGATACCCGGCCGGGGCGACGGGAGGCTCCCCTCACGCGCGCGGGTGGAAGGTGCGATGGACGTGCCGCAGCCGGGTCGGATCGACGTGGGTGTAGACCTGCGTGGTGCCGATGTCGGCATGCCCGAGCAGTTCCTGCACGACGCGCAGGTCGGCCCCGCCGGCGAGCAGGTGCGTGGCGAACGAGTGCCGGAGCATGTGCGGGTGGACGCGGCGCAGCCCGGCGGCGCGGGCGTGCTTCCGCACGAGCTGCCAGACCGCGACCCGCTCCAGCGGGCGCCCGCTGACCGAGAGGAGGAGCCGGCCCGCATCCACCCGCCGGCGGGCCAGGAGCGGGCGCAGCCGCGCCAGGTATTCGGTGACGGCCGCCAGGGCCGGGGCTCCCACGGGGACCAGCCGCTGCGTGTTCCCCTTGCCGGTCACCAGCACCGTTCCCAGGGCCGGGTGGAGGTCCGCGACCCCCAGCGTCGCCGCCTCGGAGGCGCGCAGCCCGCAGGCGTACATGAGCTCGAGGAGCGCGCGGTCGCGGAGATACAGCAGCCCACGCAGGCGGGCCGAGACGCCCCGCGCGCCGCCCGCGCGCCCCTCCGCCGCCGCGTCAGGCGACGGCTCGGCCGCGGGGGCGGGGGCCGCCAGCAGGGCCCTGACCTGTCGCGGCGAGAGCACGCCGGGCAGATTCCGCCATCGGGTGGGACGCTCCAGGGCCTCGGCGGGGTCCTCGGCGAGGCGGCCCGTGGCGACCATCCACCGGCAGAAGACCCGGATCGTGGCCAGGTGCCGGATCACCGAGCTCGATTCCAGCCCGCGTTCCCGGTGGAGCATCGCCAGGTGGTCGGCCAGGTCGCGGGGCGTGATCTGGGCCGGATCGGTGCGGCCGCGGGCGGCGAGGTCGGCCAGGAGGTCCGCCAGGTCGCGGCGGTAGGCGTGGACGGTGTTGTCGGCCAGGCCGCACTCGATGCGAACGAACGCCAGGAACGGCGCCGTGAGCCCGGCCAGGGCGGCGCTGGGTGCGGGAGCAGCAGCTCGCGGAGCGGCCCGGGGCATGCGCACTAGATCGGGCACCGGGTGGCCCGATCGCCAGTGCGCGCGGGGCGGGCGAGAACGAAAACCGCCCCGGGACGGCCCGGGGCGGTTGAGGTTCATGCCGGCTGGTTGGTCGGGGCGCCCGGCTTAGCCCAGGAGGCTCAGGGCCGACTGCGGCTGGGCGTTGGCCAGCGAGAGGATGTTGGTCGAGGCCTGGGAGAGGATCTGGGCCCGGGTCAGGGCCGCGGTCTCCTGGGCGAAGTCGGCGTCACGGATGACCGACTCGGCCGCCGCGGTGTTCTCGAGGGCGATGCCCAGCGAACGGATGGTCGACCCGACCGTGTTCTTCTGGAAGGCGCCGAGACGGCCGCGGAGGCTGGTGACCTGGCGGATGGCCTCGGAGACGACCTTCTGGGCGTCCTCGACGCTGCCCGAGACCACGTTGAGAGTCTTGCCCGACGCGAGGTCGGAGAGCACGCCCAGCTCCGAGGTGCCGAGCTTGCGCACCGAGACCTCGCCGATGCCCAGGGCGACCTTGGACCCGATGTTCACGTTGCCGCCGAGCTGGAACTCGGCCCCGCCGCCGGTGATGGTGAAGGCGTCGACGGTGCCCAGCGTCTGGGCGGTGGTGGTGTCGAGGGTCATCTCGACGTTGAGGAAGTCGGTGTTGACTCGGAGGGTCTTGCCATTGGCGGTCGCGGCGACGCCGTTGACCGTGGCGACCAGGTCCTGACCGCTGTCGGTCTCGCTGGCGTCGGCGAAGGCGATGGTGGAGCCGGCGGCGACGCCCCAGTCGGCGGCGGCGAGGTGGCGGATGCCGACACCGGCGCCGGTGATCCCGCCGTCGTTGATGACGTTGACCGAGACGAAGGCGGAGGAGCCGAACTCGACCGACTCGAGCCGGAAGCCGGCGCCCGACGCGACGGCCTGAACGCCCGTCACGTTGGTGAAGGTGTTGATGGTGTCGACCATGTCGGCAACGGCGGTGCCCTCGGTGAAGGAGAGCTGGCGCGTGCCCAGGGCGCCCGCGACCTCGATGACGAAGGCCGAGGTGGGCGCGCCCAGGTCGAGGGTGGCGCCGGTGGTCAGGTAGAGGCCGGCCTGCTGGGCGCTGGTGGTGACCAGGGCCTTGACGTCCATGCTCCCGCCGGTCTCGAGCTTGGCGCCCGCGATGCGGAAGTCGGTGACGCCCGAGTCCACGTCGCTGGTGGTGTAGGAGAAGTTGCCGTTGAGCAGCTTCATCCCCTGGAAGCTCGTGGAGCTGGCGATCCGGTCGATGGTCTGGAGGATCGAGTCGATCTGCTGCTGGTTGGCCTCTTTCTCCTCGCGGGAGATGCCCGACTTGTTGGCCGTCTGGGTGATCAGGCCCTGCAGCTCGGTCATCAGGCTCGAGATCTCCTGCAGGCCGCCCTCGGCGATGTTGACGACCTGGTCGGCGCGCTCGGCGTTGGAGATCGCCGCGTTGAGCGAGGCCTTCTCGCCGCGCAGGTTCTCGCTGGCGATCAGGCCCGCGGGGTCGTCCTTGCCCCGGCTGATGCGGAAGCCCGTGCTCAGCCGCTCCAGCGAGGTCGCCAGGGTGGCGTTGTTCTGCCCCAGCACGCGCTGGGCGATGAGAGACTGAACGTTCGTGTTGATCCGGCTCATGAAGTCCTCCGTGCACTCGACCGGCGGCCCGGTTGGGGGCGCCTGCCCCCTGCCGCGGGGCTGACCGGGCCGCACCTCTCGGCCCTGACATGACGGGCGGCGGGACCGACCCTCGGTCCGCATGAATCGCCCGGCCCGGCGTCCATACCGGGCAGGTGTCTGCCCCCGTCTGCCAAAGCCATGCGGCTGGGGGACGACTCGTGCATCGGAAGAAAAACCGGGGCGATTAACCCGCCCCCTGGCAACTTTCCTCAGTCCGTAAAAAAACCACGCTCCGGCGGGGGGAGCGTGGCAGGGAGGAGCCGGTTATCGCGGACGCCAGGCGGTCCCGGGCCCGCCCGGGGCTAGCCCAGGAGCTGGAGCACCTGCTGGCTCTGCTGGTTCGCCAGGCCCAGGACGCTGGTCGCCGTAGTGGTGAGGATCTGGGCCCGCGTCAGGGCCGTGGTCTCCTTGGCAAAGTCGGCGTCGCGGATCGTGGACTCGCTGGCGGTGAGGTTCTCGACCGCGGTCTGCAGCGAGCGGACGTTGGTCTGCAGCGTGTTGCGCTCGAAGGCGCCCAGGCGCCCCCGGATGATCGCGACCTCGTCGGTGGCGGCCTGGAGGATGTCGCTGGCGCTGGCGAAGTTGCGGCTGTTGAGGTCGTTGGCGCCGCCCGACTTCAGGCTCGAGAGGAAGTGGAGCTCGTCGCCGATGAGCGTGCCCCCGAGCCGCGAGGCCGCGATCGAGGCGATGCCGATGTTGATCTGCTGGCTGGCGTTGATCTCGCCCCCGAGCTGGTACAGCGCCCCGCCCCCGGTGATGTAGAAGGTGGAGGTGGAGTTGTTCGCGGTGGCGAAGTCCTGGTCGAGCAGCAGCTCGATGCTCAGGGAGGTGCTGTTGTGCAGGGCGATGCTCAGGCCCTTGCCGGTGCCGAGCGTCCCGTTGACCACCGCCGAGACGTCGCGCCCGTGGTCGTCGTTCGAGGGGGTGAGCTGGGCGACCAGCGCCGCGTCGGAGAAGCTGAAGGTGGCGGGCACGGAGGCGTTGTTGGCCAGCTCGAAGGTCTGGAAGAAATCGCCGCTGTCGCTGAGCCGCTTCACCGAGACGAAGGCGTCGGAGCCGAAGCTGGCGGAGCTGAAGACCAGGCCCGAGGCGGCGTTGGCGGGGTTGATCAGGGCGGCCTTGACGCCGGTCCCCTCGGTGAAGCTGTTGATGGCCGCGGCGACGTCGGAGAGGAGTTGCCCGGAGAGGAACTGGAGCACCTGCACCCCGTTGGAGCCGGCGATCTCGAGGGTGAGCGAGGAGAGGAGGCGCCCGTTCATGGCGGGGGCGGCGGGATAGTCGCCGCGCATGTAGAGGTTGGCGGTCTGGGCGGAGGCGACGACGTCGACGTCGACGCGGACGTTGGCCTGGCCCGCGAAGTTGGCCCCGTGGACCTGGGCCTTGGAGATGTCGGCGCTGACCAGCCCGGAGAGGACGTAGTCGAGCTCGCCGTTGAGGAGCTTGAGCCCGCCGAAGCTGGTGGAGTTGCTGATGCGGGTGATCGACTCGATGGCCGAGTCGATCTGGAGCTGGTTGGCGGTGCGCTCGGCGTCGGAGAGGGCGCCGGTGTTGGAGGCCTCGACGACCAGGGCCTTGATCGAGTTGAGCAGGTCGCCCACCTCGGCCAGCGAGCCCTCGGCGGTGGCGATCACCGAGCTGGCGCGCTCGGAGTTGGAGACGGCCTGGTTGAGCCCGGAGATCTCGGCGCGCAGGCGCTCGGAGATGATCAGCCCGGCGGGGTTGTCCGCCCCGCGGTT
>DASPKO010000236.1:0-20271 GCA_035628055.1 Phycisphaerales bacterium
GCCTGGAGATCCTGCGCGACGAGCGCGAGGCCGCCGGGTGGCTCCAGTCCCAGATCTCCGGCGTGGTGGCCCGGTACCTCGCCGGGCGGCGCGCCTAGGCCGCGTCCACCCACCCCCGGCCCCGGCGAGTATGCTCCGGCCCGGCCGCCAAATCAAGGAGTGACCCGCCCATGAACCGCCCCGGCGCCCCCTGGCTCGCCCCGCTCGCCATTGTCCTGGTCCTACCGCTGGCCGGCTGTGAGAGCAAGGTCACTCGCGCGAACTACGACCAGATCGACATCGGGATGCCCATGTGGCAGGTCGAGAAGCTCCTGGGCAGCGGCAAGGAGGATTCCTCCGGGGGCGGGGTGAGCATCTCGGGCGCCGGCGTCGGCAGTGTGGGGGCATCGCCCGAGCGCGTCTTCGTGTGGGAGGAGGGCGCGGCGAAGATCGTCGTGCACTTCGTGGCCGACAAGGTCGTCCAGAAGCGATCCGAAGGGCTCTAGCGTGCGCGCCGCGTCCCGAGCCCCGCTGCACGAGCTCCCCCTCGGGGCACTGCTCGACGCGGTCGCCGCCCGCACGCCCGCGCCCGGGGGCGGGGCGGTCGCCGCCGCGGTCGGCTCCCTCTCCGCGGCCTTGGCCCAGATGGTGGTCTCCTTCTCGCTGGGCCGGGCGTCGCTGGCCGCCCATCAGGAGGAGCTGGCCCGCGCCGCGGCCAAGCTCGAGCGCGCCCGGGCGCTCCTGCTGGGGCTGGCCGAGGAGGATGCCGCGGCCTTCGAGCCCGTCGCCCAGTTGCTCAGGCTCGGCCCGGGCGACCCCCAGCGCGCCCGCGACCTGCCCGGGGCGGTGCTGACCGCCATGGCCCCACCGCGCGCCGCCGCGGCGGCCTCCGCGGACCTGCTCCGCCTCATGGAGACCCTGGTGGGCATCACCAACCGGAACCTGCGCAGCGACCTGGCGATCGCCGCGGTCCTGGCCGAGGCCACCGCCCGGGCCGCCTGGTGGAACATCGCGGCCAACCTGGCGCTGCACCCGGCGCCGGCCTCGCTGGGCGACCTGACGACCGAGATGCGGGTGCTCCTCGACGAGGCGGCCCGCCGCCGGGCCGAGATCGAGACCCGCTGCGCCTGGTGAGCGGGGTGGCGGACGGTCGTCCCTCCGCATACCCGCAGCGTGCGCGTGCGCCCTCGCAGCCGTGTCAGGGCCGAAACCGAGGGCTCTCCCCCAGGAACCGCCGCCGCCGGCGAGCACGCCGCGCCCTGCGCCTCCGTCAACCGAGCCGCGCGGCGCCGGTCGTACCCTCCCGCCATGTGCGGCCGGTACACCCGCTCCTACACGTGGAAAGAGGTCCACGACTTCCTCGACCTCCAGTTTCCCGAGCAGGCCGAGATTGCCCCGAGCTACAACGTCGCGCCCACCCAGGCGTCGCCGATCGTCCGGCGCGACGCCGAGGGGCGGCGCGGCCTGGCCATGGCCCGGTGGGGCCTGGTGCCGGGATGGGCCAAGGACGAGAAGATCGGCTCGCAGCTCATCAACGCGCGCTGCGAGACCCTCTCCACCACGCCCGCGTACCGGACGGCGTTCGCGCGCGACCGCTGCGTCGTCCCGGTCTCGGGCTTCTACGAGTGGCAGGCCAGCGGGGGCGGGCGCGGCCGCGGCGGCAAGCAGCCCTGGTACGTCCGCCGCGCCGACGGAGCGATCATGTGCCTGGCGGGTCTGTGCGCGCGCTGCGGCCGCGGCGCCGGGCCGGTCGAGACCTTCTCCATCGCCACGACGGCTGCCAACGAGTTCATGGCGCCGCTGCACGACCGCATGCCCGTGGTGCTGGAGCCGGAGGACGTTGCCGCCTGGCTCGACCCGGCGGCCTCACCCGAGGCCCTGGCCGCGCTGCTGAGGCCGGCGGCCGCGGGCGTGCTGACCGGCTGGGAGGTGAGCCGGCGCGTGAACAGCCCGCGCTGCGACGAGCCGGGGCTGATCGAGCCCGCCGAACACGAGCGGCAGGGAGAGCTGGGCTTCGGGTGAAGCTGGGGCGGTTCCAGGCCCCGCGCTTGACTCGGTAAGCCGGTCCAGGCCGTCGTAGAGGTGCTACCAGTCGCTAAAGGCGAGCCTGCACCCGGGCGGGCAGAGTCACGATCGATCGATCTGATCGGCATCCAGGTCACGAGTCAGAAGCCGGGCCGGGATGATCCAACTCAAACAACAGTTGCTCCAACGCCCATCGCGACTGCTCGGTTGCGAACGGCATGCGCGCCGCCACCAGATTTCGGATGCGTTCCGGCGGCCGCACCCGCACAAGATTCACATACGGTCCCTCGCGACCCGTTGGGTCACGCGTTCGCCAAGCGATCCACAAGTTCAAGAACAGATCGAGGTTCCTGTTGATGTCGAAGAGTGTTGGGAATCTCTGATCCGAGGGAGTATCAATATCAACGTCGGGCTCCAGGGGCGTGCCGAAGTCATCATACAGAGCCGATCTCAGGCTCCACGCACTTCCGCCGGCAATGCCCGCCAGGTTGAGCCACTCTCGCGGGTAAAGTGCGTGAAGATCGAGGCGGCAGGCGGGGGGAACTGCCATCGCGAACCAGTTGCGACCGTCCACCTCGACCTCATAGGCGGCCGCGGCGCCGGTCGCATGACACAGGGCCGGCTTTGGGAGCGCACGGCGCGGCACAGCGTGTGGCCGGACGACGGGCTCCCGACCAAGCTCGCGCGCCGCTGCGTCGATGAGCGCGTAATACTTATCGGTGAGCTCGGGCGAGAACCCCGCCCGAGTGCGGCCGCTTGCAAGATCGACGCGTGCTTTGACCAACTGAGCTTCGGTGATTGGAAGAGAAGCCGCCTGCGTGATCCTGTCTCGTATTGTGTCGGGTATTCCGCGTAGCGAGGCCAGTCGCCCGCCCAGCACGCCGGCCACCACCGTCATGTCAGACGCAGATAGTCGAGGGTGAGGGCCGTGATCAGTCATGGCTTGCGGCAGTTGACCTCACAGAGGCCAATCAAGTCATCCCATTGGTCCAATGCATAGCACGGGAACTTCCCGTCGCCTAGTGCCTCCCCGATCGACAGGAAGCACGCGTCCGCCGCAGCCCGAGCACTCTTTAGTATATCGCAGTTTGTCGGGTCCGCCGTAAACTCCTTCAGTGCGTCCCGCATTCGTTGGCAGTTCGGATCACTCGACGCCGCAGCTTGTGCGTCAAAGACTGCGATGAAGGCGCCGCCAGCACCCAACACCCCGCCCACCTTGGCGCCGCGAGAATTGTACACCCCGCCGCTCGGTCGCTTTCGTTGGCACGTGCGGTTCGTACCAGGGTCAGCGTTCTTGCAAATGCCGCGCATGTGCGAATCGATAACACTGTCGTCGACGCCCCCAGCTCGGAGGCTTTCCCGAATAATGCTCCTTCGCTGCCGGCTGGACATGCCCTGCCACACACGACGCTGGAAGTCCCGCGCAGATTCGCCGGGCACACGTCCAATTCGAAGACGGCGTGCCTCCTTGCTAATTGCATCGTCTATGTGCAGATGGGCCTTGTTGTGTGTAGCATCATCGGAAAGCTGTAGACATGTTTGGTTCGGATCCCCGCCCAAATACAGAGGATACGGATGATGAACAGGTCCTCCAGCCAGGCCGGATGGATCGACTTCATTGAGCGGCGCCGAGCGAACATATTGGAAGACGTTCATGCTGTCTTCGTAATCAAGCGGGTCCCTCTCCAGCCACCGGCCCAGGGCCGGGTCGTAGTGGCGGAACCTCACCGTGTAGGTCTGCACCTCGCGATGAAGAGGTACCCGTCGTAGCCGACCGGACTCCCCGGGCCCGCCGGGTCGGAGATGTCCCCGGCCGCCAGCGCCGCCTTGCCGACCCACATAGCCAGGTCGGTGGCGTTCACCGCCCCGTCGCGGTTGAAGTCGGCATCCACGTTTTAGTTGGTCGTGCCGATGTTCGCGGTCACGATCAGGGCCTTGTCCGCCGCGTCGGTGTCGCCGTCCCCGTCGCTGTCGTCGAACCAGGAGTGCCGGGCGACGCCGTAGGGCGTGTAGAGCACCCGCTCGGCGAGCCTGGCATTCGAGGCGACGACCGCGGCCACGGAGCACTGTACGTCGGTCAGGTGGGAATACCAGGAGGCTCGGCCCGAAGGAAGCGCAGGCACAATGAGAGGCCCGCGTCGTGCGCACGCTCGCACACCTCTCGGGAGAGCGTCAGACGACAGCGCCAGCCCTGAAAACCCCCCTCGGGCGAGTGCCTGGATGACCCACGGGTCGAAGGCGGGTTGGACTATTAGTCACTCCACACAGCCATGTCTTGCAGATCGATTGTACTAGTTGGTGGGGACGTGCAGTGTGTTGCTGCATGAAGTGGTGCCGAACGCTCCACGCCAGCAATATCAAGCACTTCATATGGGTGGCATATTTCAACAAGCAATGTCTGGCTGTGTTGGAGACCACGCAACAGGTAAACGATCATCGCATCTTCTGTGGCGACAAACGATGAGGTGAAGGGCGGGTATGTACCGCCTCGTGCAACAAGTGCGCTCCAGAACGCCTCGCGATTCGGGTCGCTGCGATCGAACATGCCCAGCCGCCAAACGAGCCATCTCGGCTCGGGCCGCGAGGCCTCCGCAGCGACCACCATTGCCAGCAAGACATCGTCCGATCGCCACTTCCCCTTCCCATTGTCGGCGAGCTTGCGTAGCCGGGTTAGTTTGTCGATATCAATTCTCACTGTCGTCCTCATAGAGCCAGTCAAACAGCCAGTCGGCGCCAAAGCAACCGGCAATGCCGCCTACGGCGCCGCCGATCACCGCCCCGGGCGGTCCAAGAAGTGCACCTCCAGCAGCGCCAACACCAAGTCCACCGAGAAAGCCCGCGCCAGTACTACATGACGCCTTACAAGCCACGTCTAGTCGGTCCTCGGGCGCAGCCCGAACTACTTCGATAACATCGGCGCCCACGGACACGCACACTAGGCTGGTTCCGCCGGCTCGAACCACACGGCCAAGCCGATTGACTCCTGGGGAAGTCTTGGCGGGATTGAAACCACGCTGGTGACCGGCTCTTCGGCGCGCGTCCTGGATCTTTTTGGTACTGGCGCGAAACAGACCCTGCAACTTCCTGCGGTACTTTGCTTGAATGGCGCACCGCCTCGCCTCGAGAGCCTCCGGGCTCAACACCTTCGGCAACCTCTCCATTTCGCGCTTGACTTCCTCATCATACTGTCGGCGGAGTTCTCCTGCCAGGAGGAGTTCTTCCCCGATTCCGAGCGCGGCCGCTTCGGCTGCGTCCATGACAAGGAAGCCCTCTTCGTCGACAGGCAAGCACACAGCGCAGTCATCTCGCTGTTCGCGAGCCCACTGTCGCATGTTCATTTGCTCATCGGTGGGGCCGAGGCCAAGCGGGTCCTTGCGCGATACCGGACGGCTGCCAACATATTGAAATAGATTCGGTCCGTCCACATATCCAGCAGGGTCCCTCTCCAGCCACCTTCCCAGCGCCGGGTCATAGTCCCTGAAGCGGACCTTGTAGATTTGAATCTCGCGGTTGAAAAGGTACCCGCAGTAGCCGATCGCGCTCCCCGGGCCCGCCGGGTCGGAGATGTCCCCGGCCGCCAGCGCCGCCTTGCCGACCCACATAGCCAGGTCGGTGGCGTTCACCGCCCCGTCGCGGTTGAAGTCGGCATCCACGTTGTAGTTGGTCGTGCCGATGTTCGCGGTCACGATCAGTGCCTTGTCCGCCGCGTCGGTGTCGCCGTCCCCGTCGCTGTCGTCGAACCAGGAGTGCCGGGCCACGCCGTAGGGCGTGTAGCGCACCCGCTCGCTGAGCCTGGCGTTGGAAGCGACGACGGCGGCCACCGAGAACTGTACGTCGGTCAGATAGTGGTACGTGTTCTCGTAGCTGCCGTTGGCCCCGGAGTCGAGCCGCCGGCAGACCGCGTCGTCGATGTAGCGGACGCCCCAGACCTGCTGGGCCCGGTTGTTGGTCCCGGGGTTGTTCACGTAGTCGGTGTCGATCTCCTCCTGGACCATCTGCCAGGCGGCCGAGTAGTACATCTGCCGCTTCTCGTCCAGGCCGTTGGCGGGGGTGGTCGTGTCGAGCTTGCGCACGGTCCGCCAGTGCAGCCCGTTGTACTCGCTCTCCTGGAGCGTGACGCTGGCGGCCGGGGTGATCTGGTCGATGGTCACCTTCACCAGGCGGTTCCAGGCGTCGTGGGTGTAGACGCTGCGGGTGTTGGCGGTGCGGTCCTGCTGGCGCATGTTCCCGGCGTCGTCGTAGGTGAAGGGGAGTTGGGGGTGGGTGGTGCCGGTGGCGTCCTGGTCGCGCCATTCGGTCTCGTTGGCCTTGTTGTGCTGGCGGGTCTCGACCTCGCCGGTGTTGGTGTAAACCCCGTTGCCATTGAGGTCGGTGCGCAGCTCGGTCCAGTTGCCCAGCATGTCCAGGGCCCACTGCTGGCTGCTGGTGGAGACCACCAGGCTGGTGCCGTTCCAGGCCCCGCGCTTGGACTCGGTGAGCCGGTCCAGGCCGTCGTAGAGGTGCTGCCAGTCGCGGAAGGCGATCTTGGCGCCCGGGCGGGCGTCGTAGGCGCTCAGGCGGTTCGAGGCCCGGTCGTAGGTGTGCGTGGTCTCGTAGATCGGGGGCTTGTTGGGGAGGGAGCCCGAGCCGGTCGTGACCGCGCCGTCGAGCCAGGTCTGGCGCTTCACGCCTAGCCGCTTCAGAGACTCACCTGCCCAAGTCCGAATCTCGGTCGGGGCTCCACAACACAACGCCGCGGTCGGTTGTGAGCTGCGGGCGACCATCGCTCCGGATCGTCACCAAACACACGTGGCCGTCCGCCGCCGCGTCACGGGCGGTTTCGATAATCCCCTCAACCTCAGCAGGTACCGGTCCCGCCCCGCTCGTGCCCGGTCCCGGGCTTTGCCGATCCTTAGGCCCATGGCCGCCCCCGCCACGCCCCCGCCGCACCGTCCCACGGGGCGCTCGACCGGCCCCCGCGGCTGGCTGGGGCCGCTCCTGACGGCGGGCCTGCTCTTCGCCGGGCTGTCGCTGCTGATGCGGGCCCAGGAGCGCGGCCTGGTGCGGGCCATCGGCACCGTCGACGCGCCCATGGACCCCGCCGGCCCGCCCGTGCGGATCGCCGAGATCGCCTCCGCGGTGCGCGCCCTGAAGCTCGTGACGGTCGAGATCACCTCGACGGCCATCGCGCAGAGCCAGGACGAGAGCTGGCGGGGCGACGTCTCGGCCCTGGTGCGGGCCCCGGTCCGTCTCTTCTACGGGACCGACCTCTCCCGCCTCGACGCCGCCTCCATCACGTGGTCCCCGGGGCTGGCGGGGCTCGTGATCCGCGTCCCCGCCCCGCGCCGCATCGCCACCGAGGTGTACGGCGAGGCCGAGCGCTACGACGTCCGCGCCGGGTGGGCGCGCTTCCGCTCCCGCGCCGGCGAGTATCACCTGGGCCTGGCCCGCTCCCGGCTCCACGAGGCGGCGGTCGCCATGCGGCTGGACCCGCGGCAGGCCGAGGACGTGCGCCGGATGACCCGCGAGCAGGTCGCCGGGCTGGTGCGCACGCTCACCCAGGGCCGCGTGCCCGTCGAGGTCGTCTTCATCGAGACCGAGGAGCCGCCGGGGAGCCAAGCGCCAGCGGGGACCGGTCCGGCCGGCCCCGTCGCTTCCGCGGGCCCGCGGCCGTGACCGCCCCGCCGGGGCGCACGCTGTGGCGGCTCAAGTGGAACCTGGCCCGCGCCGCGGCCGCCGCGGTCCTGCTCTGGGTGCTGGTGGCCGACACCCCGGCCCGCCTGGCCCGGGCGCAGTACGCGGCCCTGCCCGACCTGGACTACGCGGCCGAGGTGCGCCGCCTGCGCGAGGCGGGCCGCTGCGCCGAGGCCCTCGTGGTCGCCGACGCGGGGCTGGCCCGGGCGGCCGGCCCGGAGGCGCTTGGCCTGGCGACCGAGCGCGCGCAGGCCGTGCGCGAGCGCGACGGCTTCCTGCGCCGGGCGCGCCGGCTGGGGGCCGGGGCGCTGACCGGCGAGGCCGAGTCGCTCGAAGGATTGCTAGGTGCGGTCGCGGCGGACATGTTCGTCGTGGGCGACGTGCGCGACCTGTTTCTGCAGTCGGTCAGGTACGGGCTGGACGGGGAGGCCGATCCGGTCATCGTGGCCCTGTCGCTCGTGGGGCTGGGGACCACGGCGGTCCCGAGCGCCGACTGGGGAGCCGCCGTGCTCAAGGCGGCGCGCAAGCTCGGTCACGTCTCCGAGGGCTTGGCGGGCTGGATCGTGGCGGCGGCGCGGCGCGGCGACACCGCGAACCTCGGAGCGCTCGTCGCCGATGTGCGCACGATCGCCGCCCGGGCCTCGCCCGCCGGGGCCGCCCGCCTGCTGGAACATGCCGACGGACCGGCGGACGTCGCCCGCGTCGCCGGGTTCGTGCGGGCCGCTCCCGACGGCGCGTTCGCGCTGCACGCCACGGGCCGGCACGGCGTGCGGCTGCTGGCCTCGGGCGAGCGGGGCGCGGAGGCCGCGGTCGGTCTGGCCGCGCGCAAGGGGCCGGCCGGCAACCGCTGGCTCGCCAGCGGCAACTGGCGGTTGATGCTCCGCCCTCACCCGCTCATCGGGCTTGGCAAGGGGCTCTGGAAGGGCAACGCGGCGCGGCTCGCCGAGCGCCTGATCGCCTCCCTGGGCCGGCACGCCTGGTGGCTCCTGCCCCTTTCGGCGGCGTGGCTCGTTTTCGAGCTGGGCCTGACCCGCCGGGCGCGTGCCCAGCCGGCGCCTCCACCCGCGAGCCGGTTGCGGGCACGAATCGGCCTCCAGCCGTAGGTCCTGCGGCCCCGGAGGTGCGGACACTCAGGCGGGGAACGGAGCTTCGCGCGTGGACGTGGCGATCATCCTGAACCGGAGCGCCGGCTCGGCGACGACGGTTGATCTGGACGGGCTGGCCGGGGCGCTGGCGCCGCTCGGCCGGGTCGGCACCGTTCCGGCGCGGGCGGACGAGGGCCCGACGGAGCAGCTCGCGCGGGGGCTCGAGGCCGGTGCGACGACGCTCATCGCCGCCGGGGGCGACGGGACCGTCAGCGGCCTGGTCAACGCCCTCGACGCTCGCGGCCTGCTCGGGCGTGTCCGGCTCGGCGTGATCCCACTAGGCACCGGCAACGACCTGGCGCGCTCGCTCGGGCTTCCGATGGATCCGCTCGAGGCCGCCGCGGTGCTCGCCCGCGGTGTGGCGCGCCGCCTGGACCTTCTCCGGCTCTGCGCCGCCGACTGTGCCGACCCGGCCCGGCGCGTCGCCCGCCTGGTGCTCAACGCGTCGACGGCCGGCTTCGGGAGCCTGGTCGCGGAGCACACCGGCGACGGGGCCAAGCGGGCCCTGGGCGCGCTCGCCTACGCCGCCAGCGCGGTCTCCGAGGCCGCCTCCGCCAAGCTCTACTGCGTCCGCGTCAGGGCCGACCATTCCGAGGCCTTCAGGACCACCACCTACCACCTGGTCGTGTGCAACGGCCGCACGATCGGGGGCGGCGTCCCCGTCTCGCCCGCCTCGCTCCTGGACGACGGCCTGCTGGACCTGACCATCACGCCCGGGCTCTCCGCGGCCGAGCTGGCCGTGCTGGTGGCCAAGGCTCTCGGGGGGCGCCACGGGCCCGAGGACGGGATCATCACCCGGTCGGCGCGGACCCTGGACCTCGAGAGCGACCCGCCCTTGCCGCTCAATGCCGACGGCGACCTGTTGGGCACGACCCCGGCGCGATACAAGGTCCTCCCACGGGCCGCGGAGTTTCTCATCGGGCCCGAGGCGGGAGTGGCGGGGAGCCCGGCGCGGGAATGATCGGCCCTTCTTCGCAGTGCCCGGCCCCCGCACCGGGGGTATGCTGGGGGCTGGCGGATGGCGCCGCCGGGTGGAGGCGACAGGCATGAAACAGCTCGCCGCAAGCCAGACGCTCGAGGGGTTCCTGGGCTACCTCGATGCGCTCACCGCGCGCCCCGAGCCGGCCGAGCTGGCCGCCCAGCTCGAGGCCCTGGACATCTCCGCGGCGGACGTCGCGCCGTGGATGCTCTTCGGCGACGACCGCTACCGCCGGAACCTGCTCAGGGCCGGCCCGATGTACCACGCCCTGGTCCTCTGCTGGCGCTCCGGGCAGCGCAGCCCGATCCACAATCACGCGCGCTCGGTGTGCGGGGTGCGCGTGCTCAAGGGCGTCGCGACCGAGACCATCTTCGACCACTCCCCGTGCGGCCAGGTGCGCGCGATCAGCTCGCGGGACTACTTCCCGGGCGACGTGATCGTCTCCCAGGACGCGGACACGCACCAGATGTCCAATCTCCAGCCCGCCGGGCAGGACCTGGTCACGCTGCACATCTACGCGCCGGCGCTCACCTGGATGGACACCTTCTCTCTCGAGGGGGGGCGGATCACGCGCGTGGCCGAGCAGCTCGATCACGCCGACGGGAGCGGGATCTGACCACGGAGAGCCCGGCCGCCACGGCACCGGCGGATGCGGAGCGCGCGCCCGGGACCGGGGCGGCGGCCCCGGAGTTCCGGCACTGTCCGCGCTGGCCCGGCGCCCTGGTGGCGGTGCTCCTCGCCACCGTCGCCTACGCCTCGCAGTACGTGCCCGCCGCCCCCTTCCAGGTCGTGGTTTCCGGCGGGCGGGTCACCCGTCCGCTGAGCCCGGCCCTGCTGGCGATCCTCCTCGGCCTGCTGGTCCGCAACCTGGTGCCGGCCACGGACAGGCTCGGACCCGGAGCCAGGGTCGTGGCTCGGACCGCGCTCCCCTGGTCCGTCGTGCTCGCCGGCGCCAGCCTCGACCTGGCAAGGGTCGGCGAGCTGGGGGCGCTGCCCGTGCTGGTGATCGTGCTGGGGATCCTGGTGGCGCTGGGGATGGCGCTCTCGATAGGCGCCTGGCTGCGGGTCCCGTGGCGTACCGGCCTGATGGTCGGGGCGGGCACCGCGATCTGCGGCAACAACGCGGTGATCGCGGTCGCCCCCGTCGTCCGGGCCAGGGACGAGGACGTCGCGGTCTGCATCGCCACGGTGAACCTGTGCGGCCTTCTGGCGATGATCGTGCTCCCGGTCGTCGCCTGGCGCCTGGGGCTTGACGAGCGGGCCTTCGGCGTCGTGGCGGGGGCCAGCGTGCACTCGGTCCCGCAGGCGGTCGCGACCGGGTACGCCTTCGGCCCGGACGCCGGCGCCACCGCCACACTCGTCAAGCTCGTGCGCGTGGCGCTGCTTGGACCGCTGGTGCTGATCATCGCCGCCGTGGTCGCTGGCGCACGCCGCGACGCGGGCGCCCGGACCGGCCCTGCGGGGTTGGTTCCCTGGTTCCTCTGGGGCTTCGTGCTGGTGGCCGCCGTGCGCGCGCTGGGGTGGATCCCGGTGCTCGAGCTCGGCGGCCGACCTCTCGATCTGGTGCCGGTGATGGAGAAGGTCGGCTCGGCCCTGCTCACGCTCGCCATGGCCGGCATCGGGCTCGATCTCTCGCTTCGCACCTTGGCCCGCTCGGGCGGGCGGGCCGTGGCGACCGGGCTCGTGGCGAGCACGGCCCTGGCGGCGGCGTGCTTCGGGCTCGCCCGGGGCCTGCTCGGACCTCACTAGCATCCACCATGCCCAAGCCCAAGCAGCTCGTGGCCGGGATCGACCTGGGCGGGACCAACATCCAGGCCGGCGTGGTGCAGCTCTCGGGCTCGGGGGAGGCGACGGTGCTGGGGCGGGGCAAGCGCAAGACCCACGCCGACGAGGGGCTCGAGGGGGTCCTCGGGCGCGTGCTCGAGGGCCTCGAGGCCGCCTGCGAGGAGGCCAAGGTCCGGCCCAAGGACCTGCGGGCCCTGGGCATCGGGGCCCCCGCGCCGGTCGACCCGGAGGCCGGAACCGTGCTCGAGGCGGTGAACCTCCGCTGGAACGACGTGCCCCTGGCGGAGATCCTCCGGGAGAAGTTCGCGGGGGGGCTACCCGTGGCGGTCGACAACGACGTGAACGCCGCGGTCTACGGGGAATGGCGCTGCGGGGCGGGCGCGGGCGTGACGGACCTTCTGGGCATCTGGCTGGGGACCGGCGTGGGCGGCGGGCTCATCCTCGCCGGCCGGCTCTATCACGGCGCCCTGCTGACCGCCGGCGAGATCGGGCACATGACGCTCTTCCCGCGCGCGCCCGTCGGCATGCGATCGCTGGAGCAGTGCTGCTCGCGGACGGCGATCGCCCGGCGGCTCGCCGCGCTGGTGCGCGCCAACCACCCGAGCCTGCTCACCGAGCTCTCCAAGGGCGAGGTGGGGGAGATCAAGTCCAAGACCATCGCCAAGGCCTACCAGGCCGACGACGCGCTCACGCGCCAGGTCGTCGACGACGGGGCCGAGCTGGTGGGGATCGCCGCCGCCAGCGCGGTCACGCTGCTGGGCCTGCCCCGCGTCGTGCTCGGCGGCGGGCTGAGCGAGGCCCTGGGCGAGCCCTTCGTGGAGCGGGTGCGCGAGGCGACGCGCCGGAACGTCTTCCCGCGCCGGCTGCGGACCGTCGACGTCGTCGCCAGCACGCTCATGGACGACGCGGGGGTGATCGGGGCCGCGCTCATCGCCGCCGAGCGCGCCGGCTAGGCCGCCCCCGCCAGGGCCGGGCGGCCCCGCGCGCGGCGCGGCCCGGGGCGCTCCGGCGCGCCTCTACACTTGCCCCCCATGGAGCCGCCGGCCCAGCAACCCGCCCCCGCCGCCGCGCCGCACGGGCCGGGGACCTCCGAGGAGGCGCCGCCCTTCCGCTACACGGCCCGCATGGCCGACGAGATCGAGCGCCGTTGGCAGGCGTACTGGGAGCAGCACCAGACGTTCCGCGCCCCCAACCCGGGGCAGGAGGGCTTCGACCCCGCCCGCCCCAAGTACTACATCCTCGACATGTTCCCCTATCCCTCGGGCGCGGGCCTGCACGTCGGGCACCCCGAGGGGTACACCGCGACCGACATCCTCGCCCGCTACCGGCGCATGCTCGGCTTCAGCGTCCTGCACCCGATGGGCTGGGACGCCTTCGGCCTGCCCGCCGAGCAGTACGCGATCCAGACGGGCGTGCACCCGGCGCTGACCACCCGCAAGGCGATCGACACGTTCCGCCGGCAGCTCAAGCGCTTCGGGTTCTCGTACGACTGGGCCCGCGAGGTCGCGACCATCGATCCCGACTATTACCGCTGGACCCAGTGGATCTGGCTGCGGGCGTACGACTCGTGGTACGACCCCGAGGCGCCCCGCGCCGACGGCGGGCGGGGACGGGCCCGCCCCATCCGCGAGCTGCTCGCGCTGATGGAAGGGGGCGACGGGCGCGTCAACGCCTTCGGCGAGCTGGTGTACGCCGGCCCGGCGGCGGGCCTCTCGGCCTTCTCGATGGGCGGGACCGACCCGGTGGGCACGCGGCGCTGGCACGAGCTCGCCGAGACCGAGCAGCGCCGCTTCATCGACGAGCGCCGCCTGGCCTACCTCGACGAGGTGATGGTCAACTGGTGCCCGCGCCTGGGCACCGTGCTGGCCAACGAGGAGGTGATCGACGGACGCTCGGAGCGGGGCGGGCACCCGGTCTACCGCCGCCCGCTCAAGCAGTGGATGTTCCGCATCACCGCGTACGCCGACCGCCTGCTGGCCGACCTGGCCCTGGTGGACTGGCCGGCCTCCACGCGCACCCAGCAGGCCGAGTGGATCGGGCGGAGCGAGGGGGCGGAGATCGAGTTCCCTCTCGATCTCTCGGACCTCCCGCCCGGCGCCGCGGCGGAGAGCGGCGAGTCGCTGGTGGTCTTCACGACCCGCCCCGACACGGTCTTCGGGGCGACCTACATGGTGATCGCGCCCGAGCACCCGCTGGTCGAGCGCGTGCTGGCCGCCCCGCCCCCGGGATGCGACGCCGCGGCGGTGCGCGCCTACGTCCGCGCTGCGCGTGACCGCGCGGAGCTGGACCGCGCCGCCGCCAAGTCCAAGACGGGCATCGCTCTCGGCGTGCACGCGCTCAACCCGGCCTCGGGGGCGCGCATCCCGGTCTGGATCGCCGACTACGTGCTGATGGGCTACGGCTCGGGCGCCATCATGGCCGTGCCCGCGCACGACCTGCGCGACTTCGAGTTCGCCGGAACCTTCGGGCTCCCGATCGTCGAGGTGGTGCGACCCGAGGCGCCCCCGACCGCGCCGGCGGGAGCCGACACCCCGGGGTGCTTCACGGGCGAGGGGGTCGGCGTCAACTCGTCGGGCCCATCGCTGGCGCTCGACGGGCTGCCCACCACGGAGGCCAAGCGGCGCGTGATCGCCTGGCTCCGGGACTCGGGCCAGGGCCGGGCCCGCGTGAACTACCGCCTGCGCGACTGGCTCTTCTCGCGCCAGCGCTACTGGGGCGAGCCCTTCCCGGTGGTGTACGACGAGCGCGGGCGCCCCTACCCCGTCGCCGAGCACTCGCTCCCGGTCAAGCTCCCCGACCTCGAGGACTACCGCCCCGCCGAGGCCGACGACCCGACGCCCCTGCTCGCCAAGGCCACCGGCTGGACATTCGTGACCGCCGCGACCGCGGGGGTGGACCCGGACGTGCTCCCCCCCACGGCCCCCGTCACCCGCGAGACCAACACGATGCCCGGGTGGGCGGGCTCGTGCTGGTATTACCTGCGCTACTGCGACCCGCACAATGACGAGCGGTTCGTGGGCCGCGAGGCGGAACGCTACTGGATGGACGGCGCGGGCGTGGACCTCTACGTGGGCGGGGCGGAGCACGCGGTCCTGCACCTGCTCTACGCCCGCTTCTGGCACAAGATTCTCTACGACCTGGGCGAGGTCACCACCCCCGAGCCGTTCAAGAAGCTCTTCCACCAGGGCCTGATCACCAGCCACGCCTTCCAGCGCCCCGACCGCTCGCTGGTGCCGGTCGATCAGGCGGACGAGATCAGTCCGGGCGTGTTCGTCGAGCGGGGCACGGGGCAGCCGCTCACCTCCGTCGTGGCCAAGATGAGCAAGTCGCTCAAGAACGTCATCAACCCCGACGAGGTGATCGCGCAGTACGGGGCCGACACCTTCCGCCTCTACGAGATGTACATGGGCCCGCTGGAGGCCACCAAGCCCTGGAACACCCGGGACATCGTCGGGCCCCACCGGTTCCTCCAGCGCGTGTGGCGGCACCTGGTCGATGAGCAGACCGGGCGGCTGACCGTGTTGAACGACCCGCCCGACGAGCCGACCCTGCGCCTGCTCCACCGGACCATCGCCGGCGTGCGCCGCGACCTCGAAGCCCTCGCCTTCAACACCGCGATCGCCAAGCTCATCGAGCTGAACAACCACCTCGGGACCCTCGTGGGCGCGGGACGCCCCGTGCCCCGGCAGGTCGCCGAGCCCTTCGTGCTCATGCTCGCGCCGCTGGCCCCTCACCTGGCCGAGGAGCTCTGGGCGCGCCTGGGGCACACCCGCACGCTGGCGTACCACCCGTACCCCGAGGCGGACCCGGCGCTGTGCGCGCACGAGACGGTCGAGGTGCCGGTCCAGGTCGCCGGCAAGGTGCGCGGGCGCGTCCGCGTGCCCGCGGGAGCGGGGGCGCCGGAAGTCGAGGCGGCCGCCCTGGCCGACCCGGGCGTGGTTCAGTTCCTCGCCGGACGCCCCGTGAAGAAGGTCGTGGTGGTGCCGGGCAAGATGGTCAGCATCGTGCCGGGGTAGTTCTTCGCGCGGGCGCCCGGGACGACTACGCGGTGTTCTTCACGCGCTTGACCCGCCCCGGCGGAAAGTTGTCGCGCCGCGAGGCCGCCCCGCCCCCGAGCAGGCCCAGGTCCAGCAGCACGGCCAGCACCAGCAGCACGGTATCCAGGGGGCCGAAGCCACCGCCGTTGTTGATGGCGAAGGCGTAGGCGAGGGTGCTCACGGGCATGAACAGGAAGCCGAGGATCGGGATGAGGGGGTAGGCCGCCGTGCCCGAGAAGCCGCGCCCGATGTAGTCGCTGAAGATCACCAGCAGGATGATCACCAGCCTCGGAACGAAGAGCGCCAGCAGGCCGAGCAGGCAGGGCATGGTCTTTCCCCTGGTCTGGAACAACCGAGCGCGGTGGGCGGCGCCATACCGACGCGACAGGCCCCCGAGCCTAGCGGATCAGGCGGATGGTCGCGGGATAGCGGAAGTACTCGCCCCGGCCCGCCGCCACCGCCGCCAAGACCAGGCCGATGGCGCCGAAGACGTAGAGCACCGGCACCGCGACAAGGCCGATGCCGCAGGTCGGCACCGCCAGCACGATGACCGCCAGGAAGAGCAGGAGCAGGCTGACCTGGAAGTTCATCGCCTCGCGCCCATGGTCGTCGATGAAGGGCGACGTCTCGCGCCGGCGCATCCACATGATCAGCACCACCAGCGGCGGGGCCCAGAAGCCCACGATCGTCACCGCGGCCACCACGGCGGCGATCAGCCCGCCCAGGTGGATCCACATCGCGTAGCGGCGCTCCTCCGCGGTGGCGTGCGGATCGACCAGGGGGCCGCCCCCCTCCGCGCCCCCGAGCGGGTCGCCGACCGTCTCATGTGCCGCCGCCTTGTGTCCCACGCGCACGCGCCTCCCGTCACGCCGGGACCTCCCTCGCGGAACGCCCCGGCACCTGAGCTTCTTGGATAAGCGGGCGCCCGGTTTCAGCCCCGGTTCGTGCGGGGCGTATCTGGCCCGGCTCAGACGCGTCCGGCCTCGACCGTCAGCTCGGCCCGGGCGCCCGCGGGGATCCCGGTGCTCGCCGGCACGCCCGTCCCCGCCCCCGCCCCCGCGCGGCGCGCCCGGTGCTTCGACCAGTCCGTGACCGCCAGGTCGGGAGCCCCCGACCCGGCCCCCGCCCCGTGCACGCGGATGAGGTCGTAGGTGTTGTTGCGCTGGGCCGGGGTGAACCCCGCCTCGCGGATGAGCCGGCAGAGCACCGGCTCGTCGAGCCGGTAGCTGGTGCCCGCCGCGGAGACCACGTTCTCCTCCATCATGACGCTGCCCATGTCGTTGGCCCCGAACGCCAGGGCCACCTGCCCCACGTGAGGTCCCATGGTGACCCACGACGCGCCTATTGAGTACACGTTGTCGAGCATGAGCCGGGCCACCGCCTGCGTCCGCAGGTACTCGGTCGCTCCCGCCATCCGGACGCGCCGCCCGAACTGCGGGTCCGAGGCCGCGGAGCCCGACCCGTCGAGCCGGGCGACCGCGTCGCCCGGGAAGACCCGCTCGCCGTCGGCCTCGGCCGGGTCGCGCCCCCACTCCCGGGCCCGCCCCAGGGGCGTGTTCTCGCGCTGGAATGGCCAGGTGATGAACGAGACGTAATGTCCCATCGGTGACGGCGGGGCGCCCCGCTGTGCGGGGTCCGCCGGGTCCGTGCCCGACTCGCGCAGCGCCCGGTCCTGCCAGCGGCGCACCAGGTCGATGTGGTGCACACGGTCGGCGTGCCCCTCGATGTGCCCGAACATCATGGTGGCGCTGGTGAACATCCCGAGCCGATGGGCGGCGTGCATGACCGTCAGCCAGCTCTCGGCGTCGCACTTGCCCAGGCCGATCTTGCGGCGCACCGCTGGGGCGAAGATCTCACCCCCGCCGCCGGGGAGCGAGTCCAGACCGGCGGCGCGCAGGCGGCGCAGCACCCACAGCGCCTGCGCTTCCAGGTCCTCCCCGGGTGGATCGAAGAAGCGCACGAACTCGACGAGCTCGGGCGGGCTGAAGGCGTGCACGTGAACGCCCGGGAAGCGCTCCTTGATGGAGGCGAGCAGGTCCAGGTACCAGCCGAGCGGGAGCGCGGGGTTCATCCCCCCCTGCATGAGCACCTGCGTGCCGCCGATCGCGACCAGCTCCGCGATCTTCTCGTGCACCTGCGCCGGCTCGAGCGTGTAGGCGTCGTGATCGTCCGCGTCGCGCCGGAAGGCGCAGAAGGTGCACCGGGCGGTGCAGACGTTCGTGTAGTTGATGTTGCGGTCGATGACGTACGTGCGCACGAACTCGCCGTGGAGGGCCCGGCAGCGGGCGTCGGCGTAGCGCCCGAGCGTGTGCAGCGGGGCCCCGGTCAGGAGCGCCAGCGCCTGCGCCGGCGTGAGGCGGGCCGCGCCCGCGGCCACCGCGGCCAGCAGGCCCGCGTCCTGCGCGTCCAGGTGGGGATGCTCCGGCGGGGCTGAGTAGATGCTCATGGGGCGGCTCGGGGCCCTGTCGCGGTTTTCAGTCAGACGTGAAAACTACCGTAGGCGGCCCGTCCCGGCCCATCCCGATCCCCCCGGCGCGCCCGTTTGGGCGCGCCCGCCTCACCCGCCGCCGTCCAGCAGGTGCCGGCGCAAGAACCCCACCTGCGCGTCCTTGGCTTCCGCGGCGTGCCGCCCGAAGCCGGCGTGCTCCTGGGGCGCCCCCGTGCGCTCCCAGGTGACCAGCTCGATGAGGTCCTCGGACGCCCCGCGGGCGCGGTAGTGCGCCCGCAGCCGGTCCAGGAACTCCCGCATCGTCCGCGCCGGCACCACGCGGTCGGCCTCGCAGTGCAGCGCCAGCAGCGGGATCGGGCGCCAGCCGTCCAGGTGCTGCGCGGGATCGACGGCCGCGACCGCGCGGGCCTCGTGCCGCACCGGCCAGGGCGCGCCGGGCCCGCCCGTGTAGAGCGCGGCCAGGTCCCCCGTCGTCGCCTCCACCGCGGCGCACGCGAAGGTGTGCTCGTCGCACAGGCGGCGCAGCGCCGCCATCCCGCCCGCCGACATCCCGCCGATCCCGACGCGGTCGAGGTCGAACAGGCCGCCGAGCTCCGGGTCGGCGAGCGCGTCGATCACCTCGTCGATCTCCGAGAGCACCCGGGCCAGCACGGCGGGCGTCTGCTCGGGTCGGTCCATGCCGGCCTCGGCGCGCTCGCCGTGACCGGGCAGGTCGATGGCGCACGCGGCGATGCCGGCGCGCACCCAGCGCAGGTATCGCCCCGGGTCCAGCTCCTTGCGCGCGGTGCGTCCGTGCAGCCACACCATCACCGGCGCGGGCGTGGTCCAGTCCGGGTGGGCCAGCAGCCCGGGAATGCCGGAGCGCCCCAGCCGCCGCGGGCGGGCGCGCCGGGCCAGATCAGCGGGGAACCTCTCAAAGCGGGGGTCCACCGGGGACCGTAGCGGGAGTCGGCGATGCCGGCCGCTCGGGCACCCCGCCGATCCGGCCCGCCCCACCGCAGTAGACTCACCGGCCCCGCAGCGCGGGATGTCGCGGCGCGCGTTCGGACGCGGTTTGGGAGGCCTCACCCGTTGCCTGCGGAAGCTCGGACCGATGAGGAGCTGGTCGAGGCGTACCGGCGCGGGGAGACCGCGGCGTTCGCGACCCTGGTCCGCCGGCACCACGACGACCTGATCCGCTTCCTGGTGCGGCTCACCGGCAACGCCGCGGTCGCAGAGGACGCCTTCCAGGAGTCCTTCCTCCAGGTGCATTTATCGGCCGAGAGCTTCGACGTCTCCCGTCGGTTCAAACCCTGGCTTTTCACGATTGCCGCGAACAAGGCCCGCGACGCGCTCCGTAGGAGTTCCCGACGCAAGGCCCTGGACCTGTCCGCTCCCATCGCCGGCTCCGGCGGCGAGGACGGGCAAGGGCAGACCTACGTCGACCTGATGGAGATCGACGTCGACCCGCCCCACGCGGCCCTCGACGCCGAGGAACGCAATCGCCTGGTGCAGGAGGCGCTCGCCGGCCTGCCCTACTCGCTCAGGGAGATCCTGCTTCTGGCCTACTTCCAGCGCATGAGCTACAACCAGGTCGCCGAGGCCCTGGGCATCCCGCTGGGGACCGTCAAGTCCCGCCTGCACTCGGCCGTCGCGGCCTTCGCCCGGCGCTGGAACATCGTGTCGAAGGGGTACATGGACGAATGAGTGTGCGCGACCTTCCGATCGCGGATGAATCCGGCTCGCCGCGTCTGGCGGCCGGCGACGAGCGGGCCCTCGACGCGCTGGTCGCGGCGGGATGGGACCCAGCCGGCGTTCCCGACGCGGAGCGCCCGCGGGCCGACCGGATCGCCGCCCTGCTCGGCTCCCTGGACGCGCCCGCCGGCGACGCCGACCCGGCCCTCGAGGACGTCGTGCTGCTCCGGGCGGCGCGGCTCCGCCGGGCGCACACCCGCGCTCCCGCGCCCGTGCCCGCCGAGCCCGTCGCCCTCTCGCCCATCGACGAACTGGCCCTCGAGGGCGTCGTGCTGCGCGGCTTCGAGGCGGCGCCCGGGGACGGTCGCTCGGCGCGCCACCTGGCCCTGCTCGCCGCGCTCGACATGCCGCTCCCCGCCTCGCAGACGCCCCCCCGGCTGGTCGAGAAGACGCTCGCGCGCGTCCGCGCCGACGTGGTGCGCCAGGCCGACCGGTTCAACATCGCCTCCGAGGCCGGGCACGCCT
>DASPKO010000237.1:0-4920 GCA_035628055.1 Phycisphaerales bacterium
ACATCAGGTTGCGGGCCAGGTTGGTCGCGTCGAGCACGACGCAGACCGCGTCCGGGGCGCCCGGGCGTTCCCCCCGTGGGGCCACCAGGCCCGCGAGCACCTCCCGGCACAGGCGGGCTTCGAGCTGATCGAGTTCCAGCGAATAAATGCCGGGGAGGTCCACCAGCTCGATGGGGACGGGCCCGCCCGTCCTCTGCCCCTGTCCCCGGGAGGCCCGCCCGGTGCGGGCCTCGAGCGTCGTGCCGGGGAAGTTGCTCGTCTTGTGCCGGAGACCGGTCAGGGCGTTGAAGAGCGTGGTCTTGCCGGTGTTGGGGTTGCCCAGCAGCGCGATCCGCAAGGGGCCCGCGGCGGGCGCGGGGGGCGGGACGGGCTGGCGAGCGGTGTGGGCGTGCCCGGGGGCCAGCGCGCTCATGTCTCGGGCCGGACGACGATCCGCTCGGCGAGCGGGCGGGCCAGACCGATCCGGCACGTGCCCCCGCATCCGCACCCCACCGCGACGATGCACGGCTCGCCGGCGCGGCACAGGCGCACGCGGGCGGCGGCGCACAGCCCCATCGCGCGCAGGAACGCGGCGTCACCCTTCTCCAGCCGGGCGTCGACCACGACGGCGCTCTGGCCGCGCTTGAGCTGGGTCAGCCTGACCGTGCTCGGGTCGGGCGGTCCCGGGCGGACCTGTTCTGTGCGGGGATTGGTCGTCACGGGGAGGGGCGGAGGTGGCGGCCGGTCGGCCGGGGGGAGGACCCGGTGAACGTGTGCGGGCAATCCTACGCCGCCGGAGCGCCGGCGGGCTCGGGTCGGCGGCGTCGGGCCGGGGGCCGGGGCACTTCGTATCGTGAAGCGACCCGTGCTGATTCTCACCGTCATCCAGGGCCCGGACAAGGGCAAGACCTTCCAGCTCCCGGATCATGAGCCGCAGCTCATCGGGCGCTCGAGCGAGGCGCTCCCGATCACGGACACGACGGTCTCGCGCCGGCACGCCGAGCTCACGCCGGACGACGGGCACTGGTGGATCCGCGATCTGGCAAGCCAGAACGGCACGTGGGTCAACGGGGTGCGGATCAGCGATCGCACCCTGCTGCGCCTGGGCGACCAGGTGCGCACGGGGGCGACCCTGCTGGTCTTCGGGCGCACCGACACCGCCGAGCGGACCAACGTGATCCGCCTGGCCCGGGGGGACCAGGTCGAGGCCTCGATCGAGCAGCGGCTGGCGAGCAACGAGGACTCGATCATCCTGGCGGAGCCCGAGCCGCGCTCGGCGGCGGTGCACCACCTGCGGGTGATCTACCGCCTGACGACGCTGACCAGCCAGATCACCGAGCCGCAGGGACTGCTCGAGGCGGTGATGGACCTGGTCTTCACCGAGTTCCGCCCGGAGCGCGGGTTCATCGTGCTCGCCGAGGGCGTGCCCAGGCGCTCGGGGGAGCCGGTGCGGCCGGCGGTGTTGAAGTACGCGCACCCCCCCATGGGCCGGGAGGACGCGCAGATCCACGTGAGCCGGACCATCCTCCAGCACGCCATGCGCCAGGCGGAGGGGGTGCTCTCGAGCAACGCGATGCAGGACCCGCGCTTCGCCGCGGGCGACAGCGTGCAGCGGCTCTCGATCCGCTCGGCGATCTGCGCCCCCATCCGCTCCGGGGCGCGCACGTTCGGGGCGATGTACATCGACTCCTCGATCGTGAACTACACCTTCACGCCGGAGCAGCTCGCGCTCATGAACGCCATCGGGCAGCAGACCGGGCTGGCCCTGGCCAACCTGGAGCTCGTCGGGCAGAAGCTCCAGACCGAGCGGCTCGCGGCGATCGGCGAGACGGTGGCGAGCCTCTCGCACTCGATCAAGAACATCCTCCAGGGGCTCCGCGGCGGGGCCGACGTGGTGGACATGGGGCTGCGCAAGGAGGACCTGAAGATCGCGCGCGGCGGCTGGGGCATTCTCAAGCGGAACCTCGACCGCATCATGGGCCTCTCCATGAACATGCTCGCCTACTCGCGCCAGCGGCGCCCGGAGCTGGAGCTGGCCAAGGTCGGGGTCTTGCTGGAAGAGTGCGCGGCGCTCCTCCAGGACCAGGCGCACGCCAAGGGAGTCGCCCTGATCATCGACGCCGACCCGGAGATGCCCCCGGTCCCGCTCGATCCTCACCTGGTCCACCAGGCGATGATGAACCTGATGGGCAACGCGGTCGACGCGGTCGAGCCGCGCCGCGGGGTGGTGACGGTGCGGGCCAGCTACCGCCCCGCCGACACGCGCGCCGGCCGCCCCCGCCCCGAGCTGGTCATCGAGGTCATCGACAACGGGCCCGGCGTCCCCCCGGAGCGACGCGCCCAGATCTTCGAACCCTTCTACACCACCAAGGGCCTCCGCGGGACGGGCCTGGGCCTCGCGGTGACCAAGCGGGTCGTCGAGGACCACGGGGGGACGATCGGCGTGGCCTCGGAGCCGGGGCGGGGCGCCACGTTCACCGTCACGATCCCGGCGGACCTGGCGATCGACCCTTCGGCGACCGCGGGCACGCGGCCGGGCCCGCAGCCCGACCCCTTGCGCGAGTGGTGAGCGCGCGGGCACGGACGCGCCCGCTCCGGAAGAAAACCCGCGGCTTCCCAAGAAGCCCGGTGGCCCGGGCCGACTTTTCATAGACTGTCCGCCCGACCCGTGGTTCCGCGGCGCCGAGCCGGCGTGGGGAGCAACCAGCGTGAAGACCGCGATCCGCAGCGAACGCCGCCAGGCCCGGCCCGCTCCCGCCGCCAGGCGACGGTTCATCCGCGAGTTCCTCGGGGAGCCCAAGGTGATCGGCGCCCTGGCCCCCAGCTCGCCCTGGCTGGCCGCCCGGATGGTCGAGGGCCTGGACTGGGAGGGGGCCCGCGGGGTAGTGGAGTACGGCCCCGGCACCGGCGCCGTCACGGAGCACATCCTGGCCAACCTGCGGCCGGGGGCCCGGTTCGTCGCGATCGAGCGCAACCTCGAGATGAGCCGGCTCTCCGCGGAGCGGTTCCCGGCGGCCCGCATCGTCAACGACAACGCCGCCAACGTCCGCGCCATCTGCCAGCGCGAGGGGATCGACCGGGTCGACCTGGTGCTCAGCGGGCTGCCCTGGCCCTCCTTCTCGTCGCGCCTTCGCACCGAGATCCTGCGCGCCACCGTGGACGTGCTGCGCCCCGGGGGCACGTTCGTCACCTTCGGGTACCACGTGGGCCTGCTGATGCGCGGCGCGTGGCACTTCCGCCGGCTCGTCGAGGAACTCTTCAGCGAGGTCACCACGAGCGACGTGGTGTGGCGGAACGTGCCCCCGGCGTTCATCTACCGGTGCCGGAAGTAGCTCCGGCATCTACCATCGCCCCATGACCGACACCGCCAGGCCGGCGTGGCTCCGCGTCGCCGACGCCCTCGGGGCCGCGCCGGGAACCACCGCGACCATCAAGGGCTGGGTGCGCACGCGCCGCGACTCCAAGGCCGACGGGGGCCTCTCCTTCCTGGCCCTGCACGACGGCACGTGCTTCGATCCGATCCAGGTGGTGGCCCGGGCGAGCGGCGAGGGGGCGCTCCCGAACTACGCCAGCGAGGTGCTGCACCTGACGACCGGGTGCGCCGTCGAGGCCGAGGGGACAGTTGTCCCATCGCAGGGAAAGGGCCAGGCGGTCGAGATGCAGGCCCGGGCGGTGCGGGTGGTGGGGCTGGTGGACGACCCGGACAGCTATCCGGTCAGCCAGAAGCGGCACACCTTCGAGTACCTGCGCGAGGTGGCGCACCTGCGCGTGCGCACCAACACGTTCGGGGCCGTGGCGCGGGTGCGCCACACGCTGGCGATGGCCGTGCAGCGCTTCTTTCACGACCGGGGCTTCTACTGGGTGCACACGCCCGTCATCACGGGGAGCGACTGCGAGGGGGCCGGGCAGATGTTCCGCGTCAGCACCCTGGACCTGCTGAACCCGCCCCGGCGCGAGGGCGGGGGAGAGATTGATTGGGCGCGCGACTTCTTCGGCAAGCAGGCGAACCTGACCGTCTCGGGGCAGCTCAACGTCGAGACCTACTGCTGCGCCCTCTCGCGCGTCTACACCTTCGGCCCGACGTTCCGCGCCGAGAACTCCAACACCTCCCGGCATCTGGCCGAGTTCTGGATGATCGAGCCGGAGATCGCCTTCGCGGACCTCTCCGACGACGCCGACCTGGCCGAGGCCTTCATCAAGCACCTGGTGGCCGCGGCCCTGGACGAGCGGGCCGACGACATGAAGTTCTTCGAGGAGCGGATCGAGCCGGGACTGCTGGCGCGGCTGCGGCAGGTGGTGGAGACCCCGTTCCGGCGCCTGACGTACACCGAGGCGATCGGCGTGCTGGAGCGGGCCTCGGCGGAGGGACGGGCCTTCGAGTTCCCCGTCCGCTGGGGGCTCGACCTGCAGAGCGAGCACGAGCGCTACCTCACCGAGGAGCACTTCAAGCAACCGGTCGTCCTGATGAACTACCCGCGGCAGATCAAGGCCTTCTACATGCGCGAGAACGACCCGGGAACCGACGGGGCCCCGGGGCCGACGGTGGCCGCCATGGACGTGCTGGTCCCGAAGATCGGCGAGATCATCGGGGGGAGCCAGCGCGAGGAGCGCCTCGACCGGCTCGACGCCCGCCTGGACGACATGGGCCTGCACAAAGAGGATTACTGGTGGTACCGCGACCTGCGGCGCTACGGGACCGTCCCGCACGCGGGGTTCGGGCTGGGCTTCGAGCGGCTGATGCTGATGGTGACGGGGATGCAGAACATCCGCGACGTCATCCCCTTCCCGCGCGCTCCCGGGCAGTGCGAGTTCTAGCGGAGCGCGCCCCGAGCCGCATGTCGCGTGCCGGGGGGCGTTAGACAGCCCGACCGCACTCGGGGCAGTTGGTGCTCGTGAGCCCCGCCAGCGCGTACCCGCACCCGCCGCAGCGCGTCGGACCGC
>DASPKO010000238.1:0-5126 GCA_035628055.1 Phycisphaerales bacterium
TCTCCACGCCGAGCGAGAAGGCCATCGCGAAGTAGACGTAGCCCTTGGAGATGTGCTGCCCGAGGCCCTCGGCCACCAGCAGCACGCCGATCAGCACCAGGAAGGACAGGGCCAGCATCTTGAGCGTCGGATGCCGCTCGATGTAGCGGCTGATCCGCCCCGCGAACACCAGCATCACGCCGACCGCAATGATGACAGCGGTCACCATCACCCAGATCTGCTTTGCCATGCCCACCGCGGTGATCACCGAGTCGATCGAGAAGACGATGTCCAGGAGCACGATCTGCACGATGACCGAGGCGAAGGAAGCCGCCTTGCGGCCCACGCCCCCCGCGCCGTGCTCCGCGCCCTCGATCTTGCTGTGGATCTCGAAGGTCGCCTTGGCCAGCAGGAAGAGCCCGCCCAAGAGCAGGATGAGGTCGCGGATGGAAACCTGGGCCACCTCCAGCAGGTGCCGCTGGTGAACGTGGAAGTCCTCGAGCTCCTCGGGAGTGAGCCCGGCGGGGGGCGCCGCGCCCGCGTCGGGCGCGAGGAAGCCGAGCGTGAACACCGGCTGGGTCGCCCGCATGACCCAGTTGATGGTCAGCAGCAGCGCGACGCGCACGAACATCGCGAGGAAGAGCCCGATCTGGCGGGCCGCCTTCTGTCTCTCCGGGGGGAGCTTCCCCGACAAGATGGCGATGAAGACGATGTTGTCGATGCCCAGGACGATCTCGAGGGCCGTCAGCGTCAGCAGGGCCGCCAGGGCCTCGGTGGTGAGGAACTCCATCATGGGCGGAGGGTACCGCCAAACCGCGCGGGGAGCGGGCACCCGGACGGTGGCGGACGGACCTGCCAAAAACGAGAGGGCCCCGCACGCCGGCGGGGCCCGGAAGACTCTAAAGCGGGTGAAGGGGCTTGAACCCTCGACCTTCTCGTTGGCAACGAGACGCTCTACCGCTGAGCTACACCCGCGACCGCGCCGGGACCCGAGTCCCCGCGGGCACAAAACCTAGACCGCGCCGGGCCCTCTGTCAACGCCCGGACGCCGCCGCGGGCTCGGCGTTCGGCCCGCTTTGCCCGAGCACGGTCCCGCCGGCGGCCCGCTCCAGGGCGGTTCGGACGACCTCGGGGGTGTAGCTGTCATACATCAGCCGCTCGCCCCCCAGCCCCGGCCCGTAGATCACCAGCAGGGGGATGCCGACCCAGCTCAGGCTCTTCTGGTACGCGCTGCCGTCGGGGTTCTTCGAGGTGAAGTCGACCTTGATGGGCACCACTCCCGGGCCATTGAGGATCGCCGCGATCTCGCGCCGGTGCAGGACCGCCGACTCGAGCGCCTTGCAGTTGAGGCACCAATCGGCGGTCAGGTCCACCACCACGATCTTGCCGCTCCGGAGCGCCGCGTCCAGGCGCTGCGGCGTGTAGTAGACCCAGTTGATGGGGCCCTTGTCCGAGAACTCCCGGGCCATCAGGATCGAAGCGCTGCCCATGAGCAGCCCGATGACCCCGAAGGCCAGCCGCGGACCGGGGCGGCGCGTGAGGCGGGTCGTCCGGTACGCCAGCCAGCCGCCGGCGACGATGACGAACACCGCGACCGCCCACCAGTAGACCCGCGTCGGCGGGTCCGGCGCCTCGGTGAGCATGACCGCCAGCCCGATTCCCAGGAAATACGCGGCGACCGCGAGCATCAGCAGGCCCATCACCTGCTTCACCAGCACGCTCGCCGGACCGGTCCGCGGCACCCGGCTCACCCACCTCGGGTTCGCCGAGAGGACCAGGTACGGCAGGGCCATGCCGAGCCCGATCGCCGCGAACGTGAGCATCGTGATCGCGGGGTGCTGCGTGGCCGCGAAGGCGGCGGCGCTCCCCATGAAGGGTGCTGTGCACGGCGTCGAGAGCACCGCGGTCATGATCCCGAAGAGCACCGACCCGTGCGCGGTCTCGTGGCTGGGGTTGATGGCGTAGACGAAGTTCGGCAGGCGCACGTCGAAGAAGCCGAGCATGCCGATCGCCATCACGATGATGAAGCCGCCGACTCCCACCAGGAACCCCGGGTACTGGAACAGGTTGTTGATGGAGTCGAAGCCCGCGACGAAGGAGATCGCCGCCCCGATCGCCAGCCAGAAGCAGATCACGCCCACGGACATCCACACGCCCAGGAGGAAGCACCGGGCCGGGTTGGCCGCCGCCTGGCTCAGCCCCAGGATCTTGATCGGGATCACGGGCAGCACGCAGGGCGTGAGGTTCAGAATGAACCCGCCGAGCAGGGCCACCGCGAGGAGCAGCACGAGCCCCACGCCGCGGGTGTCGATGGTGAACCTTCTTCCGAAGACCTGGAACTCCGCGATCTTCGTCGAGGCACCCAGCGTGGCGAATCCGCCCATGTCGAAGCCCGAGAAGAGCGCCGTGTCGGCCGGCGCCGCGGAGGGCCGGGCGCCCGCCGCGAGGATGGTGAACCGGGAGGTGACCTCGTGCCACTCGGGCATCTGGCAGGTCGAGTCGTCGCACGCCTGGTAGAAGACCCGGACAGTCATCTCCGCGGGCCCGGGGGGCGCCGACGTGCTGACCATCACGGGGATGTAGGCCACCGCCCGTCCGCCGTACGTCGGGACCTCGATCGCGTCGCCGGACTCGGGGTCCATCACCCGCGCGGGGTGCGGCTCGGGCCACTGCACCAGGCCGATGCCGCCGACCCAGGCCGGCTTGGGCTCGACCACGATCTTGGTGACGTTGTCGGCGACCGCCGCCCGCACGCCCGGCGGGAGCACGTCCTGCACCGGCCAGGTATGGAAGCCCTCCTGGTGATCGAGGATCACGGCGACGGCGATCTGGTCGCCCGGGCGCACCTCCGACCGTTGCGGCACCGCTTCGAGCCGGACCGCCGGGGGCGGGCCGTCCCCCTCCTTTCCGGACAGGTCCTGGGCCCACGTGCCCGCCCCGAAGCACCATGACACCGCCGCGGTGAGGAGCAGGACGAGACCTCGCGAACGATGGGGCGGGGGGTTTGGCATGGTGACTCGTGCCTGGTGTACAAGCGTACGGCGGCGCGGTTGGCCCGGGTCGCCCGGGGACCGCCCCCGGAGGGATGGTGCCTCAAGCGCACCGGCGCGGCCGGTCGATAACACGCGCCGGCCCCGTCGGGGCCCGCCCCCGGAATCGCCGCGCCATGGCCGACGTGCTCGACCAGAACGAGATCAACGCCCTCCTGGCCGCCGTCGACTCGGGCGAGGTCGAGGAGGAGGCCAACCCGGTCCAGATCTTCAGCCGGCACCGGCGCGATTTCGAGAGCGTCGAGGTGCGGTCCTATGACTTCAAGCGGCCCGAGCGCGTCAGCAAGGACCAGATGCGGGCCCTGCAGACGCTCCACGAGGGCTTCTCGCGGAACTTCGGGGCCGCCCTCTCCGGGTTTCTGCGCACCATCGTGGAGGTCAAGGTCGCCAACTGCGAGCAGATGACCTACGCGGAGTTCATCTCCGGGCTGCCCAACCCCACGAGCTTCAATCTTATCGAGGCCAAGCCCCTGGAGGGCCAGATCTGCCTCGAGATCAGCCCGCTGATCATCTACCCGATCATCGACCGGCTGCTGGGCGGCACCAACGCGGAGCTCTTCGTCCCCCAGCGGCCCATGACCCTGATCGAGACCCGGCTCATCAGCAAGGTGACGGGCCGCGGCCTGGTCGCGCTGGCCGAGGCCTGGGCCAGCATCCGCCAGCTCCAGTTCCAGATCGCCTCCACCGAGAGCAACCCGCAGCTCGTGCAGATCGTCCCGCCTAACGAGGTCGTCGTGGTGATTGGCTTCGAGCTGAAGATGGGCTCGCGCGCCGGCACCATGAATCTGTGCATCCCCTACAACGTCATCGAACCGATCATGCAGGACCTCTCGGCGCAGAACTGGTTCAACGTCGCCAAGGCCAACGCCACCGACGAGATGCAGGGGCGGATCACCGGCTCGCTGGCCCGGGCCGGGCTGACCGTCACCGGGCTGCTCGCCGAGACCACCATCACGCTCTCGGAGCTGATGAACCTCGCCGTGGGCGACGTCATCGTCACCGAGAAGGCGGCGGCCCGCCCGGTGGTGCTCTGCGTCGAGGGGCAGAAGACGCACCTGGCGCAGATCGGCCAGCACAAGGGGGCCCGGGCCCTGCGCATCGTCCGGGCCGTGACCGAGAGCGACCGCGTCTAGCGGGTCGCGGCCCCGCCCGCCTCGCGCAGGCGGGCCGCGAGCTGCTTGAGCGCCTCGCGCCGGGCCCGCACGTCCTTGTAGCTGATCTGCTCCATCGCGATCGACGAGGCCAGCTTGTACGCCTCGTCGGCGCTCGCCAGGTCTCCCGACTCGTTGGCCCGCGCCTCCAGGGCCCGCATGAGGCCGTAGCGGAGCTCCATGGCCGTCGTCTCGTCCACCCCGCCCACCGGCGCGTGCGCCGGGTCGAGCGCCAGGCGGTAGGTCTCGATGGCTTCGTCCGTCCAGCCGATGGCCTCGAACGCCGTTCCCAGGTGACCGAGCACCTTGGGGCGGTTCTTGACGTCGGCCTTGGCCTCCTGCAGGACCGCGATCGCCTCCTCGTGCCGGTCGAGGGCCAGCAGCCGCCGGCCCAGCTCAAGCTTCAGCCCCAGGTCCGTCGGGTAGGCCGCGACCCGGGCCTGGTACTCGCGCGCCTCCAGCTCGGCCAGGGCCCGGCGCGCCTGCTCGATCCTCGCCGCCTCGGCCCCCTGCTTCTCGAGCGCCGCGAGCTGGCGCTTCGCCTGCCGGAGGCCGATGTCCCCCGCCATCTGGCGGAAGCGGAACTCCTGCGTCTGCTCGTACGCCCTGAGCAGGACCTCGCGCGCGGTCTGCTCGTCCGCCGGGGTGCCCCGGTCGAGCAGGGCCTTGGCGTAGCGCGTGATGCTCGGGCGGTCGTCCGGGCGGGCCTGGTAGGCGGCGCGCGCGTCGGCGACCACGCGGTCGGCGGTCAGCTCGCCGCGCACCATCCGCTCTTCCTCGTCGAGGCGGCGCTGCTTCTCGGCGTCGCGGATGTTGGCGCGGAACCCGCCCGACTCGCCCGCCTGGTCGAACCCGCCCTTGGTCATGGTCGCTTGGGCGGACATGTTGCGCACCTCGGCGTGCAGCTTCCCATCCGCCGGATCGGCCCGCACCCCCTCCTCGCCGG
>DASPKO010000239.1:0-7150 GCA_035628055.1 Phycisphaerales bacterium
CCTACACCCCGCACGTGACGATGGACCCGGACCGGAAGCACGACCCGCACGAGACGCGGTTCGGCAAGTTCCTCCAGGCGTCGATCAAGCTGCAGGCGTCGGACCTGATCATGAAGGCCGGGCAGGCCCCGAAGCTGCGCATCCGCGGGGCCCTCAAGGCGCTGGACACCGAGCCGGTGCCCCAGGAGGAGTTCCTGCAGATCGCCAAGCACATCCTCAGCGAGGAGCTGTGGGCGGACCTGAACCGGCTGGGCTCGGCGGACTTCGCGTACGACTACGACGCCACCACGCGCTTCCGCGTCAACCTCTTCCAGGCCCGCGGGAAGCTGGCGATCGCGGCCCGGCGCATCAGCAGCGACATCCGGCGCTTCGAGGAGCTGCACCTGCCGGCGGTGATGTCCGAGATCGCGATGCAGCCGCAGGGCCTGGTGCTCCTGTCGGGCGTGACCGGATCGGGCAAGACCACGACGATCGCGGCGATGTTGGACTATGTGAACGAGCGGAAGCCCGTGCACATCGTGACGATCGAGGACCCGATCGAGTACCTGCTGACGGACAAGAAGGCGACGATCAACCAGCGCGAGATCGGGATCGACGTCTCGGACTTCAAGACCGCGCTGCGGGCCCTGGTCCGGGAGAACCCGGACGTGGTGCTCGTCGGCGAGATGCGCGACAAGGAGACGTTCGAGGCGGCCCTCAACGCCGCCGAGACCGGGCACCTGGTCTACGGGACGATCCACGCCAGCTCGACGACGCAGACGTTCAGCCGCATCTACGGCCTGTTCGACCCGGAGGAGCGTGAGCAGGTGCGCAAGATGCTGGCGTACCAGATGCGCGCGTTCGTCTACCAGAAGCTGCTGCCGACGCTGCACGAAAAGATCCATCGCATCCCGGCGATCGAGGTCCTGATCAACGACGCCGTGGTGTACAAGCACATCCTCGAGGGCCGCGAGGGTGAGCTGCGCGAGTACCTCAACTCGACGGAGGCGATCCAGCGCGGCATGGTGGACTTCAACCAGTCGCTGGTGGACCTGGTGGAGCGGGAGTACATCCACGTCCGCGTGGCCATGGAGGCCAGCCCCAACGCCGACGACCTGAACATGCGCCTGAAGAAGCTCGGCGGGCGGCGCTAGCCGGCCGGTCCTTCGGGGCGGCCGGGCGCAGGGCCGGCCCAGAGCGACTAGAGTTGGCCAGGCCGGTCTGCGGGCGCCGGCGCGACGCGCCGCCCGGCGGCAGAGTCCGTGCGGCGGGGGAGCGGCTTTGGGAACGGCCGGGCTCGGCCGGGAAATGGCATGGCGCTGACACCACCTTCGCTCGGTCTGACCACGACGCTCGGGCTCTCCGGCTACGCCCTGGTGTCGTTCTGGAAGCCGTTCATCCTGCTCGCGACCTTCGTGCCGTGGGCGTGGGTGATCACCCGGGTCTACGACAAGCACGCGGCGCGCTTCTTCCTGCCGCGGCGGCGCTGGAACCTGGTCCATCTGGTCGCCGGCACCGTGGCGGTGGTGGCGGCGCTGATGATGCCCATCCGGGGCGAGGCGGCCTTCTGGGTGGGGTGGCTGGTGATGATCGTGATCCTGGTGGCGGACCTGGTCGCGTACGCCGTGGTCGCCAATCGCGACGAGCGGGTGCCGGAGCACCACCACATCCGCCTGAGCCTCGACGCCTACCGCCAGCTCCGCGAGCAGAAGGCCGCCGCCAAGCAGCAGGCGAAGGTGGCGCTGGTGATGCGCGGGCCGGACAAGCAGACGATCGTCGCGCCCAACCCCGAGACGCCGGAGTTCGAGGTGCGGATCGCCGCCGAAGCGCTCTACAGCAAGGCCGTGGCGGCCCGCGCCTCGCAGGTGGACTTCGGGCCCACGGGCCAGGGGAGCGGCGCCGAGGCGGTGTACGCCGCCCGCTACCTGGTCGACGGCATCCGCACGCCCGGCGAGAGCATGCCGGCGGCGCAGGCCATCCGGCTCATGGACTTCTGGAAGTCGGCGGCGAAGCTGGACGTGGCCGAGCGGCGCAAGAAGCAGCAGGGCGTCGTCACCGTCGAGCACGACGGCTTCAAGCACGTGGTGCGGGTGACGAGCGTGGGCGTCCCGGGGGGCGTCCAGATGACCATGCTGTTCGACCCGGAGCAGGCCGTTAATCGCAAGCCCCAGGAGCTTGGCCTGCTCGAGAACCAGATGGCCGAGCTCCGCGCCATGGTGGATGACGGGAAGGGGATCGTGCTCCTGGGAGCGATGCCCGACCAGGGGCGCACCACGACGCTCTACTCGCTCGTGCAGATGCACGACGCCTACACCAAGAACGTGCAGACGGTGGAGGTGGACCCGCAGTGGTCGCCCGAGGGGGTGCGGGTCAATCAGTTCGACCCGACCCAGGGGGCGGAGTATTCCACGCTGGTGCGCTCGGTGCTGCGCCGCGACCCGGACGTGGTCTTCGTGGCCGAGGTGCCCGATCAGAACACCGCCAGGGAGATCACCCGGGCGGACCTGGAACGAACGCGTGTGTACGCGGGCTTCCGGGCCGAGTCGGCGATCGCGACCGTCGAGGCGTGGGTGAAGGCCGTCGGGGAGCCAATCCAGGCGGGCAAGGGGCTCCGCGGCGTGCTCGCCCAGCGGCTGCTCCGCCGGCTGTGCGGCAACTGCAAGGTGGCGTATCCCACGACGCCGGAGATGCTCAAGAAGCTCGGCGTGCCCGACAAGGTCCCCCAGCTCTTCAAGAAGGGCGGGCAGGTCCTGATCAAGAACAAGCCGGAGGTGTGCCCCGCGTGCCAGGGCGTCGGGTACCTGGGCCAGGAGGCCGTGTTCGAGCTCTTCCCCCTCGGGACCGAGGAGCGCGAGCTGGTTTCCTCGGGGAACCTGCAGGGGCTGCGTGCGGCCCTGAAGAAAAAGCAGCTCCCGAGCCTCCAGCAGGCCGCGATCCGCAAGGCGATCATGGGCGTGACGAGCGTCGAGGAAGTGACCCGGATCACCGCGCCGGCGGCGGCCGCGGGGACCGCCCCGGGCGCCCCGCCTCCCGCGGCGGGGGCGGCCAAGCCGCCGGCCCCGGCGGCGCCGGTGCGGTAGGCGGCGGGAGCGGGGACGAGCGCGGCACCGGGCCGGCCGGCTGATGCCGGCCCCCCCACGTGGAGACCGACATGATTCTGAGTCTTGCGGCGATCGGCGTGGTGGGCATCATCGCGTGGGTCTGGCTCTCGCGCGGGTTCTTCTCGGCGCTCATCCACATGATCTGCGTGCTGGTCGCCGGGGCCGTGGCCTTCGGCGTCTGGGAGCCCCTGGCCTTCCTCATCCTCGAGAAGTCGGGGAAGCAATGGCTGCTCGATTCGGCCTATGCCATCGCCCTCGCGGTGCCGTTCGCCGCCACGGTCGGCATCCTCAGGCTCGCGGTCGACAAGCTCCTGCCGGCCAACGCGGACCTGGACAACGTCAGCAACATGATCGGCGGGGGGGCGTGCGGCGTGGTGGCGGGCGTCATCACCTCGGGCGTCCTGCTCATCTCGATCGGGCACCTCCGCCTGAGCACGGAGTTCCTGGGCTATCGCCCCATGGGACACTCGCCGGGCGGCTCGGTGATCCGCGAACAGAGCCTGTGGGTGCCGGTGGACCGGATGACCGCCGGGTTCTACTCCTACCTGTCGCGCACGACCCTGCGCACGGGCACGCCCCTGGCGATGTGGCGCCCGGAGGTGACCGACGAGGGACCGCTGCTCCGCGTCAACTTCCCAGCCCCGGACGGGGGCGGGCGCACAGTGCTCAAGCCCACCGACGTCGAGATCATGGGACGGTACACGGTCGGGAGGGCCGGGCAGGTCAAGCTCGCCGACCTGCTCACGGACAGCTTCGACCCGAGCCGCAAGCAGAACGTGACCGAGGTGGACGGCGACCCCGCGCCGGCGAACTCGTACCTGGAGGGCTTCGTGGTGCTGTTCAAGGCGGGCGCCCGGGAGAAGGAAGGGAAGATCGTCGTCGGGAACAGCCAGGTGCGGCTCGTGGCCTGGAGCGAGGACGGGACGGACGCGATCGCCATCCACCCGATCGCCGTGATCTCCCAGGCCGAGGGGGACAAGCAGGACCTGGGGCGGTGGCGCTTCGACGCGCGGGACGTGTTCATCGCCTCGCCCGGCGCGGCGGCCGAGGTCCCCATGGCGTTCGAGTTCGTGATGCCCCGGGGGTATCAGCCGGTGGCGCTCTACGTGCGCGGGGTGCGCTTCGAGCTGGCGGAGAAGTTCGCCAAGAGCTTCCAGGACTACCCGGACATCAAGGCCCGCGACAAGGCCGTGACGAACCGGCAGGTCATCCTGCAGGCGGGCGTGGGCGGGGGACCGGCGAACTTTGCCGGGGCCGTGAAGTACCAGGTCAACATGACCGACCCGAACACCCCCGTGCGCATCTCGCAGCGGCTCCCGGGGCGGGACGTGCTCAGCCGCGACAACCTCAACAACCTCGAGGTGAACGCGGACGGGCGGATCCAGGGCGGCACCGGGAAGTTCCTCAACACCGAGCTCTCCAAGAACCGCACCGTCGACCCGGCCCTGCGCGTGGCCAACTTCGCGCCGATCGAGGACGCGGTGATGGTGCAGATCGACGTCGGCCAGACCTCGCCGATCGGGCTGCTCACCGACGCGGCGGCGAACGTGGATCCCACCGGGCGGCCCACGCTCGTGGACACCGACGGCAACCGCTACCCGGCCCTGGGATATGTCTACCGCGACACGACCGAGACGCACATCCAGTACTCGCCCGGACGGCCCGTGGCGCGCGTGACCGACCTGCCCTCGCTCTCGCGAAGCCGCCCGGACCAGGAGCTGGCCCTGCTCTTCGTGGTGAGCAAGGGGGTGAAGATCCAGGGGTTGGCGATCGGTGACACCGGGGTGACCCAGTTCAACCCGCCCATCGAGACCCAGCAGCACTAGGGTGCGGACTGGCGCCGGCTCAGGCCGCGAGGCGGCGGGTCGCGGTCTTGGCGGCCACCTCGACCACCAGGCGGCTCACCCATCCGCCGTACCCGTTGGGAACGATCCCATGGGCCGCGTAGTCGGGCACCCAGACCTCATCGTCGGCGATGTAGCTGAACAGGTGGTCGCCCTGCGCCACGGTCAGCCTCGCCGACCACCAGCCGTCGGGCTCGGGCGCCAGCTCCACGGCTGCCCGTCCCCAGCGCGTGAAGTCGCCCATGACCTGCACGCGCTTGGCGTGGGGGCGATAGAGGCGGAACTCGACCAGGCCATCGGCGCCGACCGTTACCATCATGAGCCCCGTGCGGGCGGCCGGCGTCCCGCGACCGCGGGAGCGCGACGGCGTCCGGCGTGAGTATCGGGTCTTTTCATGCGGCACTTTGCCCCTCCCAGCTCGGTGCCCAGGCCGCGCCCGCGCCGTCGGTTGCCCCGGGGGCGGGCATTGGCCGCGGGGTGGGTGGCCGCTCTTTTCGGGTGCGGGTCGGGCCAGCGGCCGGGCGCCGAGCCCGTGGCACCGGTCGCGGTGACTCCGCAGCATGGGGTCGTGCACGCGCGCCCTGGGCGGGCAACCTTGATGCCTGTGGTGGTGGAGGGGACGGACGTGCTCGGGACACGCGCCACCCTCGGGCCCGATGCGGGCGGCTTCATGGGCGCGAGCCCGGCGTGGCCCACGGCGGGCGCGCCCACGGAGACCAGCCAGGTCTGGCTGGGGTCGGGCGGCGTCCTGGAGAATCGCCCGGCGGAGGCGCCCGGGGCCCGCGGGGCCCCGGCCTGGTTCGTGCCGGTTCCCCCGGCGGCATCCTCCGGGCCGGTGCGCGTGGCCGGCGTGTCCGTGACCGTGATCGTCCACGAGGGCCCGGCGGTCGAGCCCGGCGCGGCGCCGCTCGAGCACCTCGACACGCGCACGGTCGCGGCCTGGCGCGAATCGTCGGCCCTCGTGCGCGCCCTCCAGACGGCGGCGCGCGAGACCGGAGAGGCGTGGCGGGCCCGCTCTCTCGCCGCGGCCCTGGGAATCGAGCTGGGGACCCCCGCGCCGCCCGCGGGATCGGTCTCGGCCACGCTCGCCGAGCAGGAGTCCTGGCGCTGGGGCACCGCGCTGGAGCGGCTCCGCCGGGCCGACGCGGGCGTGGCCGATCGCGTGCACTGGCGGCTGGTGGCGGCGGCTGACTTCGGTCAGGGCGTGGCGATGCCGCTCTGGCCCCGCGGGGCCGCGACCACGGCGCTCCTGCACGCCCTGCTGGCCCCGGACGCGGACGACGCGAGCGTGCGGGCCGCGGCCGAGCGATGGCTCGCCGCCCTGCCCGAGGCCGCCTCGTGGGTCGTCACCGACGCGGGCGCGCCCGCGGCGCACGGGGAGAACGTTCCGGCGGCGGGAGTGGTCGCGGTCCTGAACTTCGGCCGGGCGCCGGCGGCGGCGTGGGTTGCCCCGGCCCTGGCCCGGCCGGGCGCGCCCGACATGACCCCCGCGCCGCCCTGGTCCGTGGCCGTCCTTCCCGCACCGCTGGCGCCGGCCCGAGACGGCATTTCTCACACCCGCCTCACGGTCCGTCTCGGAGGCTGGGCCGCCGAGCACTCGGTCAGCACCTTCGGCGTGCCCGCGGCGCCCCCGGGGCCCAGGCTCGGCCCGCTCCAGCCGGATCTGACCATGGCGGCGCTGCTGGGCGAGCCGGAACCGCCGGGCGTTCCCCAGATGGGGCGCACCGGCGCGGTGCTCTACCGCGAAGCGCCCTCCGGTGATCGGAGGGTGACCTCGGGCTGGACCGTGTACGTCGAGTGCGCCACGGAATCCCCGGGCGAGCGTCTCGCGGGCTCCGAGCCCGACAGCGTGCGGCTGTGGCTCGGGCCGACGGGTGCTCCCGTGCGCGTGCTGCGCGTGACCGAGGACGGCGCCGTGCTCGACGAGACCCCGACGGCGCAGAGCCGTTCCAGCCCGAGCCTCGTGACCCCCTCGGGGAGCGTGAGCGTGCGCCGAGCGCCGGGCCGATGGGAGGCCTGGGTTCCCATCCCCGGCGAGGCGATCGACGCCTCGGGGCTGCTGCCGGTCGGGCTCGAGCGGCAGGAGCCCGGGGCGGGGCGCTCGGCCTGGCCGCGGGCCATGCTTCCCTGGCAGGCCGAGCCGGGGCGGGCGGTCTTCGACCTGGGAGCGTGGGAGGGCGAGCTGGGCCGACCGGGAGAAGCGCGGCCCCTCCCCGGGGCGGGCCG
>DASPKO010000240.1:0-5622 GCA_035628055.1 Phycisphaerales bacterium
GAGGTCCGGTACCGTCCCCTGGCCTCGGACGACCCCGACGAGCTCGACCGCACGCAGGAGCAGGCGGTCCTCGACGCGGTGGACGAGCTCGCCCGGTCCGGCCCGGGCCAGCCCGGCGACGTGCTCGTCTTCCTCCCCGGGGAGCGCGAGATCCGCGAGACCGCCGAGGCCCTCCGCAAGCACCATCCGCCCGGCACCGAGATCCTCCCCCTCTATGCCCGCCTCTCGGCGGAGGAGCAGCTCCGCGTCTTCAAGCCCCGGGCAAGCGGCGTCCAGCGCCGCATCGTGCTGGCGACCAACGTCGCCGAGACCTCGCTCACCGTCCCGGGCATCCGCGCCGTGATCGACACCGGGCTCGCGCGCATCAGCCGCTACAGCCCGCGCACCCGCGTGCAGCGCCTGCCCATCGAGCCCGTGAGCCGCGCCAGCGCCGACCAGCGCGCCGGGCGCTGTGGACGCGTCGCCCCCGGCGTCTGCATCCGCCTCTATTCCGAGGAGGACTACGCGCAGCGCCCGCCCTTCACCGACCCGGAGGTCCTCCGCACCAACCTCGCCAGCGTCATCCTGCAGATGAAGGCGCTCCGCCTCGGAGACGTCGGCGCCTTCCCCTTCATCGACCCTCCCGACTCGCGGCTGGTTCGCGACGGATACGAGACCCTCCTCGAGCTCGGCGCGGTCGACGAGGCCGGCGACCTCACCTCGCTGGGCGCCAAGCTGGCCCGCCTGCCCGTGGACCCGCGCCTGGGCCGCATGATCCTCGCCGCCGCCGCCGAGGGCTGCCTCGGAGAGATGCTCGTCCTGGCCGCCGCGCTCTCCGTGCCCGACCCGCGCGAGCGGCCCCTCGAGCAGCGCGAGCCCGCCGACGCGGCCCACGCTCCCTTCCGCGACGAGACCTCGGACTTCCTGGGCCTGCTCAAGCTCTGGGCCTGGCACGAGGAGCAGTCGGCCAAGCTCAGCTCCAGCCAGCTCCGCAGGGTCTGCCGCCAGACCTTCCTCTCCTTCATGCGCCTCCGCGAGTGGCACGACGTCTACCAGCAGCTCCGCGTGCTCGCCACCGACATGGGCTTCCGCGTCGAGGACCGCCCCTGCGGCCCCGAGCCGCTCCACCGCGCTCTGCTCCCCGGTCTGGTCTCCAGCGTCGGCGCCCGCCGCGAGACCGGGGAATACGCCGGTCCCCGCGGCCTGCGCTTCTGGATCCACCCCGGGTCCGGCCTGCACAAGAAGGGCCCGCGCTGGGTCGTCGCCGCCGAGCTGGTCACGACCACCCGGCTGTACGCGCGCACGGTCGGCCGCGTGGAACCGGCCTGGATCGAGCGGGCCGCCCCGCACCTGGTCAGGCGCTCCCACCACGACCCGCACTACGACGAGCGCTCCCAGAGCGCCGTCGTGCTCGAGACCGTCACGCTCTTCGGGCTCGAGCTGGCCCGCGGACGCCGCGTGTGCCTCGCCCCCCTGGACCCCGTGCTGGCCCGCGAGCTGTTCATCCGTCACGCGCTGGTCGAGGGGCGGCTGCGCACCGCCGCCCCCTTCCTCGAGCTCAACCGGCGCGCCGAGGAGGCCGTGCGCCGCCTCGAGCACAAGCTCCGCCGCCCCGGCCTCCTGGCCGGCCCCGAGGCCCGCCACGATTTCTTCGACCGCCGCCTCCCCCCGGAGGTGCACAGCGCCAGCACCTTCGAGTCCTGGAGGGCCCGCGCCGAGCGCGCCCGGCGCGATCTGCTGGTCATGACCGAGCGCGACCTCCTCGCCGCCCCGGTGCCCGCCGACGTTGACGAGCTCTACCCCGACGAGCTCGCGGTCGGCACCGCGCGGTTCCCGCTGCGCTACCGCGCCGAGCCGGGACACCCCGACGACGGCGTCACCGTCGAGCTCCCCCTCGAGGCCATCGGCCAGCTCGACGAGTCGCTGGCGCAGTGGCTCGTCCCCGGCATGCTCCGCGAGAAGACCGTCGAGCTCATCCGCGCGCTCCCCAAGGCCGTCCGCGTCTCCTTCGTCCCGGCCCCCCAGACCGCCGAGCGCGTGCTCCCCGCCCTCGTGCGCCGGGCCCGGGCCGAGCCGCGGCCCTCGCTCGCCGAGGCCCTGGCCCTCGAGCTCTCCGCGCTCCCCGGCGGCGTGCTCGTCGATCCCTCCATGCTCCGCGAGGAGGCCCTCCCGCCCCACCTTCGCCTCCATATCCGCGTGCTGGGCTCGCAGGGCCAGACCCTGGCCGGCGGGCGCGACGTGGGCGCGGTGAAGCGCGCCGTCTCCGTCCGCCTGGCCGAGGCCCTGGCCGCGGTGCCCGACCCCCGCTGGAACCGTGCCGGCGTCGCCTCCTGGGACTTCGGCGACCTGCCCGAGCGGGTCGTCCTCGAGCGCCACGGCCTGCGCTTCGAGTCGTTCCCGGCCCTCATCGACCTGGGAACGACCGCCGGCCTGCGCCTGTTCCGGTCCGCGCCCGAGGCCCGGCACGCCATGCGCGCCGGGCTGCGCCGGCTCCTGGCCCTCGAGCTCGCACCCGAGCTCGAGTTCCAGCTCCGCCACCAGCCGGGTCTGCCGGCTCTGTGCCTGATGTACGCCCCGCTGGGGTCGTGCCAGACCCTGCGGGCCCACCTGGCCGCGCACATCGCCGAGCGGGCCTGCCTGGCGCGCGGGCCCGGGCAGGACCCCGTGCCGGCGCACGAAGTCCGCAGCCAGGCGCGCTTCGCCGAGCTGGCCGCGGCCGGCTGGCACCGTGTCGCCCATGTCGCGCACGAGGCCACCGACGACGTGCGCGTCATCCTCACCTCGCTCACGGGGCTCCGGGCCGCGCTCGAGGGCCCCCTGGCCGCCGCGCCCGCCGCGGCGGAGTCGCTCGCGGACATCCGCAGCCAGCTCGACCACCTGGTCCCGCGCGACTTCCTGCTCTCCACCCCGCCCCAGTGGCTGGCGCAGCTCCCGCGCTTCCTCCTGGGCGTCCAGCGCCGCCTGGAAAAGCTCGCGGCCGGGCAGGCCGAGCGCGACGCGGCGCGGATGCCCGAGGTCGTCCCCCTCTGGCGCGCCTACCTGGCCCGGGCCGCGGAGCGCCGCGCCCAGGGCATCCCCGAGGATGACGACCTGCAGCGCTTCCGCTGGCTCCTCGAGGAACTGCGCATCTCCGTCTTCGCCCAGGAGCTGCGCACCAGCCAGCCGGTCTCACCGCAGCGCCTGCACAAGCTCTGGATGTCGCTCTAGGCCGGGCTTAGAACGGCCACTGCACCACGGCGTAGATCATCGGGGCGTCGCGCCCCGGGTTGCGCTCGTCCCCGGCGATCCGGCCGTTCGAGATGTGGTGCCACCGCACCCCCACGTTCAGCCGCGTGTGCGAGTCTCCCAGACGGTGCGAGACGCCCACGCCGATCCGGGGCAGGAAGCCCAAGCCCGTCCCCCCGTCGGGCACCTGGTCGAACGCGGCCAGGAGACCGATCCCCGCGTCGCCGTACAGCGTCCAGTCATACTCCGGGTCGTGCCAGAAGTGCCACCGGAACAGGAACGACCCGGAAAGACCCCCGGTATTGTCCCCCGCCTGGTCGAAGTACCACAGCCCGCCCTCCAGGATGAACTCGAGGTCGTGTGCCAGAAACCGGCTCCAGGTCACGAAGAGCTCGTAGTCCTCGTCGGTGTCGAGATCGTTGGCGTAGCCGCCCCCCACGCCCAGCCAGTCCGTCCCGGGCCGTCCGAAGCTCTTGAGCGCCGCCGCGGTCTCGAGGTCGGGGATGGCGTGCGCCTCCTCGGGCTGGTGCTGGGCCTGTGCCTGGCGGCGCACCTCGTCCTGGATCCCCTCCCTCAGGTCGAGCTTCAGAGCCCGGAGGGCGCCCACGCCGGTGGGCGGATCGTCGGCCAGGAGGGGCGCCGTGCTCACCAGCGCGGCCACGAACAGGACACAACGGTGCGGGCAGGTGCGCATGGGGCACACAGTACCCGCGCCGGTACGATCTCGCCGTGGACCAACGGCTGCCCCAGCCCCCTGGGCCTCCCGACGCTGGGGCGCGCCTGCGCCGCCTCGAGGAGCAGGCCGCCTTCGCCGAGCACGCCGCCGACCAGGCCGCCCTCGAGGTCTCCGCGCTCGCCCGCCGGCTCGTGGACCTGGAGCGCCGCCTCGCGGTGCTGGAGAGCCACCTCGGGCGGCTCGTCGACCCGGGACCGGACCAGGCCGAGGGCTAGGCCGGACGGCTCGGGACGACGTCGCGCAGAAACTGCGCCGATCACACCCGGACCTGCTTGATCTCTTCGTAGGCCTGCTGGACCTTGTTGCGCACCGCGAGCAGCATGCGGAAGGCCGTGTCCGCCTTGTGCGTCGCGAGCATGACCCCCTCCAGGTCGGTGCGCGCCCCGGTGCCGAGGTCCTCGATCGCGGTGGTGGCCTCTTGCTCCAGCCGGCTGACCTCCTTCAGGTTCTGCATCAGCAGGTCCTTGAAGGATGGGCCCGTCTCGGGGCCCTGCGTCCCGGGGGGGCGCAGGGGCATCCCCGGCACCTGCCCACCTGCCCTGATCAGTCCCAGCGGATCGGTCATGGTCCCTCGCGCACGCTAGCCCACTCAGGCGATCAGCCGCAACGCCTGTGCCATCATCGCCTTGGTCACCTCCGCGGCCGCAAGATTCGCCTCGTACGCCCGGGCCGCCTCCATGGCGTTGATCTGCTCGATCGCCGGGTTGATGTTCGAGACCCACACGTACCCCTCGGCGTCCGCGAACGGATTCCCGGGATCGTGCTTGCGCTCCAGGGGCGATCGGTCCACCTCGATCGCCGCGACGTGGACCCCCAGGCGCCGGCCATCGGCGGTGTGCGCGCTCGGATCGCCCGTGGCGAACATCGCCGCCCGGCGCCGGTACGGGCTCAGCACGCCGTTCGAGTCGAAGAGCGAGTCCTTGTTGGCGATGTTGGAGGCGATGACGTCCAGGCGCGTCCGCTGGGCGATCAGGCCGCTCGTCGAGATGTCCAGGGCTCCGTACATGGGCAGGCCACCCAGCGGGGTTCGATCAGACGCGCTCGGAGATCGCCGCGTGCATTAGCGCCTGGCGCGTGCGCAGGAGGTCGGTCGCGGTCCGGAAGACCGCCAGGTTCTCCGTCATGTCCTGCATCAGCCGCTCCAGGTCCACGTCGTTGCGGTCGTGCCGGAGGGGTCCCTCGGCCAGGGGCGTGACGGGCCGGAGCCGGAGCACACCGCCCGGTCCCCGCTCGATGCCCCGGGCCGGCCGCCAGGCCAGATCCCCCAGACCGCCCGAGGCGCGCCGCCTGGCGACCGCCTCGCCCAGCACCTTCTGGAACTCGGCGGGGGCGACGTCCGCGGGGCGGAAGTCCGGCGTCTGCCAGTTGGCGACGTTGTGCGCCAGGATGCGCTGGCGCTGCCCCGAGTAGGAGACGAGCATCTCCAGCGCCGGAAGCGCTCCCCAGGATGTCAGGCCGGTGCCGGGCACAGCGTCTCCTCGTCGCCCGACCGAACCGCAAGCGGCGGGCCAGCGGCGTCAACCGAGCTAGAGGCTCTCCTCCACCAGCTTGTCCTGCTTCCACTTCTTGAGCTTGAGGCCCGGCGTGCGCACGCCGATCCCCAGGGCGGTCGCGGCCTTCTGCCGGTGCCCCTGATAGCACCACAGCGTCCGGATGATCGCCTCGCGCTCGACCTCCTCGAG
>DASPKO010000241.1:0-4068 GCA_035628055.1 Phycisphaerales bacterium
CGTCGAAGGCGATCCCCTCGGGCATCCCGTCCAGGTCGTACTCCCCGACGGGCTCGAGCCGGCCGTCGCGGTCGAGCCTGAGCAGCGAGACCGATCCGCCCCGGGTCAGCCGCTCATCCTCCTCCGGAAGGAACGAGTGGCGCAGATTCGCGGTGACGACGTAGCGCCCGTCCGGAGAGATCGCCAGGCCCTCGGGATTGACCCCGACGGTGACGGTCGAGACGACCTCGTGGGCCGGGCCAACCGGCTGGAACATGCCGTCGCTGCCCCCCTCCCCATCGGCGCCCGAGTCATCGCCGGCCGGCCGGGCGACGCGGATGACGCTGAGCGTCCCCTCGGAGGCGGCGACGATGAAGTTCTCGACGTCCGGGCCCCACTGCAGGTCCGTGGTGATGAAGTGGTTCCCGTCGGGGGTCCACAGGCCCGAGAAGGGAAACTTGCCGACGCGGACCGGGCCGCCGATCGGGGCCAGCCCCATCCCCACCCCGCCCTCGGCGAGGGGCGCCTCGCGCCGGAACTCGTAGAACATCACCTCGTCGCGCTGGGGGAGCGTTACCGCCAGCACGTCCCCGCTGGGGCTCCACACCGCGGTCGAGGCGGCGGCCTCGGAATCGTCGAGGCCCACGAGCGGCCACGCCATCGGCTGGCCCGCGGGCTGATCGTCCCCGCCCGCCGCCACCGGGACCAGGACGATCTGCTCGTTGGGGCTCTTGGTCGCGACGGCCAGCAGGTCGCCGGCGGGGTGGAGCGAGATCGAGGCGGGCTGGACCACCAGGTCGACGGTCTCGACCACGCGTGGCATGGCGGGATCGCTCAGATCGATGACCGTGAGGGTGCGGCCCGGGGGCAGGTCGTCGAGCTTCAGGGCGCCCTGCGGGGCCGGGCCATAGGTCTCCGTGACGAACGCCCGGGTCCCGTCGGCCGAGACCGCGATCTGCATCGGGGCGCCCATCGCGGAGTTGGAGGCGGGGACCTGGGCGTATCCCGACTGCCAGCGCTCGGCCTCGGGGCTGGGCGGGCGGGCGATGGGGAGCGGGAGAATGGTGAGGTGGTCCCCCACCTCCGGATCGATCGGCCCCAGCTCCCCCGTGACGAACGAGGTCGCGTTCATGTCCGCGTCGCCGAGACTCAGGATGTAGCGCCCGGCGACCTGGGCGGGATCCCCCGCCGTGCGCTCCGAGCTCTGGCATCCGGCGAGCCCGGCCAAGGCCAGGAGCGCGAGCGGGGAGGCGTGGAGCACGGCGCGGGACATGGACATGGAGGTTCTCCGGCGTTCTTGGTCCGAAACGGGGGACTAGATTAGCAAGGTCTGGCGCCCGTTGCGCGGGGGGATCAGGCCCCGGAAAGTATCCGCTCGGGGGTGAGCGCCGCCCCCGGAGGCGGTTCGGGCTCGTGGCCGGGTCGGAGGCGCAGGGCCGTGAGCAGATCGCGAAGGTCGGGGGGGAGCGGCGCGCGGAAGGACATCGGCTGCTCGCTGACCGGGTGCTCGAACCCCAGCGTCATGGCGTGCAGGGCCTGGCGTGAGATCGCGACCTCGGGCACGGCGTCGCCCAGAGGTGTGGCCGTCCCGCCGTACATGTCGTCGCCCACGAGGGGCCAGCCCAGGTGCGCCAGGTGCACGCGGATCTGGTGGGTGCGCCCGGTCTTGAGCTCGACCTCCACGAGCGAGCACCCGGCCGTCGCCCCGCCGGCGCCGTAGCGGCCCAGCACGCGATAGATCGTCACCGCCGGCTTGCCAAGGTGGTCGTGGCGGACGACGTACTTCTCGCGGTACCCCTTGAGCCGGGAGGGATGAGGGCCGATGGGCAGGTCGATGACGTCCAGAGCGGGCTCGACGTGCCCGTGGACGATCGCCAGGTAGCGCTTGTCGACGGTGCGGCGCTCGAACTGGCGCGCCAGCTTCCAGTGGGCCTCGTCGGTCTTGGCAAAGACGATGGCCCCCGTGGTGTGCCGGTCCAGGCGGTGGACGACGCCCGGGCGGGCGTGCTCGCGCCCGACTCCCGAGAGCGACCCGCCCGTCTGGTGCAGGAAGCGGTAGGCCAGCGCGTTGATCAGCGTGCCGGCGAGGTGGGTGCGCGCCGGGTGGACGATGATGTCCGCCTGTTTGTTGAGCACGATGAGGTGCTCGTCCTCGTAGAGCACGTCGAGCGCGATCGGCTCGGGCGGGATCTCATGGGCGGGAGGGGCCGGAAGGAAGACCTCGACGCGGTCGCCCAGGCCGAGCTTGGTGGAGGCCTTGGGACGGCGCTGGTTGACGGTCACCCCGCCCTCGTCGATGAGGCGCTGGAGCTGGGTTCGGCTCATGAACCCGATGCGGTCGCTGAGATAGCGATCCAGGCGTTTCTGCAGGTCGCGCCGGAGCACGAAGACGACGCGGTTGGGGGCGTCGTCGTCGGGCAGGCCCCCCGCGGGCTCGACCAGCGCGTCGGGGTCGGCGGCGATGAGCGGGGCTTCCGAGAGGTCGGACGGCTCGGTCGGATCGGCGCCGTCCGGGTCCGGCACGAACGACCCGGCGTGGACCGCGGCCGGGAGCGCCTCCTGGTCTACCAGCCCGCCCGGCTTGATCAGGCCCGGGGCGCGCTCCGACCGGGGATCGCGTCTTCCGGGGCGCGGGCCGCCCGCGGCGCTCACCTGTCCTCGTTCGGTTGCTCGGGCCCGGACGCGGGCCCCGGCTCGGAGGGCGGCTGCGCGGGAGACGGCGGGGGCGCCGGAGCGGGAGCCGGTGCTCCCGGGAAGCCCATGCCCGGGGGCGGTCCCTCGATCGGCGTCATCTGGATCGGATTTCCCGAGGTGTCCATGATGGTCGGGCCGGCGGCTGGGGGAGGCGGGGCGCTCGCCGGCTCGGGAGGCAGATCGGCGCGGGTCAGCAGCACGGGCCGCGGGGGGAGCGAGGCGAGCGTCTCCTGGCGGAGCCGGGCGAGCTCGGCCAGGTGACCCAACTGGGCCCGCGTGGCCAGCTCGAGGGCGCTGGCGTAGTGGGCGCGCGCGGCCTCGAGGTCGTCGGCCGACTCGGCCGCCGCGGCCAGCCCCAGGTGCGCGTTGATCTCGTGAATGGTCGCGGCGCGGTCTCCCCGGCTGCCGGCGAGGGCCGCCTCGTAGGCGGCGCGGGCCTTGCCCAGCATCTCCTTCCGCTGTTCCTCGGTGAGCGCGCCCTCGGGGTCCGAGAGCGTGCCGTCGGGCTGCTGCTGCACGCCCGGGGCCAGCCCCGAGCGGTAGGCGCGCAGATAGATGTCGCCGGCGGAGAGTCGGGCCAGGTGCGGAACGCCCGGCTGTCCCGAGAACTCCTCGGCGACGCGGAGCAGGTTGTCGGGGTTGCCGGCCGCGGCGGCGGAGGTGAGCGCCTCGAAGGCCTGGTCGGTCTGGCGGACGCGATACTCGCGCAGCTCGCGCAGCCCGATGTACCCGCCCAGAACCACCACCAGGATCGCCAGGATGAGCCACCCCCAGCGCTGGAGGAACTCGATGAAGTCCTTGTTGAGCCGCGATTCCTCGAGGCCCGCGCCCACGCGCACCTGTGTCTGGCGTTGTTCCATGTGGTCCTGGCCCCGGGCCGCGCGACGGGCGGCCGCGTGCCGGTTTGCACACGTCCGGACCGCCCGCAGCACTTCGCGGCGAGTCTAGGTCACCAGAACTTCCATGGGAGAGATGAGGCCCGCGCCGCGGGACTGACCAGCGCGTCGCGCACCAGCGTCACCAGGCTGTCCAGGCCGGGCCGCGCGCCCGGGGCCGGGGGCCCGCCGGGGGCGATGGGCTGGAGCGAGACCCGGACCTCGGAGCCCGGCGGGGCCGGGCCCAGGTCGGCGCGCAGGCAGACGCGCACGACCCCGGCGGAGTCTGCACGGGGCGCCCCCGCGGGCGGGGACAGGAAGTCGGAGGTCGGGTCGGCGCAGAGCAGGAGCAGGTCGGCGGTCCGGGCCGCGCTCTCGGCGAGCCCGAGGGCCCGGGCGTCGGGGGTGCCCGCCGGCGCCGCCGAGACACCGGGGGCGTCGACGAAGCGCACGACCAGGCCCGCCAGGTCGATGAGCGCGCCCACGTGATCGCGCGTCGTGCCGGGCTCGTCCCCCACGA
>DASPKO010000242.1:0-16747 GCA_035628055.1 Phycisphaerales bacterium
ATCGGCGAGCGCGGGCGTCAGCGCCAAGCTTCCCGCCAGCAGTCCGCCCAGAAGCAATGTACCGAACTTGACCATGGGTGCTCCCTTCGTTCGCCCACCAGGCGCCCCGGCAACGCGCCGGAGGGCCCGCGGGCCGTGCGTCATTTCGCCGGCGCTCGGGGCCCGGCATCGTTCGTCGGCCTGCGCTCCCCGTCGGGCGTGCCCGCGGCGCGGGGTGCGGGCAGCTCCAGCAGATAGAACTCGCGCCGCGCGGTGCCGCGGTCGATCTCGACCACCGCGCGCACCGGCCGCGGGTCGGCCGCCTGGCCCCCGAGTCTCACCGCCAGCGTCTCCCCCGCCGCCCGCCCGCGCTCGAGCAGATCCTCGACGGGGCGCGAGTCGGCCAGTGGGTAGACCGAAATCCCGCGCGCGCCGGGCGCGGCGATCCGCAGCGTCCGTCCCTCCAGCCGGGCCTGCTTCCCCTCTGCCTCGTTCCAGGAACCGGGCAGCCGCGCCCGTGCCTCCGCGAATCTGGCGGCCGTCGCCGGGTCGGGCTTGGGGCCCTCGCCCGGCGCCACGATCGGCAGCGTGATCGAAACCGCCTGCGCCCCGGGCACGCAGGAGTCCTTGCACACCAGCCACTCGAGCTCCCCGGTGATCGTCACGGCGTCCCCGGCCTTCACAGCCTCCGACACCTTCACCGGCACGAGCAGGGTCACGCGCCGCTCATAGACCAGGTCGAGCAGGTCGCCCGGGCTCACGTGGCGCGTCGGCGCCGGCCACTGGATCTCACCGAGCGCCACCCCAGCCGGGGCCGACAGCCGCACGTCCGGGGGCATCCCCGTATCGGAATACCCGTTCCAGTACAGGTGCCAGTCCGGCGCGATCTCGAAGCTGACGCCCAGCGTCGTCGTGCCACCTGCCGGCACCGTGGCGTGCTCGGCGATGAGTGCCGCCCGGACGTGGGGCGACGCCCCCGCCGTCGGCGGCTCACCCGCCGGTTCGCTCGGCAAACCCGCCCAGGCACACGTCACCAGCGCCAGCCACACCACCATATTCGAGGACTCCCGGCGTCCGTAACCCGGACGCCCCGCCCCACGCCCACGTACGCGCGCGCCACGCCGGGTGTTCGCCTCCGCGGGTGCGGCCGATCCGGCGCCCGCTATGCTAGGAATCATGGCGTTCCCAGACATCATCCCGGCGCCGGGAGGCCCGACCGCCCGGTTCCGGCGCCCCGTGCTCGCCCTGCTGGTGGCCATGGCCGCCGGCCTTGGAGGGTGCAAGACCCGGGTGAGCGACAAGTCCCTCGAGTTCGTCGGCATCCCCGAGATCCGCAGGCTGCAGGCCTCGGGCAACCCGCGCAGCGTGCTCCTGATCGATCCGCGTTCCCACCGCGACTTCGCGGAGGCGCACATTCCCGGCGCCCGCTCCATCCAGCTCAGCGAGGTGTCCGGACTCAAGGGTGATACCGACCCGGAGCTCGAGCGCTTCAAGAACCTGGTGGTCTATGGGGACGACCCCTCGACGGGTTCGGCCCGCGGGATGGCCAAACGCCTCCTCAACGCCGGGTACGACTCGGTCTATCTCTTCGCCGGGGGCCTGCGCGAGTGGATGGCCGCCGGCCTCCCGGTGGAGGGCGACGCCGCCGCGCGCCCAGCTCCCACCGCGCCAGAGCCCGCCACCCCAACACCCCCCGCTGGGAGCATCCGATGAGCACCGCGACCCGCCCGGCACCGGCCCCCGCCGCCTCCCAGCCCGTGCACCGGCGGACCTACCCGAACATCATCGAGTGTGTCGGCAACACCCGCCTGGTGCGCCTCAACCGCGTGATCCCCCCCGGCGGGGCCGAGGTCCTGCTCAAGCTCGAGTTCGACAACCCCGCCGCCAGCGTCAAGGACCGCATCGGCAAGGCCATGATCGAGGCCGCCGAGCGCGACGGCCTCATCAAGCCCGCGGCCGGGGGCGCGCCGGGAACGCTCATCATCGAGCCCACCAGCGGCAACACCGGCATCGCCCTCGCGTTGGTCTGCGCCGCCAAGGGCTACCGCCTCAAGCTCACCATGCCCGAGTCGATGAGCCTGGAGCGCCGGGCCCTGCTCAGGCACCTGGGCGCCGAGCTGGTCCTTACGCCGGCCGACAAGGGCATGCGCGGCGCCGTCGCCGAGGCCCAGCGCCTGGTCGATTCCACGCCCGGCGCCTTCATGCCCCAGCAGTTCGACAACCCCGCCAACCCGCAGGTGCACGAGGCCACGACCGGGCCCGAGATCTGGGCCGATACCGGCGGGAAGGTCGACGCGATCGTCTCGGGCGTGGGCACGGGGGGGACCATCACCGGCGTCACCCGCTTCATCCGCCCGCGCCACGCCGAGTTCCAGGCCATCGCCGTCGAGCCCGAGGCCAGCCCCGTCATCAGCGGCGGCCAGCCTGGCCTCCACAAGATCCAGGGCATCGGCGCCGGTTTCGTGCCGCGCAATCTCGACACCTCGCTCATCAGCGGCGTCGAGCTGGTCTCCAACGACGAGGCCTTCGCCTGGGCCAAGCGGCTCGCCAAGGAAGAGGGAATCCTGGGCGGGATCAGCACCGGGGCCAACGTGGCCGTGGCCGCCCGCGTGGCCGCGCGCCCCGCGTTCCGGGGCAAGCGGATCGTCACCTTCGCCTGCTCCTTCGGCGAGCGCTACCTGTCCACGCTCCTGTTCGCCGATTCGGTCGGCTGACGGCCGCGGAGCCCTGGCGGTCCCCGCCTACCGAGCCGTGGCCAGGGCCGACCGTGGTGCGCGCCGCCCGTTGGCACCGGTCGGACCGGGCCCATGCTCCCCCTCCGCGTCCAGGGGCGGTTCGTCGATTCCCACCTCGTCCATCCCGGGGGGCGGGGCGTAGAACCTCGAGCCCGCCAGGCGCACGCGCCGGTTGGTGGTCGCCTTGGGAAGCATCGGCAGCAGCATCAGCACCAGCCCCGCGAGCGCCACATTCAGCAGCAGCATCGGCGCCAGGCCCCGATACCCCAGGTGCACCAGCACCGCGGTGCCCACCACCAGCAGCAGCGTCAGTGGGATCACCGACTGCCACGCCGCGTGCATCACCTGGTCGAAGCGCATGCGCGGCAGCGTCCAGCGGATCACCATCGCGAAGCAGACCAGCAGCACGACCTTCGTGAAATAGATCAGCGTCTTGAGCAGCACGACCGCCGCCCCGGTCAGACCCGTCGCCTCGACGGGCAGCAGGTTGACGAACGGGATGAGGTCCCACCCTCCCAGGAAGAGCAGCACGAAGAAGGTCGAGCTCGTCACCAGGTGGGAGTACTCCGCCAGGAAGAAGAGCGCAAACCGCATCGACGAGTACTCGGTGTGGTACCCGCCGACCAGTTCCTGCTCCGCCTCGGCGTTGTCGAAGGGGGCGCGGTTGGCCTCGGCCAGGGCCGCAGTGAAGAAGATGAACGCGGTCAGCGGGTGGTGGAAGAGCAGCCAGCCGTGCTCGAGCTGGTACCCGATGATCCGCTGGGGCAGCAGCGAGCCGACCACGAGCAGCACGGCCAGCAGCGACAGCCCCAGCGGGATCTCATACGAGATCATCTGGGCCGAGGCTCGCAGCCCGCCCAGGAACGAGTACTTGTTGTTGCTCGCCCACCCGCCCAGCACCACGCCGTAGACGCCCAGGGCCGCGACCGCCAGCAGGTAGACGACGCCGGCGTTGACCGGCGCGCCGGCGACGATCACCTTCCCCCCGGGGATCACCCAGTCGCCCACGTGCAGGTCGCCCAGGTTCCACAGCCCGCCCCAGGGGATGATCGCGAACCCGATCAGGGCCGGGATCACGATCGCCGCCGGCGCCAGCGTGAAGAGGAACCTGTCCGCCCCGCGCGGCTGGTAGTCCTCCTTGAGCAGGAACTTGATGCCGTCGGCGAGCGGCTGTCCGAGCCCCCAGGCCCCGCGCAGGAACTTCAGGGCCGGCAGCCCGAAGTCGAACCCCACCCGGTTCGGGCCGATGCGGTCCTGAATGTAGGCCGAGATCTTGCGCTCGAGGTAGATGCTGTAGGCGACGGTGATCAGGACCACGTGGACCATCACCACCGCGGTGACCGCCGAGACGATGAACTGGACCGTCAGGAACGCGGGGGGGTGCTCCAGCATCGGGCGGTAGTGTAGATGGGGCCCGCGCCCCGGTCGGTTCCCCCGCCGTCACCCCGCGGCGGGCGCGACCGCCGCCCGCGCCGGCCCCGGCAGCGCCTCGAAGCTCAGCTCCACCGGCTGGTGGAACTTGTACATCACCGGTCGCATCGGCTCCCCGATCACCTGGAAGGCCGCCGCCCCGGAGATGTGATCGAGCGTGATGCCCCCCGCGTCGGCCCGGTCCGGGAGGCGGGTCAGCGTGACCGTCACCCCGTAGGCCCCCGAACGCAGGTTGTTGAGGAAGCGGAAGCGCACCACGGCCCCGGCCCCCGCCTCGAGTCGCGGGAGCCAGCACTGCTCATCGGCCGTGCCCGTCCCGAACAGGTCCACCCCGACCGAGTCACGCACGTGGAAGTGCACGTCCAGGTTCGCCAGGGCCACGCGGGCCCGGACCAGCACCTCCACGGTCACCGACTCGCCGAACGTGAGCACCTCCGTCGAGCGACCCTCCGCGTCCAGCACCCGGACCGCCTCGATGGTCGCCTGCCCCGAGCCGTAGCGGATCTTGCCCCCCTCGGAGAGCTGCTCGGGCCCCTCCGGCGCCGGCTCGGCCAGCTCCGGCTGGAGCCGCCGGGCCTCCTCGTTCACCGCGCTCCGCAGCGAGCTGATGTAGCGGTCGACCGCCTCGGCGGCCGGGGCGAAGCAGACGGTCCGGCCCTCGCGCAGGAACAGCCCCTTCTGGCACAGGCTCTTGACGGCGTCGGGCGCGTGGCTCACGTAGAGCAGGCTCACCCCCGAGTCCAGCAGCGTGCGCATCTTGGCGACGCACTTCTGCTGGAAGGCCAGGTCGCCCACCGCCAGGATCTCGTCGACGATGAGCACGTCGGGGCGGACCGAGACCGCGACCGCGAAGGCCAGCCGGGCGTACATCCCGCTCGAGTAGTGCTTGACCGGCTGGTCGATGAAGGCGCCGATATCGGCGAAGGCCGCGATGTCGTCGAAGCGCTCGAGCATCTCCCGGCGCGAGAGGCCGAGGATCGCCCCGTTGAGCAGCACGTTCTCGCGCCCCGTGAACTCCGGGTCGAACCCCGAGCCCAGCTCCAGCAGCGCCGCCACCCGCCCGCGCACCACCACCCGGCCCTCGGTCGGCGCGAGCGTCCCCGCGATCATCTGCAGCAGCGTGCTCTTGCCCGACCCGTTCCGCCCGACGATCCCCACCGCCTCGCCGCGCCGCACCTCGAAGCTCACGTCCCGCACCGCGTAGAACGGGCTGTAGTACGTCCGCCAGCGCCCGACCAGGGCCTGCTTCAGCCGGTCGCGGGGCTTGGCATAGATCTGGTATCGCTTGGAGACGCGCTCGACGCTGATCACCGCGTCGCCCGTTCCCGTCGCCGGCGCGCCGCCCGCCGCGGCGCGCCCGCTCCCCGCGGGCTCACATGACATCCGGGAACCCCCGCCGGGTCTTCATGAAGAAAGCGTACCCCAACTGGGCGGCCACGATCCCCAGGAGCGTGACCACCAGCAGGGGGCCCCACTCCGGAAGCCGCCCCTCCAGCAGGGTCCGCCGTGCGCTCTCGATGATGGGCGTGAAGGGGTTCAGCTCGATGAGCCAGCGATACCTCTCGGGCAGGCGCTCGGCCTCGTAGAAGATCGGGGTGACGAAGAAGAGCATCTGCAGCAGCACCGCCACCACCTGGCGCGTGTCCCGGATGTATACCCCCAGGGCCGCCAGGAACCACCCCGCCCCCAGCGTCAGGAGCAGGAGGGGCACCAGCACCGCCGGGAAGAGGAGCACGGTCCAGCGGAGCTCGCCGCGCAGGGCCAGGTCGCCCGCGAGCAGCAGCGCGATCCCGACCGCCCCGAAGACCAGCGAGGAGCTCAGCGCCGCCACCGGCAGGGTCTGAAGGGGGAAGACCACCTTGCGCACCAGGTTCGGGCGGTCCAGCACCAGCCCCGGGGCGCGCCCGGCCGACTCCGAGAAGATCCCGTAGACCACGAACCCGCACCAGAACATGAGCAGGAACTCGGCCGTGTCCCCGACGCCCCCCAGCCGTTCCCACCGGCTCGGGAAGACCACCGTGAACAGGAAGGTGTAGATCGCCAGTTGGATGAGCGGGCTGACCACCATCCACACCATGCCCAGCATCGTGCCCTTGTGGCGCATCTGCACGTCGCGGGCCGCGAACTGGCGGATCAGGCCCCGGTGCGCCCACAGGTCGGCGACCAGGGCGGCGCTGTTGAGCAGGTCGGCCGCGCCGGCCCGCGACCCCGAGTGCACGGTGACCGGGTCCTTGGACAGCGGGGGGGTGACTGCGGCTGGAGACGCGGCGAGGGTGGACATGCGGGAGCGCCCGGGCGCGGCGCCTGCCGACTTTATGCGCCCCGTCCCGGCCCCGGCCCGCTCCGCTCCGCCGGGCCGGCTACTCCCGGCGCGAGGAGCCCAGCGCCAGCGTCACGTAGTACGCCAGGGTGAGGATCGCCGTCAGCGTGGCCGCGACGTAGGTGAGCGCCGCCGCCGAGAGAACCCGCCGGACCATCGGCACCTCATCGGGGTCCACCAGCCCCAGCTCCTGGAGCTGGAGGCGGGCGCGGGCGCTGGCGTCGTACTCGACGGGCAGGTTCACGAGCTGGAAGGCCACCACGGTCGAGAAGAGGCCGATGCCGCCCCAGAGCAGGACCCCGCCCAATCCTCCGGCGCGCAGGCCGGCGCCCAGCACGATCCCCATGATGATGAGCAGGACCGCCAGCCGGCTGCCCACCGCGGCCAGGGGCACGATCCCGTTGCGCAGCCGGAGCGGGGCGTACCCCCGCGCGTCCTGCAGCGCGTGCCCCGCCTCGTGCGCGGCGATCCCCAGCGAGGCCAGCGAGGTCCCCCCGTACACCTGCGGGCTCAGCCGCAGCGTCTTGCTCCGCGGGTCGTAATGGTCGCTCAGCACGCCACGGCCCGGCGCGATCGCCACCCCGGTGAGGCCCGCGCGGCGCAGCATGGCCGCGGCCGCCTGGGCCCCCGTCACCCCGCTCCGTGCCGGCACCCGGCTCATCTGCGCATAGGCGCTCTGCACCCGGAACTGCGCCCACAGCGCCAGCAGCATCGCCGGCGCCAGGAACACGAAGTACATCGGGTCGAAGATCATCGCGGGTCCCCCAAAGGCCGCCACCGGCCCGGCGCGTACTACGAGCGGCGCGGGTCGAAGGTTGGCTCGGACGCGGCCAGCCGCTCGAAGAGCTCGCGCTGCTCGGGCGAGAGCGCGCGCGGCACGACGATCCTGGCCTCGGCGAGCAGGTCGCCCCGGGCCCCGCCGCGCCGCGGAAACCCGCGCCCGCGGAGGCGCAGACGCTGCCCGCTCTGCGTGCCCGGCGGCACGGTCAGGGTCACCTCGCCCTCGGGGGTAGGCACGGGCACTTTCGCGCCCAGGGCCGCCTCCCAGGGAGCTAGCGACAGCATGGTTACGACGTTCGCGCCCTCGAGCCGGAACGCCGGGTCCGGCTCCACGCGCACACGCAGCAGCAGGTCGCCGGGCGACCCACCCCCCGCGCCGGCGCCTCCCTGCCCCGCCAGCCGCAGCACCGCGCCGTCCGTGGTGCCGGGCGGGATCTTCAGCTCGAGCGTGCGCGGCGTCCCGCCCTCCTCCGGGCTGGTCAGGGTCAGCCGCCGCGTCCCACCCGCGAAGGCCTCGGCGAACGAGATCGTGACCTCGGCCTCCTGGTCCGCTCCCGCCCACGACCGTGCGTCGGCGCCAGCACCACGCCCGCCGCCCGCGCGCATCGTTTCGAAGATGTCCCCGCCCTGGCCCCCGAAAATCGCCTCGAAAAAGTCACTGAAGCCCCCCGCCCCGCCCATGCCGAAATCGAACCCGCCCGCCCCCGCGGCTCCGCGCCCGGGGCCGCCCCGGCCCCCGCCTCCCGGCCCGCGCCCGGCCCAGCCCGGGGGTGGGCGGAACTCTTGTCCGGCCTTCCAGTTCGCCCCGAGCTGGTCGTACTGGGCCCGCTTCTGCGGGTCCGACAGCACCTCGTACGCCTCGCTCACCGCCTTGAACTTCTCGTCCGACCCCTTCCCCTTGGCCACGTCGGGGTGGTGCTGACGCGCCAGCTTGCGGTAGGCCGAACGGATCTCGTCCGGCGTGGCCGTGCGCGACACCCCCAGGGTCTCGTAGTAGTCCTGATACCTCACGCCCATGATGCAAAACCGTATGGACGGACGCACCGGTCAAAGCGCGTGCCGGCGCCGGGCGGCGGGGTTGGGCGGCATCGGTCCGTCCGCGGTCCTGAATTCAGGCGCTGGGCGCGTGCCGTCCTGGCGCCCGTGCCCGGTGCGCGGTTGTCACTTTGACAGGACGGCCCTCACCAGGGCGGCGCTCGGCGCCGTTCCCATCCCCCCAGGCCCCCCGGGCGGGGGCGGAGCCGCGCCTGGCACGGCCTTTGAAAACCGATTCCGGCACGGGCGGCGTGGCGCGGGCCACGCTCCCGCGGCAGCGTCAGTTCCGCTCGTCAGGCCGAGCGGACCAACGCGAGGACACGACGAAAGGAGATCACGCATGCTGGCATTGCGCAACCATGGAATGCTGAGCCCGACCCATCCGGCCGCGGCGTTCGACGAGTTGCTCGGGTCGCTCTTCTCGGGCATGCCGGGCCCCATCGTCGGGCCCCAGTTCCCCGCGATGAACGCCTGGGCCGACGAGCACAGCGTGTACGTCGAGGCGGAGCTGCCCGGCTTCAGCCTCGAGGATGTCGAGGTGACCTTCCAGGGCGGTCAGCTCACCATCTCGGGCGAGCGCACCGACAAGGCCCACGAGGGGATCGCCTTCCATCGGCGCGAGCGCACCGTGCGCCGCTTCACCCGCACCCTCACGCTGGGTGACCTGATCGACGCGGACAAGATCAGCGCCACACTCGAGGACGGCGTGCTGACGGTCACGCTTCCCAAGGCCGAGGCGGCCAAGCCCCGCAAGGTCCGCGTGAGCGCCGGACCGCGCAGCGCCCCCGCGGCGGGCGCTCCGGAGCCGGGCGCCGCCTGACGGGGCCCTGGCGGTCGCGAGTCGCACTGATCTCAGCACCCCGAACCAAAGGAAGCAACACCCCATGAGGAACAGGAACAACTGCTGCCAGGAAGACGCGCGGGGCGCACGGACCGCGGTCGAGGACCTCGCCCCGCAGGGCCGGGAGATTCCCGACCGCATGGCGGGGGGAGTGCCATCCCCCGACCGGTCGGAGCGCCCGGAACGCCCCCTGTACCGCCCCGACTGCGACATCGCCGAAACCCAGGACCAGTTCATCCTGATCCTGGATATGCCCGGCGTCGGGCCCGACGGCGTCGACGTCGAGGTCGAGCCGGGACACCTGCGGGTGCGCGGGCAGGCCCGGACGCGGCCGGTCTCGGCCTGCTGCGGCGCCGCCTGCGAGTTCGCCCCCGGCGACTACGAGCGGTCCTTCCGCATCGGCGAGGACATCGACCCCGAGCGCGTGACCGCGGAGATCGTCAACGGCGTTCTCACGGTCACCCTGGCCAAGCGTGAGCAGGCCAGGCCCCGGAAGGTCACCGTGGGCCGCGGCGCCACCGCGCCGAACCCGCCCGCGGCGCGCCCGCGCTAACTCCTCGCCGCGGACACAGCAGCGTGCGTCTCGGCGGCGGCGCCCGAAGAGCGCCGCCGCCTTTGCTTTGACCCCGCGGCCCCGGCGGCTTATTTGGGCGGCTCGACCGTCGCCACCCAGACCGGCTTGCCGCCCTTCATCTGGACCACCACCGCCGACTTGGTCGCGTCGCGGTTCTGGTCGATGGTGATGATCCCCGTTACGCCCCGGTGGTCCTTGGTCTGGGCGACCGCCGCCGCCAGGGCCTTGCCCTCGAGCGACGGGGCATGCTTCATGGCCTCGAACAGCACCTTGGCCGCGTCGTATCCGAGCGCGGCCAGGCCGTCGGGCGTCTGCCCGTACTCGGACTGGTACTTGCTCACGAACGTGCGGACCTCCTCGCTGGGCTGGTCCGGCGCGTAGTGGTTCGAGTAATAGCACCCCTCGATGGCGTCCTGCCCGATCGCCGCGAGCTGCTCCGAATCCCAGCCGTCGCCGCCCATCAGGGGCACCGTGATCCCCAGCTTGCGCGCCTGCTGGGCGATGTTGCCGGCCTCGGTGTAGTACCCGGGGACGAAGATCACCTCCGGGCCGGCGGCGCGGATGGTGTTGAGCTGCGCGGAGAAGTCCTGGTCCCCGCTCGAGAAGGCCTCGTCCGCCACGATCGTCCCGCCCATCGCCTGGAAGTGCTTGATGAACTCGTCGCGCAGGCCCTTGGAGTAGGGCTGGGCCTGGTCGAAGAGCACCGCGGCCTTCCCCGCCTTGAGGTTCTCGCGGGCGAACTTCGCCACCACGAACCCCTGGAAGGGGTCGATGAAGCAGACCCGGAAGACCATGTCGCGTCCGAGCGTCACCTTCGGGTTCGTGCTCGAGGGCGAGATCATCGGCACGCCGTACTGCTGCGCCACCGCCCCGCCCGCCAGCGAGAGCCCGCTGGCCACCTCCCCCAGCACCGCGGTCACCTTGTCGCTGGTGATGAGCCGCGTGACCGCGTTGCCGGCCTCCTTCGACTCGCCCTTGGTGTCGTACGTGATCACCTCGAGCTGCCGCCCGTTGAGCCCCCCCGCCGCGTTGATCTCCTTGATCGCCAGGCGGATGCCCCGGTCGGTCGACTGCCCGAACGTCGCCTCCTTGCCGGTCATCGAGGCGTAGTGCCCCACCTTGATCGGCGCGGCGTCGCTGGTCGGCGCCGGCCCGGCTCCGCCCGCGTCGGTGTTCGCCGCCGGGGCCACGCCGGGACCTCCCGTCGCCGGCGCGCTGCGGTCCTCGCAGCCGGCACCGGCCATCAGGGCCAGCGCGGCGAAGAGGCCTCGGGCCAGGTGAGCAAGTCCGGGACGGCGCTGAAGGGCGATCGCCATGTGTGGGTCCTTGGGGTTGCGGGCCGGTGCCTGGGCGCCGGGCCGCCACCCCCAAGAATACCAGGCCCGCGACTATCGTCGCGGCGATGTACGACCCGGTCGCCATCGTCGAGGCCGCCGCGGCGGCCCTGGGCCAGTGCCAGCAGCGCGGCCTGGACGAGCAGGCGGTCTACGGGCTCGATGCGCTCGCGGAGACCGAGTTCCACCCCATCATCGCGGCGGGCCTGGCTGGCGCCGGCTTCGGGGTTCTCCGCGAGCGGCCCTACCCCGCGGAGTGGCGCGCCCGCCGGGGGGAGGATTCCAAGCCCCGCGACCGCCTCCGCTGCGATCTCGTGCTCACGCCGGCCCAGCCCGCCGCCCTTGAAGACCCGCTGGTCTCGCTCAGCCGCCTCAAGCGCCGCCGGAAGCAGGCCGCCGGCACCCTCTACCAGCACCTGCTCTCCCCCGAGGTCCCCGAGCCGGGGCCCGCTTGCACGCGCCCCGAAGAGGCCTTCTGGCTCGAGATCAAGCTCGTGGCCCAGTTCTGCTATACCGCGGGCGTCCCGGGCCCCAACCGTTCCTACGCCTCGGAGCTCCTGCGGGGCGTCCCCGCCGACCTGCGCAAGCTCGACGCCGATCCGCTCATCCGAGCCGGCGGCGTCCTGCTCGTGCTCCTCACCGATGACCCCGGCACCGCCGCGCACGACCTGGTCCAGCTCGTGCACCGGATCCTCGACCGCGGGCTGAGCGTGGCCTCGCCCGTCACAACGGGGCTGGCGCTCTCGGACCGCATCGGCAACCGCCACGCGACCCTCAGCCTGGTAGGCCTCAGTCCGACCGGCTCGGCCGCCTGGTCCGAGCCCGCCTAGCCCGTGCGCTTGATGATGATCGCGGTCTGGTCGTCGTCGGCGGGCCGGCCCCGCGCAAACGCCGCGGCCCCTCGGATCAGCGCCCCGAGGATCTCCTCGGCGGAGCCGCCGATCGCGGCGCGCACCAGCTCGACCACGCGCTCGACCCCGAGCATGTCGTCGCCCTTGCCGCCGGGCCCGCGCAGCTCGTAGTACCCGTCGCTCAGCAGCACCAGCACGTCCCCAGGCCCGAACCGCACTGTCTCGGTGCGGCGAACCTTGAGGTCCGGGTCGATGCCCACCGGGGGGGTGCTGGCGTCAAAGCATTCGAACTCACCGCTCGCGCGGACCACCACGATCGGCGCCTGCCCGGCCGACACGTACGCGACCTCGTGCCTCCCCGCGTCCAGCTCGCCCAGAAAGGCCGTCACGAAGCGCCCCGCCGGCAGCGCCTCGCACATCAGCGCGTTGAGGTGGCAGACGATCTCGGTCAGCGGGGCTCCCAGCCGGCCCGCCATCCGCAGCATCGACTGCACCTGCGTCACCGAGAGGGCCGGGCCGATCCCGTGCCCCGTGGCGTCGGCCATCAGGATCATCACCCGGCTGACCGGATCGCCCGGTCCCCCCGGGCAGGGCATCCCCAGCGGGGTCAGGTCGAACGTGTCCCCGCCCGTCTCCTCCGCGGGGTTGGTCGTCGCGGCGATGTCGAACCCGGCCACGTCTGGGAGCAGGCTCGGGAGCGTCGACTGCTGGACCTCCTTGGCGATCCGCAGGTCGGCCTCGATCTTGTTCTTGCGGCGCTCGGACTCCAGCAGCCGGGCACGCCGCAGCGCGATCGCCGCCTGCGACGACAGGGCCCGGGCCACGGCCTCGTCCCCCGGGCCGAAGACACCCCCGTCCCGGCCGGGGCGCTTGTTGAGCACCTGGGCCACGCCCTCGAGCTTCCCGTCCAGCGAGGCCAGGGGGATGCTCAGCAGGCAGCGCGTCCGGAAGCCCGTCGCGCGGTCCACGTCCCGGTTGAAGCGCGGATCGGCGTAGCAGTCGGGCACGCTCACGATCCGCCGCGTCCGGACCGCCTCTCCGGCCAGACCCAGGTCGGCGCTGAAGCGGAGCGACGCGCCGACCCCGTGGGCGCGCGTCGCGAACAGCTCGTGCCGGGCGGGGTCGTACTGCAGCACGCTGGCCCGTTCGGCGTCGAGGCAATCGCGCAGAGAGTCGACGATCAGCCCGAGGACCTCGTCGAGGTCGCTGCTCGCCGCTAGCCGCTCCATGACCTCGACCACCCGGTCCCATCCCGGCGCCGGCGCGCACGCTGCCCCGCCCGCGCCCTCCGGCTCCCCGAGGCCGGGCGCGGCCCGCCCATCCGACCCGGACTGATCGCGCCTGCCCACGCCCGTGAGCCTAGGTGGCCGGGCGATCCGGCCCGAACGCGTCATGGGACCCAGGGGACCTCCGGGCCCTCGAAGTCGCGCCCGCGCAGCCCCGAGCGGGTCCAGCGATAATGCCCCAGCACGGTCTGAGACGCCTGCCCGTTGAGCGTGCCGGGCTCGTACGCCTGCGGCTGGTAGGCAAACGCGGTCGGGCTCGCGCTCAGCGGGAGGCCGGGATTGAAGCCGCGGTTGCCCTCCCCCGTGGCCCGCACCCGCACCGAGCCGTCGCCCATCTGCGCCGGGACGCGGGCCTCGGGATAGGCGAAGTAGGCGACCCGGGGCCCGAAGTGCCGCTGGTGCGACTCGTACACCATCACCTTCTGCGAGGGGTGGCGCACGTCGCTCACGAGGCGGCGCCGCAGCGACCCGTTCGGCACGGTGTACGTCGAATGCGTCGAACCCTGGGCCACCACCTCCTGCGTCGCCGTGCGCGCGTCGTTGGAGAAGAACGCCGGGCCGAGCTCGTACGAGCTCGAGTAGGCCCACCGGTAGATCGTGCCCGGGCTGCCGAAGGGGAGGGGCTGCGGCACGCCGGTCGGGAACGACAGGTGGTGCCCCGCCCACAGCAGGCGCTGAGAGTCCGCGGGGGAGATCGCCCAACGGGCCGGCAGCTCCTCCCCCAGGTGGTCGATCAGCGGCAAGTGGGCGTAGAGCAGGTGGGGGACCCACGAGAAAATCGCCGGCGCCGTCGCCGGCGTCCGGCCCGAGAGGCGGCGGATGATGTCGACGGCCTGGTTCGCGGCCGCCTGAAGGTCGCTGCCGCCGTGGTTGTTCAGGTCGGGCCACTGGCTCGCCTGCGTGAAGCGGTCCCAGGTGTAGCCCCACACGAATCCCTGGTTATCGGCGGCGAAGCTCGATCCCCCAGCGGCGAACTGGCGCAGGTTGGCCATCGACCCCGAGAGCGTGCCGACGCGCCGGGGCTCCGCTCCCGCCGCCAGCAGGACGCACGCCGCCACCGCCACCACCGCGACCGTCGTGAGCAGCTCCGCCAGAGCGAACCCCGAGCGTGCGGTCCGCCGCGTGGTCGAGCCCGTTGACCGGCTGTTCATCGCGTGGCATCATACCTCACCGCGCGATCCCGGCGACCGGGCCGATGCGTGGTAGACTCGGCTTACCGCCATGGGAGAACCCCGCGCGCCGTCACTCCGCACCCGGGCGCTTCGCGCCCTGCTCGCCACCCTCGGTGTCGCGTGCTTGCTCCCGCCCGCGGCGGCCCAGCCGGACGTCAGTTACCGGACGATCGCCCTCTCCGCGCAGCCCGCGCCCGGGCAGCCCGCGGGCGTCACGCTCGACGCCGTCGGCTCCGTCCGGCTAAACGAGGCCGGCGACTCGATCTTCTGGGCCCGCCTGGCCGGGCCCGGGGCCACGGATCCCAAGCGTGCATCGCTCTGGACCGATCGCGACGGCACCCCGACGCTGCTCCTGGCCCAAGGCGACGCGGCGCCCGGCGGGCTGCTCTTCACCGCGCTCGCCGAGCCGCGCCTGGCTCCCAACTCGGAAGCGTTCTATCTCGCCGCGTACGCCGGGCCCGCCCCGCCGCCGCCCGGCGTCGCCCCCGCGCCGACGCTCGCGATCCTCGCCCAGCCCGGGATGGCCTACGTCGACCTCGGCGCCGCCGACGGGGCCCTCGCGCCCAGCCCCAGCCCGGACATCCAGATCAACTTCTCGCACATCGCCACCTTCGAGACGGGCGCCTCCGGGCATATGGCCTTCGTCGCCAACACGAGCAGCGGTATCTGGGGTCTCGACCCGGGAGGGTCGCTCGCCCTCCGCGCCCTGGCGGGCACCCCCGTCGAGTCCGCGCTCCAGGTCACGAGCCTCGCGCCGCCCGCGCTCGACGCCGCGGGCCGTCTCGCCGTGCGCGCGATGATCGACGCCGACACGACCGACACGTCCCAGCACTCGGCGATCCTCTCGTGGGCTGTGAACAGCGCCCCCGTCGTGCTGGCGCGCACCGGCGCCTCGGCGCCGGGTCTGCCCGAAGGGACCACCTTCGCCGAGCTGGGGGCGGATCCGGCCACCGCCGGCGCCGATGGTCTCACGGCTTTCTGGGCCAGGGTCGCGGGCGACCAGGTTGGCCCCGGGAGCGACACGGGCGTCTGGACCGCGACGCCCGTCGGGGGCGCGGCCCTGCTGGTGCGCGCGGGCGACCCGGCCCCCGGCGCCCCAGGGGCAACCTTCGCTTCCTTCTCACGACGGCCTGTCCTCGGCGCGCCGCACCACCTGGCCGTGCTGGCCATCATCACGGGCGAGGCGGTGACGGCCGCCGACAACGCCGGGATCTGGGTCTTCACACCGGGCGGTTCGCCCCGCCTCGTCGTGCGCGAGAACCAGCAGGTCCCCGGCCTGGGTCCCGGCACGGTGCTCGGCTCGCTCGGGGAACCGGTCGTCAACGCCCGTGGGCAGGTCGCCTTCCTGGCCCGGCTCCGCGGCCCGGACGTCACTCCGGCCACCAGCCGCGCCCTGCTCGCGACCGACACCTGCGGCGGCCTGCATGTCGTCGCGCGCACGGGGACGGCGTTCGCCCTGCCCGGCGAGGGCGGGCCGCCGCGCGTCATCGCCTCCATCTCGCTCGCCCCAGTGGGGGGAATCGGAGGCGGCATCTTCAGCTCCGCCGGAGCCCTGGCGTATCACCTGGAGTTCCGGGCCACGGCCACCACCTTCACCGATGGTCTCTTCGCCGCGATACCGCACCACGCGGCGGACGTCAACGCCGACGGCGCCATCGCGACCGCGGACATCTCGGGTTTCCTGGTCGCCTGGTTCGCGGACCTCGCCGGTGGGACTCTCATCACTGACTTCGACCTCAGCGGCGCGGTCACCAGCGCCGACGTCTCCGCGTTTCTGTCCGCCTGGTTCTCCGGCATCATCCAGTGCCAGGGAAGTTAGCCGCACCCGGCTCGCCTCCCTCATGCGCGCCGCCGAAGAGGCTGTCCCCCCGGGGCGCGGGCGCGTACTCGATGATCCCATCGGCGCCCGGGCGCGCGAACGGGGTCAGTATCGCGGCCCGGACCTGTCCCGGTCCCAGCACGTGCTCCACGGCGACGCCGCGCACCAGGAGATAGTCGGTCACGATCCGCCGGTGGCAGCGCCACCAGACCGCTTCGGAGCACATCATGGCGGTCGTGCGTCCCGCGGCCAGCCCGAGGAGCTCCTCCAGGCCCGCGGCGAACTCCGGCGTGCGCGCGTAATCCGCAAAGCCGCGAAACGCGGAATGCTCCCACCCGGCGTTGCGATCGCCCGCCGCCGGGTCCGGCCGGCGCCGCCCGCCCAGCCGCGGGAAGTGCGTGTAGCCGACCCCGATGCTCGCCAGGCCCGCGCGGAGAGCGCCCTGCCCGAAGTGCGGGTGCGCCCGCGAGCCCGGGAAGTGCCGGATGTCGGCGATGTGGGCGATCCCCGACGCGGTGACGAGGTCCAGAAACTCGCGCGCCGTGCGACTGGAATGCCCTATGGTCAGCACGCGCACGCCGCGAGCCTAC
>DASPKO010000243.1:0-14897 GCA_035628055.1 Phycisphaerales bacterium
GGCGTTGGTGCGGTAGACCGCCAGGCGGTTGTCGGCGACCCCGGTGACGCGCCCGTCCATCATCGGCGAGCTGGCCGCCAGGGCCGGGAGCATCGGCAGGATGAGCCGGACCGCCGCGTGGAGGCGCCCGAACTCCTCGTCGCCACGGAAGGGGAGGTTGAGATGGACGCTCTGGAGGTTGCTCCACCCGTGCCCGGTGCAGCCAAAGATGCGGTCGAACGCGGCGTAGATCTCGGCGTTGTCATGGGGCCACAGCCGCATGTCGCGGGCGGGGTCCATGAGCGGGTGCATCGCCGAGGGCATCAGGCGGGCGCCGAGGGAAGAGAGGATCCGGTTCACGCGGCGGACGCTGTCGGCGAAGCGGGCGGGGAGGCCGGCGAGGGCCGGCACCGGCTCGACGGTCTTGAGCTCGATGACGTGCAGCACGAGCTCGTTGGACCAGCCGATGCCGGTCTCGGGAACCTCCGCGTCGGAGACCGGCTCGGCGCTCCGGGCGCCGGCCATCAGGACGCGGTCGGCGATGGGGCGCACGCCCAGCGTCTGCCGGTCGACGATCATGTACTCGAGCTCGACGCCGAAGGCGTCGAACAGGCCCAGGCGGCCCGGGGTCACGCTGGGGCTCCGCGCGGCAGGGTGGCGATCACTTCAGGGCCCGCCCGGCGCGGCGCGCCTCGACGCGGTCGAACATGGTCTGCATGATGGTCTTGTAGAGGTCGGACTTGAGCACGCGATCCTCGTAGCCCGAGTCGATGTTGGGGTTGTCGTTGACTTCCATGACGTAGACCTTGCCCGCGACCTGCTTGATGTCGACGCCGTAGAGCCCGTCGCCGATGAGCGAGGCGGTCTTGACGGCCGTCTGGACGACGCGGTGCGGCGCGTCGTGGATGGGGATGGTCTCCACCTGCCCGAACTCGCGCTCGCCGTCCTTGTCCGAGTCCACGATCTGCCAGTGCCCGCGGGCCATGTGGTACTTGCAGGCAAAGAGGGGGCGTCCCCCGAGCAGCCCGATCCGCCAGTCGAACTCGCTGGGGAGGAACTCCTGGGCGATGACCAGGTCGGACTTCTCGAGCATGCGGTCGAGGTGCTCCTTGAGGTCGGCGGGCCCGACGGCCTTGACCACCCCCTGGGAGAAGGCCCCGTCGGGGATCTTCAGCACGCACGGGAACCCGACCCACAGGGGAACCTCGTCCATGTTCCCCTGGTGGATGATCATGGTGCGCGGGCCCTTGATCTCGTTCTTCTCCAGGAGCTCGGCGAGGTAGACCTTGTTGGTGCAGCGCACGATCGAGACCGGGTCGTCGATGACCACCAGCCCCTCGGCGTCGGCGCGGCGGGAGAAGCGGTACGTGTGGTGGTTGACGAACGTGGTCTCGCGAATGAAGAGCGCGTCGAACTCCGCCAGGCGGCCGTAGTCGTCCTTGGAGATGACCTCGGGGCTGAAGCCGACCTCGCGGGCGGCGCGGAGAAACTTCTTGATGGCCCCGTCGTTGGAGGGGGAGTGCTCGGCCTTGTCGTTGTAGAGGATGGCCAGGTCCGAGCGCGACGGGGCGGGGCGGCCCTTGAGCCGTCCGTGCCCGAGGAAATACTCGTTGGCGGCGTACATCAGGAAGAGCCAGTGGTCGGGGGGGACGTCGGCGGCGGGGATCGGCTGCAGGGCGCGGAGCTGCCAGCCGGCCTCGGGGTCGTGCTCGAACTTGGCGCGCATGAGGGGCGCCGGGAAGAGATTGAACAGGGCGAGCGCCAGGCGGTCGTAGCGCTTGGCGAGGTTGCGGCCGAAGTAGACCGAGAGCTCGAAGGTCCCCGGGTGCAGCGGGCGGAGGCTGTGCTGGATGAGATCGCTCAGGTCCTCGCCGGCGAGGCGGATCATGGTCTGGAGCTTGAGGTCCTGGATGGTCGTGATGCTGGGCAGGGGCTTGTGCCCGCGCGCCGCGGCCAGGAGCGAGACGTAGTACCCGAAGCTCTGGTAGCGGTAGCTCCGGCAGCAGTTGAAGACCTTGGCCCGGGTCAGCTCGCTGTAGCGGCTCTCGGTGAGATAGCCCTTGGCCGAGACCACGTCCACGCCGGGTATGTCCAGCTTCCAGTCGCTGGGGTTGTTAACGACGATCAGGATGGCCATGGGCCGCGGACCCCGGTTCCCCCACGACGGCCGGGGCGGCCGCGGCGGCGAGCCCGTCGAGGGGCGAGGAAGGTTGTCTGTCCTTGGGCTCGATGATCAGCAGCGTGGCGTCATAGGTGAGGATTCCCAGGAGGATGGAGCAGATGACCCGGTCCACATCGATCTCGTACATGTGCGATTCGAACCAGGGATTGGGAAAGAGCGGATCGGCGACGAGCACCTTCCGGCTCGCCGGGTCGTAGCCGCACAGGACCACGAAGTGTCCGGCGGGCTTGCCCCGGATGTCGTCGAAATCGGCCTTGGGACCGTACTCGCGCGGGGCGCGGTAGAGGTAGGTGGCCGAGAGCCCGGTGAGGATGGGGATGCCCCGGGCCAGGTAGCGGGCGATCAGCCCGTGGGTGAGGTCCTCAAAGGCGAGCTTGCCGCCGAGCTCGAGGAACTCGAGGTACCCCTCGGTGGCGATGCGCAGCTTGCGGTTCTTCTTGACGCGGGCCTGCTCGGCGAGCTTTTCGCGGAGCTGGACGGAGCCGGCCTCGAACCAGGTGGGGTCGAAGATCTGGACGTTGTAGGTGAAGATGGTCGCCGAGTAGCCGCGGCGCAGGGCGTGCCCGCCGAGCATGCCGGCCAGGGTGCCCCCGTTCTCGAGGCGGCGCACCTCGGGGATCATCTCGGCGAGGTCGACCTGGTCGCCATAGAACCGGTAGACGGCGTGGAGGCTGGTCGGCCCGCAGGTGGTCTCATCGGGCTGGGGCAGCATGTCCAGGCGCAGGCGGGTCTCCATCGCCGGAGCGATTGTAGACGAACCGGCAGGATGGCCCCGCGGACGGGCACGAGGCTTTGGAGGTATTCTCGTGAGGTCTCGGGCCGTGCCGGCCCGGGCCCACAAGGAACGGCACGATGAGCGACGTGAACCTTCCCCACCCGGATCGTCCGGTCCCGCCCGCGTCCCCGAACGACGCGGACCTGCTGGGCGAGGCCGAACGCACGGGCGCCGCCGACCTCTCGCGGGGCACGGTGATGGGCCACCCGCCCGGGCTGTTTCTGCTGTTCCTGGTCGAGATGTGGGAGCGGTTCAGCTACTACGGGATGCGGACCCTGCTGACGCTCTACCTGGTCGCCGTGATCGCGGCCAAGCAGGTCGGACCGGGCACGTATCCCAACACGCTCCTGTTTGAGGAGAAGCCCAGCGGGCCGGGCGTAAAGAACGTGGAGAGGCCGACCGGGACCCAGGCGCGGGCGGTGGTGCTGGCGGTTGGGGAGCAGACCGTCGAGCCTCCGGCAGCCCCGCCCGCCACGGGGGCGCCGGTGCTGCGCATCACGCGCGCCCGGCAGGCGCCGGACCCGAGCGACGCGAGTCGCACGGTCTGGGTGCCGGATGATGGCGAGCTTGGGGAAGGGGTCGTGGTGAGCGGGCCGCCGGGGAGCGAGCAGTTCACGAATGCGCAGTACGCCTTCATCGTCACCAACCCATCCGACCGGCAGATCGACTGCACGATCCGGTTCGACCGCGGGACCGATCCCGCGGCGCCGGTCCGGACGTTCTACACCATCAACGACAACGCGGACTCCGTCACCGCCGAGATCAAGCCCGACGCCGAGCGTAGCGCCGGCGAACCGCCCTTCGTGGCCGTGATGGCCATCAACGACCATGACAGTGGTCGCAACTGGCCGGAGGGTCGCGCGAACACGCTCTTCGGGTGGTACACGGGGCTGGCGTATCTGCTCCCGATCCTCGGGGGCCTGCTCGCCGACAAGTTGATTGGAACGCACCGCTCGATGGTCATCGGGAGCATCCTGATCGCGATCGGACACGTCGTGCTGGGCGTTTCGGGGATCGGCGAGCTGGCGCAGAGCGCTCTGGGACTCTCGACGTTCATCGGCGGGCTGGCGGTGATCGTGCTGGGCACCGGCTTCTTCAAGCCGACCGTCTCAGTGATGGTGGGGCAGCTCTACCGGCCCGACGACCCGCGCCGCGACGGGGCCTTCACCATCTTCTACATGGGCATCAACCTCGGGGCGTTCCTCTGCGCCTATGTGTGCGGGACGCTCGGCGAAAAGGTGGGGTGGCACTACGGCTTCGGTTCCGCGGCGGTCGGGATGCTCGCGGGAATGCTGCTCTATCTGTGGGGGAAGCCGCGCTTCCTCGCCGGCATCGGGGAGGCCCCGCGCCCCAACGCCAACGGCACGGCCCTCACGCTCTTCCTGCTGGCGCTCGGCGGTGCGGGGCTCTTCGCGCTGCTGTATCACAACGGCCTGGCCCGCGCGCTCAATGAGGCGGTGACGTACCTGCAAGAGCGTCCGGCATTGGGCTGGACCGTGGTCGCCGGCCTGCTGGCCGCGATCCTGGGTTGGGTCGGATGGTTCCTGTCGATCAACCGGCGCGAGGACCGCGGCCCGGTGGTGACGATTTTCGTGTTCATGCTCTTCAACGCCGTCTTCTGGATGGGCTTCGAGCAGGCCGGCTCGAGCATCAATCTGTTCACCAAGCAGAACACCGACCGCATGATCGGCACCTTCGAGGTGCCCGCCTCCTGGTTCCAGTCGGTGAACGCCGGCCTCATCTTCATCATGGCGCCGGCTTTCGCGGCGCTCTGGACCGCGCTCGGGAAGCGTCGTTTGAACCCGAGCCAGCCGCTGAAGATCTTCCTGGGCCTGTTCTTTCTCGGTGTCGGGTACCTCTTCATGGTTCGCGCGGGCGCCATCGCCGCCGGCGGCGCGCAGAAGGCCAGCATGCTCTTCATCCTCGCCCTGTACTTCTGGCACACGGTCGGAGAACTCTGCCTCTCGCCGACTGGCCTTTCCTACGTGACCAAGGCCGCACCCGTGCGTTTCGTCTCGCTGCTCATGGGGATCTGGTTCGTCTCCTCGTTCATCGCGAACCTGGGAGGCGGCCTCGTGGCAGCGCAGGTGAAGAAGATCGAGAAGCGGGACATCGAGCTCCCCTGGGATTTCGGCGGGCAGGCGGACTTCTTCTTCCTGTTCGTGGTGGCGTGTGCGGTTGCCTCGCTGCTGATGCTGATCCTCACCCCGTTCATGAAACGGCTTATGCGTCCCGGGACCTGAGCGCAAACGTGTGGAATCACCCAATGATGCTTCGGCATACCTGCGCCCTGCTTGTCGGCGTGATCGGGGTCGCCGGCGCCCCCGCCCTCGCCCAGAACGGTCCGGCCAACCCGGGCTTCGAGCAGGAAGCCCCCGTCGGCGATGCCCCCCCGGGCTGGGTGCTCACCACGCCCGGCTACCGCGTCCGCCTCGAGAACGAGCTCTCGGCCGAGGGGGCGGTGTGCGCCGTCCTCGAACGCTGGGAAGCCGAGGGCGCCGCGCCCGCGCAGCCCTTCGGCAACCTCATGCAGCAGTTCGACGCCGCGCCGTTCCGGGGCAAGCGGGTGAAGTTCTCGGCGGCGGCGATGACCGACGTGGGCGACGCGGTGGGCAACCAGGAGGCCCGGGCCCAGCTCTGGCTCCGCGTCGACCGCGAGGGCGGGCGCGTCGGCTTCTTCGACAACATGTCGGACCGGCCCATCCAGGGACCTCCCGACTGGAACCGGTACGAGATCGTCGGGGACGTCGCCCCGGACGCCCAGACCATCAACCTCGGCGTCCTGCTGGTGGGGGCGCCGACCGCCGCGAAGCTCGGGGTGCGCCCCGCGCGGGCGTACATCGACGACGTCTGGTTCGAGGTCCTGGGCGAGACGCCCACCACGGACCGCGCGCCCGCGCCCCTCTCAGAGCGGGGTCTCGAGAACCTGACGGCGCTGGCCCGGCTGGTCGGCTACGTCCGGTTCTTTCACCCGACCGACGCCGTGGCCGCCACCGACTGGGACGCGTTCACGATCGCGGCCATCGAGCAGGTCGAGCCCGCGGGGAGCGCCGCCGAGCTGCGCGACGCGCTGCGCCGGCTCTTTGAACCCATCGCGCCGCTGATGGTCATCGCGACCGAGCAGGAACCGCTGGCGCCGCCCGGGGCCGCCCCGCTCAAGCAGCAGTGCCCCGACCAGGACGAGATCATCTGGTGGCAGCACCGCGGGCTCAACGCCGACGGGCTGATGCCGTCGGTCTACCGGAGCACGCGCGAGCGCCGCCAGGCGGCCGGCGCCCCGCCCGAAGCGCCCCCCATCTCCTCGGCAGTATTCACGGAAGTCGGCGGGGGCGTGCGGGCCTGGATGCCGATCGCGCTCTACGCCTGCAACGCCAAGGCCGTCGCGGCCCCCGCGACGCTTCGGCCGGAGCGGCCCGAGGGATGGTCGCCCAGCGGCAACGACCGGGCCGTCCGCCTGGCGGGGGTGATCGAGGCCTGGAATGTGCTGCAGCACAGCTATCCGTACGCGATGCCACCGGCCTGGGAGGGGGCGCTCGGGGCCGGGCTGCGCGAGGCCGCCGAGGCCGCGGACGACCGGGCCCAGCTCGATGTGCTCCGCCGGCTCGTCTCGAAGATCGGCGACGGGCACGGGCGGGTCTTCCACCAGGAGATGTTCCCCCAGTACGCCCTGGCGGTGGATTGGACCTTCGCGGGGGACTCGCTCGTCGTGACCGCGCCCGTCGAGCCGGCGACGCCCGAGGGCCCGCGCCGGGGTGACGTGGTGGTGCGTTACGCGGGGCGCCCGCTGGGCGAGGTGTACGCCGAGACCCGCGGCCTGATCTCAGCGGCGAGCGAGGGATGGGCCCGGTACAACGCGGCCGCGATGCTCCGCCAGCGCGAGAGCGACGCTCCGGTCGAGCTGGTGCTGCGCGGGCCGGAGGGCGCCGAGCGGACCGTCCGGCTCACGCCGGTCGTGGCGGGCGGGAGAGGGGCGGTGCCGAGCGAGCCGCGCCCGGAGCCCGTGTCCGAGGTGCGTCCGGGCGTGTGGTACATCGATCCCTCCCGCCTCGGCGAGGAGGAGCTGCGCGTCGCGATCGGCCAGGCGGCGGAGGCGCGCGGCGTGATCTTCGAGCACCGGTGCTATCCGACCGTCGGCCCGTGGTACCTGGGGCACCTGAGCGACAAGGGGCTCACCAGCGCGCAGTGGCACACGCCGGTGATCGTGTTCCCGGACCGGGCCATCGAGAGGTTCGAGCGCTCGGGCTGGCCCGTGCCGCCGGGCAAGCCTCGGATCACCGGGAAGGTCGCCTTCGTGACCGACGGCAGCGCGATCTCGTACGCCGAGACGCTCCTGGGCATGGTCGAGCACTTCGGTCTGGGGGAGATCGTGGGGGAGCCGACCGCCGCGACCAACGGGAACGTGAACCGCTTCACGGTTCCCGGCGGGTACGAGGTGATGTTCACGGGGATGAAGGTGCTCAAGCACGATGGGTCGGAGCACCACGGCGTGGGGATCCGCCCGACGGTGCCCGTGAGCCGGACGCCGGCGGGGATCGCGGCGGGGCGCGACGAGATGCTGGAGAAGGCGATCGAGGTGGTGGCGGGGCGGGCCTCGCCGGAGCCGGGCGCCGGCTCGCCTGACCGCCCCTAGAGCAGCGGGTTCTTCGCCCCCTGCACGTACCGCGCCGTCGGGCTCAGGTTGGGCTCGGGGTTCGCGTAGACGTCGGCGTACAGCTCCGCGGGGTCGGGCACGGGGGCCCGCTCGGCGAACTCCACGGCGTCGCGCACCACCTCCTTGCACTGCCGCTGGATCTCGAGGAAGGCCTCCTCGGTCAGGCAGCGGCGCTCGTCGAAGAGGTGCTTGGCGAGCAGGTCGATCGAGTCGCGCGCCTTGTACTGGTCCACCTCGTCCCGGGTCCGGTACTTCTGCGGGTCGGACATCGAGTGCCCGAGGTAGCGATAGGTCAGCAGGTTCACGAAGCCGGGGCGCTGCGCCTGGCGGCACCGGTCGGCGAAGGGCTTGAAGCGGTCGTAGATCTCGCGGATGTCCATCCCGTCGATCTCCACGCCGTCGATCCCGTACGCCGCGGGCTTGGCGAGCAGGTCGTTCGCCATGGTGGTGCCGCGCTCGATGCTCGTGCCCATCGAGTAGCGGTTGTTCTCGACGATGTAGATCACGGGGAGTGACCAGAGCCCGGCGAGGTTCATGGCCTCGTGCAGGGCCCCCTGGTTGAGCGCCCCGTCGCCCAGGTAGCAGAGGCAGACCTTGCGCGGCCCCTCGCCGCGGCCGACGACCTCGCGCTGGTACTTGCTGGCGAAGGCCAGGCCAGCGCCCAGCGGGGTCTGCGCCCCGACGATCCCGTGCCCGCCGAAGAGCCAATGCGGGCGGTCGAACATGTGCATCGACCCGCCCTTGCCCTTGGCGCACCCGGCGGCCTTGCCGAACATCTCGGCCATGCAGGCGCGGGCCGACATGCCCCGGGCCAGGGCGTGCCCGTGGTCGCGATAGGCCGTGATCACCGGGTCGTCGGGGTTGACACTGGCGATGGTGCCGACTGCGAGGGCTTCCTGCCCGGTGTAGAGGTGACAGAACCCGCCGATCTTGGCCTGCTGGTACGCCTGCGCCGAGCGGTTCTCGAACTCGCGGATCAGGAACATGTCGCGCAGCCAGCCCACCAGCGCCTGATCGGGGAGCGCGTCCGAGGGGCGGGCGCCGGGGCCGGCGGCGGGCTGCCCGTTGGCCGGCTCGCGCCCGGGCCGGCCGTGGCGCTCCTGGGCGTGTGCTGGCGGCCGGAGAGATTGGGTCATGCGGCGGTCCTTGCTCGAGGCTGGCCCGGCCGGCGCCTGGTCGCCCCGCGAGCCGAGGGGCATGGTACGCGCGCACGGGGCGCGCGAGGCCCACCGCCCGCCGCGACCGCCGGACAGGTCAGTGCAGCCGCACGTGCTCGACGGCGGGATCGAGGGCCTTGGTGCGCAGGAGCACCAGGGCGTACTGGAGCTGGAGGTCGAGCCCCTCGGTGATCAGGCGGGCCGGGTCGGGGGGCGCCTGGTCGGCGGCCACGTTCTCGCCAAGGTCGGGACGGACGTCGGCGTCCTGGCGGAGCTTCAGGGCGTCGGTGATCTGCTCGGGAAGCATCTCTACCTTCACGTCGGGATCAACACCCCAGACCGAGGCCTTGGGGAGGCGGTGAATGATGGTCCCGTCGGGGAGGCGGTAGTACTGCGTGGTCAGCTTGAGGAGGGCCTCGGAGGAGACGGGCCAGACGTTCTGCACGCTCCCCTTCCCGTACGTTCGCGCCCCGACCACGATCGCCTGCACGTCGCCGCGCTGGGCGTAGTGCTTGATGGCCCCGGCGACGATCTCGCTGGCCGAGGCGGACCCCTCGTTGATGAGCACGACGACGGGGACCCCGTGCAGCTTGAGCCCGCCGCGCTCGGCGCGCTCGGCCTGGCCGCCCCCGCCCCGCCCGGACCCGGTGGTGGAAACGATGATCCCCTCGGGAACGAAGCGGCTGGCGACGGAGACGGCCTGCGTGAGCAGCCCGCCGGGGTTGAAGCGCAGGTCGAGAATCAGGCCGTTGAGCTCGCCCGACTCCTGCATCTGCCGGATGGCGCCGTCGAGCTCGTCGGTGGTCTCGGGGGTGAAGCCGGTCAGCCGGACGTACCCGATGCGGTTGTCGGGATCGACGAACCAGTCCCACTGGTCCTCCGCGGCCCCGGTGCGCCGCCAGCCCTTGACGCTGTGCAGCGGGATGAGTGCCCGGGCCAGCTCGAACTCGAGGTCCTGCCCCTGGCGCTCCACGGTCAGGCGGACCTTCGAGCCCGCGGGCCCGGTGATCAGGTCGACCGCCTGGAAGATGCTCACGCCCACCGCCGTCATGCCATTGATGCGCTTGATGAGGTCGCCGGCGCGCATGCCGGCCTTCTGGGCCGGGGTCCCCTCCAGGGGCGTGATGACCTTGACCATCTGGGTCTCTTCGTCGAACTGGATCTGCACCCCGACCCCGCAGAACTCGCCCTGGGTCATGCGGTCGAAGCGCGGCTTCTCGTCGGGCCAGATGATGCCGGAGAACTCGTCGAGCTGGGCCATGGCGCCATCGCCGAACTCGCGGATGAGCGCGGCCTCGTCGATCCGGACCGTCTCCCTGCTGGCACGGATCACCTCGTCGAGCGCCTGGCGGACGTCGTCGCGGCCCACGCGGCCCTGGCGCTGGCGGAGCGTGGCCATGTGCCGGTCGAGCGCCGCCACGAACGCGTTCCGGGCGGCCGCATCGGCGATGCCCGGGAAGACGGGCTCGAGGTCGGTGGTCGTCGCCATGGTCCGGATGAACTCGAGCGCCCCGATGATGACCTCGCGGGTGTCGCGCTTGCGGCTGTCCACGTGCAGGTCCATGGAGCGCGCCACCGCGGTCAGGACCATCTCCCGGGTGACGCCCTTGAGCTTCTCCCGGTAGTCCTCGCCGAGCGAGTTGTAGGGCGGGAGCGGCTTCTTCCCCTCGGCGAGCTGGGCGCGGTTGCGCAGCTCCCAGAAGCGCTCGGGGACGAAGAGCCGGATCATCAGGAGCCGGTGCCCGAGGCGGCGCACGTCGGCATCGAAGCGGCCCTCCTCCTCCAGCAGGAGGTTGAGGCGGTAGAACAGCTCGTTGGCCAGGAGCCATTCGCGGTCGGCCTCGGCCTGGAGGGCCGCCACCGTGGCCTCCTCGATCAGCCCCGAGACGCGCGGGTCCGCCAGTACCACCGACTTATCGGTGGTGAGCAGGTGCATCTCGATCGCCGACTTGAGCGCCTCGCTGAGCGTCTGGGGCGTCCGCGGCTTGGCCAGGGCCTCGGCGAACTGCTTCTCGACCTCCGCGAGCTTCTCGGCCCGCTTGGTCTCGCGCTGCTGGATGGCCTGCTCGAGCTGCACGGAGCTGGCGCGCAGCCGCGCCAGCGCCGCGTCCGACTCGGGGAGCGAGATCAGCGGTCGGATCGCCTCGTGCTCGTCGCCCCGGCGGGCACGCTCCCAGACCAGCGCCTGGAGATCGCCGACGGTCGCGATGCGCTCCGCGGCCCCGGGCTCGGGCTGCTGGGCGCGAACCTCCGGGGTGCCGCCGCAGACCACGAGGGCGAACATTGCCGCGAACGACAGTCTCTTGCACACACCGCTGGACATGATCGCTCCTGGTCGGGCCGCACGCGGCGTCCCGGGAAAGATACGAGTTCTCGGCCTGTGTCGTTCTCCCGGCAGACCCGGGGTGGTTCTCGGCGGGTTCATCGCCGGGAATAAGGGACGCCGCCGGTTCTACCGGCTCACGGGTCTGCGGACGCGGCGCGGTTCCCGGGCGCGCGGCTTATTGGCCAAGGTACCGCCGGGCGGCCCGGCCGACCGTCAGGAGGCCGCCCTACGGCCTCGGACGCCCGCGCCCCGGCGCATGACTTTTCCGAGCGCGACGAGGGCCACGAGCCCGCTCGCCAGTCCGACCAGCAGGACGACCGCCAGGCCGAAGCGCTTCTCCGGGATCAGCTCCGTGCGCACCGCCGCGGCGGTGGCCAGGCCGCAGAGCGGACCCACCAGGTACCCGACACCGATGAGGGCCTCGTGCGTGCCCCCGGCCTCGACCTCGGAGTGCCCGACCGCCATGGCGTAGTAGAGCGCTCCCGCGTAGATGGAGCCCATGCCAATGCCAAAGAGGGCGAGGGAGAGAATCAGCACGACGCGGGCCGCCGGCGCCCCGAGACCCCCGATCCCGCCGGCCCCGGACTCCCCAGCCAGGAGCGGCGCCAGCACCGTGCCGCCGAAGCCGGCGAGCATGACGGCCCCGCCGAGAACAGGCATCGACCAGCGCCCGTGCCATCCATGCCAGCGCTGGAGCACCCAGAAGGTGAGCACGCGGGCCAGCAGCCAGCTCGCGGTCAGCGGCGTCTGCCACGCCCGGCCGACCTCCAGGCGGTCCAGGGCGCCCGGCAAATACGGCCCCAGTGCGGTGTTGACCATGTAGCTCGCGGGGAGGGCCAGGCGAAAGACGGTGAGCAGGTCGCGGTAGTGAGCCTGCTCCGACGGCGCCTGCTCGGCGCCGGGCGATGCGGGCTCGTGCCGTCCCGGGTTCGGGGTGAACCACAACAGCAGCACGCAGCTCCCGAGGTGGGCGAGGCCCAGCACGGCAATGGTCTGAAGCGGGTAGGCCTCGCGCACCGGGCCCATGCCCCAGAAGGCGATCACCAGGGCCGAGCTCCAGGTCATGTTGAAGAGCCCGACCGCGGAGCGCAGCTCGGGTCCGCGTCGCCCGCCGCTCATGAAACTCTCGACCAGCGGCCAGAGCATGCCTGTGAGCGGGCTGTAGACCCCGATGAGCACCCACACCGCCCAGGCCCCGCCCCGGGCGCTGTCGGACGGGGCCAGTGCCCGCGCCGCCCAGGGAAGCGCACACACCGCCGCGGCGCCGAGCATGAGCAAGAAGAGCGCCGCCCGGCCGCTGAAGCGGTGGCTGCGGTCCTGCAAGGATCTCAGCAGCGGGCCGGCCACCATGGCGCCGGCGATGTAGGTCACGCCCAGAAGCAGCCCCAGTCCGTAGTTGGCGGTGGAGCCGTATCCGTACGCGGACTTGGTCAGGAAGTAGATGCCCGTCGTGACCACGCCCGAGCCGAGGCTGTTGATCCAGGCGAAGGTGAGGACCGCCCAGAGCGGCGCGGCGGCGGCCGGCCCGCCGGGGACATGCGCGCGGCGGGGGGCGGAGGCACCCTCGGGTCTGGACAGCGCGCTGGTCATCGTCGGATGCGGCGGGGCGCGGGCGGCGGGGGCGGAGCGCCACGTTGCCATCGGCGCGGGCCGATCGTAGCATCCACGCGCCCGGGCTCTGCGCGGGCGACGGTGCGTGCCCGTAGCTCAACTGGATAGAGCGCTGCCCTCCGAAGGCAGAGGTTACAGGTTCGACTCCTGTCGGGCATATTCAGTCGGCCGGTCCGGCCGCGTCGCGACCGCCCGAGGCGAGTCCCGCCCCGGGGCCGTGCCGGCGGGCACCTCGGACGCTCGGGTGCTGGATCGGGACCGGTCGCCGGGCCCGGCGCGCGTGCCGCCCTGACGTCCCGCCCCGGTCACATGGGCTTGCGCTCGATGGTCGCGTCGTAGACGCTCAAGAGCTTCTCTTTGTCGAAGACCATCTCCTGGCGGGAGAGGCCGACGACGTCGTACTCCGGCGTCAGCTCGATCGCGTCGACCGGGCAGGCCTCCTCGCACATCCCGCAGAAGATGCACCGCAGCTCGTCGATCTCGAACTTCTTGGGGTACTTCTCCCGATCGGGCCAGGGTGACTCGGCGGCCTCGATGTGGATGCACCGGGCCGGGCAGATCGTCGGGCACATCATGCAGGCCACGCACTTGACGCGGCCTTCCTCGTCCCGGTTCAGCCGGTGCACGCCGCGGAAGTTCCGGACCTCGATCCCCCCCTGCTCGGGCGCGTAGTGCTCGCGGCGCTCCTCGGGGTATTGGATGGTCCGGCTGGTGCGGCCCTGCCCGAAGGAGGTAAAGAAGTGGCGCATGGTCACCCCCACGCCCTTGAAGACCTCCGGCAGATAGACGTTCTCGAGCCGCCCGAGCTTGGGCGCCGTGAGCGTGATGAGGTCGCGTTCGGGGATCGCCATCGGGGACGAGTATAGATCGTCCCCGGGCGCTGCCGCCCGGAAGTCCTTGGCCGCTGGAACAGGTTGACAGGTTCGGGCGGGCTGGCTCTCGGCTGATACGATTGGCCTCCCGGTGCGCCGCCCGGGCGATGGAGCCACGATGCCGACGTTCCAGATCACCCGGGCCGACGCCGGCGCCCTTGACAGCCCGATCGAGGTCGTCGTCACCGACAAGCCCGTCACGATCGGGCGCAACCCGGACAACACGATCCCGATCCGCGACGAGCGGGCTTCCCGTTACCACTGCGTGATCGAGCCGGACCCCAGCGGCCGCCTCCGGCTCCGCGACCTGGGATCCCGCAACGGCACCCGCGTCAACGGCGTCAAGGTGCTGGACCACTACCTCGCGCCGGGAGACAGCATCCGCGTCGGCTCGCACGAGTTCTCCGTGCAGTCCGAGGCGACGCTCCAGGAGCGCCAGGCCGAGGCCCGGGGGAAGGCCCCGGCGACGGACGCGGCCTGGCTGATCGATCTGCGCGAGCTCATCCGCATGCTCCCGCCCAAGGACGAGTGGGTGGACGAGCCGATCAGCGCGGTCGATGGGCGGGGAAAGCCCACGCCGGTGCTCGAGGGCAACACCGCGGGCCCGACCTGCCTGCGCATGCTCCTGATCGCGGGGAGCAAGAGCCGCGCCACCGACATCCATTGCGAGCCCAAGGGCGAGTTCGTGCAGGTGCGCCTGCGCGTGGACGGGCAGATGGTGGGCGTGCTGGAGCTGCCCAACAGCGTCGCGGACCTGCTGTTCGGCGTCATCAAGACGGCCTGCCAGTTCCCCCCGGCGAGCAAGGACACGGTGCTGGACGGGTCGCTCTCGGCCAAGTTTCAGGGCCGGCGGATCGATTACCGCATCAGCTTCACGCCCTCGATGCACGGGCAGAAGCTGGTGGTGCGCATCCTCGATCAGCGCGACGCCCCGACGCGCATGGCCGACCTGGACCTGCCCCCGTACATGCACGAGCGCCTGCGCCGGCTGGTGGAGCAGGACGCGGGGATGCTGCTGGTCTGCGGGCCCACGGGCTCGGGCAAGACCACCACGCTCTACAACGCGCTCCGCGAGATCGACCGCACGCGCCGCAACGTGGTGACCATCGAGGACCCGATCGAGTACCACATCGAGGGCGTGACGCAGATCCCCGCGGACGACCGCAAGGGGAACAGCTTCGGGTCGCTCCTGCGGAGCGTGCTCCGCCAGGACCCGGACGTGATCCTGGTCGGGGAGATCCGCGACGAGGAGACCGCCCGCACGGCCATGCAGGCCGCCATGACCGGGCACCTGGTCTTCTCGACCGTGCACGCCAAGGACACCGTCTCGAGCGTCTTTCGCCT
>DASPKO010000244.1:0-2349 GCA_035628055.1 Phycisphaerales bacterium
GCGGCCTGCCGAGCCGGCGCGAGCGCACGGTGCGGCGCTCCAAAATCTGCGGCATTCTATTGGGTTGGTCAAGTCGGGCGCTCGGGCCGGATCGGCCCGGTCCGGCCCCGGCGTGGAACTACCCTCGGGCGGTCGGGGGGCCGCCGACACGGTGCCGCAGGAAGCCGGCGATCGGAGGCGGACAGCCGAGCCGGACACCGGCCCCGGCGACCGGAGCTGGAGACCGACGATGGAGACCGGCGCACACCAGGCCCTCAAGGCGCTTGGCACCCGACTGCTGCTCGAGGCCGGCTGCCTCGCCCTGGCCACCGAGGTCGCCTGCCCCATCTCCCGCTATCGGGCCGACGTCGCGGGCTACCTCGACCCGCTCCCGGCGCGTGCCCGGGGGCGCGCCCGGGCCGGCCCGGCGACCGGCCCGCGGCCTGACGCCGGGCTGACCCGCGGCCCCTCCGCGAAGACCGTGCTGATCGAGTGCAAGCAGTCGCGCGCCGACTTCCTGCGCGACCGTCAGGACCTGGCCCGGCTCCTCGAGGAGCGCCGCGCGCTCGAGGCGCGGGCGGCCGAGCTCGAGGCCCGCCAGCTCCGCGAGGCCGAGCCGGCCCTGCGGTTCTCCGAGAGCCTCCTCTTCGCCGAGCTGGAAGGCTGGGACTACGCCGCCAGCGCCTCGCCCACGTACCGGCGCCTGCTCCGGGCCCTGCGCCGCCTCGACGCGCAGATCCACGGCCAGACCAAGTTCTGGGCCATCGGACGCTACCGCCTGGCCGACCTCCTGTACGTCGCGGCGCCACGCGGCGTGGTGCGGCCGCGCGAGGTCCCCGCCGGCTGGGGCCTGCTGGAATGCCGCCCCCGGGCCCTGCGCGACCCCGGCGGGGCGTCGGCCCAGGACGCCCTCCTCGTGACCGTGCCCGCCCCGGAGCGCCAGGCACGCCCCGAGCGCCGCCAGCGCTTGCTCCGCAATATCGCCGTGGCGGCCACGCGCGCGGCGTTGGCGAGGTCCAAGCCCACGGCCCTGGGCGCCGCGGCCCCGAGCACTACGCCAGGGACCCAGGCCATTCCGCGGCTACGTCCCGTGCGCGAGTTCCCTGGCCCGCGCTCCGCGCGGGAGCCGCTGCTGCTCTTCAGCTAGCACGGCGCCCCGGCCCGGCGGGCCCAAGCGGCGTCACCACGACCGCATCGGCACGTCGGCGCCCCGCTCGTCGGCGCACCGCCGGGCCTCCTCGTATCCCGCGTCGGCGTGCCGGAAGACCCCCATCAGCGGGTCGTTGAGCAGCACGCGGCGCAGGCGCCGCTCGGCCTCGGGCGACCCGTCCGCCACGACGACCTGACCGGCGTGCTGGCTGAAGCCGATGCCGACGCCCCCCCCGTGATGGAAGGAGACCCAGCTCGCCCCGCTGGCGGTGCTCACCAGCGCGTTGAGGATGGGCCAGTCGCTGATCGCGTCCGAGCCATCGAGCATCGCCTCGGTCTCGCGGTTGGGGCTGGCGACCGAGCCGCAGTCGAGGTGGTCGCGCCCGATGACGATGGGCGCGGAGACCTTGCCCTCGGCGACCAGGCGGTTGAGCGCGATCCCGGCGCGGTCGCGCTCCCCCAGCCCCAGCCAGCAGATCCGCGCCGGCAGCCCCTGGAAGCCGAAGCGGGGCGCGCAGCGGTCCAGGTCGCCCGCCAGCAGCGCCTCGGGATGCTTGTGGCAGGAGAGGATCCACCGATGCAGGCGGGCCGCGTACTCGCCACCGCTCGCCGGGAACAGGTCGAGCATCGCCCGGTCGGTCGCGAAGATGTCGCGGGCCTGGCCGGAGAGGGCCACCCAGCGGAACGGGCCGCGTCCCGAGCAGAACTGCGGGCGGATGTAGGCCGGCACGAAGCCCGGGAAGTCGAAGGCCCGCTCGAAGCCCTGGTCCAGGGCCCGCTGGCGGATGTTGTTCCCGTAGTCGAAGGTGACGGCGCCGCGGTCCATGAGCGCCACCATGGCGCGCACGTGCCGCGCCATGCTCGCCAGGCTCAGCCGCGCGTACTGCTGCGGGTAGCGCCGGCGCATCACCTCCGCCTCGCGCGCGGTCATCTCCACGGGCACGTACCCGTTCACCGGGTCGTGGGCGCTGGTCTGGTCGGTGAGCACGTCGGGGACGATGGCGCGCGCCAGCAGGCGCTCGAGCAGTTCGACCGCGTTGCAGTCGGTCCCGATGCTCGCCGCCTCGCCCGCGCGGGCCGCGGCCAGCGCCTCGTCGATCGCCGCGTCCACGCCGTGGACCACGCGGTCCAGATAGCGATCGCGGGCCCGGCGCTCCAGCCGCGCCGGCTCCACGTCGGCGATCAGGCACGCGCCCCCGTTGAGGGTGACGGCGAGCGGCT
>DASPKO010000245.1:0-4968 GCA_035628055.1 Phycisphaerales bacterium
CCGCCCACCCGTCCTCGACGATGCCGATGGTCACCCCGGCCCCGGTCAGGCCCAGGTCCCACGCGCCCGCGGCATTCACGTCCGCCGCGGGCACCAGCAGGTTGTGCAGGTGCCACTGGCTCGCAAAGCCCGGGTCGGTCGGCAGGTCGCGCAGCGGCTGCGGGGGCCGCACATCCACGTAGGCCTCGGCCGCGACTCCTCCCGCGACCAGCGCCTCCGCGAAGCCCGCCGCGGTCCGCACGCTCGGGAGCGTCGCGACGTGATACCCCGTGACCGGCGCGAAGACCTCGATGCCGGCGCCGGCACGCTGCGCCTCGGCCACCAGCCCGGGCACGTCCGCGCCGCGCACGATCACCCGGCTCGTCAGCACATACCCCGGCGTCGGCGCCGGCAAGGCACCGCCGGGCCCGGGGAGCTGGTCGCTGTTCGCCCGGGCGGCGGCGCTCTCGGCGGCATCGGGCTCATCAATCAGGAACCGCTGGGGACCGGGATGGACCCGCACCAGCAGCGCGGCAGGCTCGGGTGCCGCGCTCGCCCCCCTCGCCTCGGGCGCCGCGCCCGTGCCCAGCGGCGCCGCGACTCCAGGCGCCGCCACGCCCAACGCGGCCGCCATCGCACGCGCGAGCCCCGCCACCCCGCCCCGAGTCTGCTGCATTGGCTTCTCGCCCTGTGCCGTGCCCAGCACGGCCGCCTTCGACCTCGTGCCCGCGAACGCTCGTCCCGTCCCCGTAGCTTCGGCCCGCCGGGCCTCCGAGTTCGCCGCGGCGCGGGTTATCGGCCGCCGGTGCGAGCGCGCCGCCCCCGGCCCCACCCCGCCCGGTGCGAGTCAGTTCAGCCCCGCGAACCAGGCGCTCAGGAACGCGGTGATGTCGCTCGTGTTGGTCACGCCGTCGGCGTTGAAGTCGGCGGCGTGCGTCCCGTTGGCCAGGTCGGCAAACCACGCCGCCAGGAACGCGCTGATATCCGCGGTGTTCACCACGCAGTCGCGGTTGAAGTCCCCGGGCTTGAAGACAATCTGACCCGGGGCCGAGCCCGAGCCCGTCACGTCGGCCGTGAAGCTCACGCTGTCGATCTGCGTGTCGGCCAGCAGGTGCGCCGTCCCGCCGATGTTCGGCACGTCAAGTGGCACGTCCTGCGGGCCCGCCACCGGCCCGGCGATCGTCTCGTTCGCCTCGACGTCGATCGCGAAGCTCACCGTCGCCGTGCACCCGCTCACCGTGATCGTCCCCGCCAGCGGGACCACCGCCGCCGCCACCGACTCCGTCGCCGGGATCGAGCCCAGCGCATACGTTGTGGTCACCTCCACCGGCACCGCGACCGCGAAGGTGTACTGCCCGGGCGTGCCCGTCGGCGTGAGCGTGCCCGTCGCCGGCGCGGTCTGCGCCGCGGTCATCTCGCTCACCACCAGGTTGCCCAGCGGCACCGGGTAGGTGCCCGCGGGGAAGATGCCCGTCGGCTGGCAGGTGCGGAAGCTGGTGGGGAAGCTGATCGATGAGCTCGTCGGGAACGACGGGTCAGACGGGCCGAGCAGGTCGAGGCTCAGGCCGCTCACCGACGATGTGCCGGCGGTCGGGTTCACCGTCACCGCGAACGTCCCCGACGGGCTCAGCGCCGTGCTGCCGCTCGAGCTCCCGGTGGCCGAGAAGGGAAACGCGGTGTTGGTCGTGCCGCTGCAGAGCCCGAAGAGGTTCGGGCGGGTCATGGTGCCGCCGGGGTTGGTGACGGGGTCGTGGTTGCCGATCACCGTGCCCGAAAGGTTCGTGGAGCCGGCGATGGCGGCGTTGCCGGAGGCGGCCCCGGGCGCGATCGTGAAGCTGTAGGTCTCCGTCGCGGCGGCCGCGGTGCCGGCCATCAGGCCAAGGGCGAGCAGGGGGGCGGCCAGGGCGCGTCCCCGGCCAGCGGGGCGAGCACCGCGGGGGCTCCGGGCGGGCCGGGTCTTGATCGCGTTAGTCGGGGACGTGTGGATTGTGTTCATGGGGCCTTCTCGTACGCGGCGGATGTGCTGATCGTTCCCGCGGCAAAATGGTTTTGCGGGCCCCGCCCCCGGCCTCGAACGGCACCCCGGTCCGGGTGTGTGCGGGGTGGGCGTTGGTGCCGGTGCAGCGGCGGATAGTGAGAGTGTGCCGGTGGGACGTGTGGAGGGGGTATGGGCGTTGAGGCGTGGGCGGAGGCGGGGAGGTTGGCGGAGCCCGGCCCGCACCGGGAGATGCCGCACGCGCGGTTCGCGGCGGCCTCACGACGCCGGCGCACGGGCACGTCCGCTCGCCCCGCATGCATGAGGGGCAGGAGTGGTCAGCCGCGACCTTTGACCCGACGAGAGGGGGGCTCCGAAGCACGAGCAGAACCAAACGAATCGTCTCTCTCTGTCAGACAGCGGGGCCCTGGAAAAGTACCCGACGATTTCGGCGCGGCCAACCGATCAGTGATCGCCGGCGCTCGGACCGGCTCCGCGAGCATGCCGGTCCATGCCAGTGCGTGGGCATCAACCTGACGACCAATGCCGCCCCGGTTGACCCGACCCGCCCCGTCGGTATCATCCCCCGCGACGCCCGGATTCCCCTGCGGGGCTCCGGGCGTTTCTACCAGGCGCGCTGACGCCGAACACCCCGCCGCTTCCTTCCCCTTCTCCCCCCTCGCTGCGTCCCCTACCGTGCCTCCGTGCCTCTTCCCTTCGTCCCTTCTTCCTGTTCCCCACACGCCGCCGTAGCTCAGTGGTAGAGCACTCCCTTGGTAAGGGAGAGGTCGTGGGTTCAAGTCCCATCAGCGGCTTTGGGCCTATACTCCGGGCGTCCATGGACGGGCCGGGGCCCGACGGCGGGCCCTGCGAGCCGGGGGGCGGGCACACGGCAGGATCAGTTCCGGGCACCGGCTCGCGCCGGCGCTCCATTGGACCGTCGGCCCCGGGCGCCGCCGGCCCGGCAGTCCCTCACGCCGGGGCGTTCTGACCGGCCCGTTGGTTCGGCCTGTTCGGCCCGTTGGTTCAGCCCGTCGGTTCAGCCCGTTGGTTCGGCCCGCTCGCTCGGTTGGTTTGCCTCGTTCGGTCGGCCCGGCTCGTTTCGCTCGGCGCCACGTCTCGGTCGGCACACACCCGCCCCACACACGCTGTCGGCATCAGTCCCCGTCGCACGGCACAGTCGGAGGTTTACGCGTCATGGCCAAGGGAGTCTTCGAGCGCACCAAGCCGCACGTCAACGTCGGCACCATCGGTCACATCGACCACGGCAAGAGCACGCTGACGGCCGCGATGTCGGCCCGCTCGGCCGTGAAGTTCGGCGGAACCCCCAAGACCTACGCCGAAGTCACCAAGGGGGGCACCGTCCGTGACGCCAGCAAGACCGTCACGATCGCGGCCTCGCACACCGAGTACGAGACCCCCAACCGCCACTACGCCCACGTCGATTGCCCCGGGCACGCCGACTTCGTCAAGAACATGATCACCGGGGCCGCCCAGATGGACGGCGCCATCCTGGTGGTCTCCGCCGCCGACGGGCCCATGCCCCAGACGCGCGAGCACGTGCTCCTGGCCCGGCAGGTCGGCGTGCCGTTCATCGTCGTCTTCCTGAACAAGATCGACCTGGTCGACGATCCCGAGCTGCTGGACCTGGTGGAGATGGAGGTCCGCGACCTGCTCAACAAGTACAAGTTCCCGGGCGACACCGTCCCGGTCATCCGCGGCTCCTCCAAGCCGGCCCTCGAGAACCCCCGCGACGACGCCGCCAACAAGAGCATCGACGAGCTCTTCGAGGCGATCGACAAGTACATCCCCGAGCCGACGCGCGAGACCGACAAGCCCTTCCTGATGTCCGTCGAGGACGTCTTCTCGATCAAGGGCCGCGGCACCGTCGCCACGGGCCGCATCGAGCGCGGCATCGTCAAGGTGGGCGACACCGTCGAGATCGTGGGCCTGAAGAAGGAGAGCATCCCGACCGTCGTCACCGGCGTCGAGATGTTCAACAAGACCCTGGACCAGGGCCAGGCCGGGGACAACGTCGGGGCCCTGCTCCGCGGCGTCGAGAAGGACCAGATCGAGCGCGGGCAGGTCCTCTGCAAGCCCAAGACCATCCAGCCGCACTCCCGCTTCAAGGGCGAGGTCTACGTGCTCACCAAGGAGGAGGGGGGGCGGCACACCCCGTTCTTCAACAACTACCGCCCCCAGTTCTACTTCCGCACCACCGACGTGACCGGGAACGTCAAGCTCCTGGGCGGGGCCGAGATGTGCATGCCCGGCGACAACGTGGAGATGGAGGTCGACCTGTCCGACAAGCCCGTCGCGATGGAGAAGGGCCTGCGCTTCGCCGTTCGCGAGGGCGGCCGCACCATCGGCTCCGGTGTCGTGACCGAGATTCTCGACTGACAGTGCCGGCCCGGACCGGGACTGCCGGCGGATTGACCGCGCCGGGCCCTGACGGGCCCGGGCGGCGCGAAAGAGGTCTGGACCCATGGCCAAGAAGGGAAAGGCGGCGGCCCGGGAGTACGTCTGGCTGCAGTGCAGCGAGACGGGCGACCTGAACTACCGCACCGAGATCAACGTCAAGGGCGGCATCGCCGAGAAGCTCAAGGAGGGCTTTCAGAAGTACAGCCCGCGCCTCCGCAGGCACACGCTGCACAAGATCAAGCGGAAGTAGTCGTCCCGGCACACGGGCGGGGCCGCCAAGCCACCCGCGCGGGCGCGCCGCCTCTCCCGATCGCCGCGGGCTCCCAGCGCCCGCCATACGCCGGTAGCTCAACTGGTAGAGCAGCGGATTCCAAATCCGCAGGTTGCGGGTTCAAGTCCCTCCCGGCGTGTTCGACTCGGTCTGGGTGGCACGGTCTGGGTGGCACCGGTCTCCAGACCGGTGTTCTTCCTCTCTTGGAGCGCTGCCCGGCGCCGGGCTCCGGCCCGGGACCAGCGCGCCGCCGGAGCTCTGAATGTCTTTCGGACTGCACAAGCCGGGCCAGGGGTACTGGATGCGGGTCATCACCGCCTCC
>DASPKO010000246.1:0-10104 GCA_035628055.1 Phycisphaerales bacterium
GCCAGTGCGCTCTGCCCGAGCTGGACTCGCGGCCTCCGTGCCGACACTCTCTCCGTCACGTCCGTGATCCTGTTGATCGGGGCCAGGTGGGGAACGCCTGCACGCACCGGCAGCCCGGCGCGGCAAGCCTAGCCGCCGCCAACCGCACATCGGTCCGTCTCGCACGAGTGAATCGGGCGACCGGCCCGAGAGTCACTTCTTCTCCGCGTCCCCCGCCGCCGGGGCGTCGCTGGGCCTCTCGGGCTCGGAGGCTCTGGCGTCCTTCACCTTCGCCCGGGCCTTGAGGTTCCCGAAGTAGTGCTTCACCACGTCGTGATACTCGCGCGGGATCACGTTGTTCTCGAGGGCCTCGGCCGCCTCCTGCTCGGCGGCCGCCGTCACCTCGCCGAACTGCGCGACGCTCTCGCCCTTGATCTGCTCCCCCTGGACCATGCGGCTCGAGATGATCGGGCCCTGCTGTGTCGCCACCTTGCTGCGCCGCTTCGTCAGCGTCGCCTCCGCCTCCGCCACGCCGCTCTCTCCCCCGTCACCGATCCCGGGGCCGCCCGAGCCCGAGCCGCGATTGCGGCTGAACCCCTCGCGGAACGGGCCGTTGCTGGCCGACAGCCCCCCCTCGCACTCGCCCATCCCCTCGCACTGCCCCTCTCCGAACTTCGAGAGCGCCGCGAGCTGGCCCTCGGTCTCCTCCCCGGCCGCATCCGCCGCCTCCAGCTCCGCCGCGAGCTGCTCGAGCTCCGCCAGCTCGCCCTGCATCTCGCCGGCCGCCGCCATCCCTTCCTCGCCCATGCCCTCCTGGCCCATCGAGCGCGCCATCGCCGCGGCCGACTTGCCCATGTTCTGGCAGGCGCTGCAGGCGCTCTTGCAGGCCATCGCCGCCTCGAGGAGCGCCTTCCGCTGCTCCGGGCTCAGCCCCTTGGCCGCCTCGATCGCCTTCTCGAGGTCCTCCGTGCTCAGCCCCGCCAGCTTCGCTTCCAGGCCCGCCTTCTTGAGCATCTCCGCGAGCCGCTCCTGCTGCTCCTGGCTCAGCTCCTCCAGCTTCGCCGCCAGCTCGCCGAGCTGCTCCTGGAGCTTGGCCCGGTCCTCCGGGCTCATCGCGTTGGACTGCGCCTCCTTCATCAGCTTGGCCAGCTCCTCCGACGCGCCCTTGAAGTTCGCCTTCGAGAGCTCCGCCGTCAGCGGCGCCAACGGACCGTCCGGCGTGGGCAGCTTCGCCAGGCTCTTCTCCAGGCTCTGCATCTTCTGCCCCGGCTCCCCCTGCTTGATCTCCGCGATCCGGTCCTTGATCGAGGTGAGCTGCTTCATCGCCGCGCGCCGCACCGCGTCCGGGTCCTTGGGCCTGTCGGCCTCGGCCGGCTCGGGCTTGCCGACATCGTCCAGGCCGAGCTTCGCGGCAATCTCCTGCGCCTTGGCCTGGGCCTCCTGCGCCGCCGCCCTCACCTCCGCGAGCTGGGCCTGCTGCTCCTGGTCGAGCTCCTTGGCGTCCGCCCCGGCGCCGCGGTCCAGCTCCGGCACCAGGAACCAGACCGCCACCAGGGCCGCGCCGAGGCCGAGCGGGGTCTGCCAGTAGCGCGGCGCTCGGATCGGCACCGCCTGCCTCACGTTCACGGCCCGCGCCTTGTCCGACGCGGATTGCACGGTGAGCCGGGCCCACGGGTCGTCGCTCCCCACCACACAGAGCGCCGTGCTCAGGGCCTCGCGCAGATTCGCCCCCTCGTCCACGCGCCGGGCCACCGCCACGCGATCCTCGCGGGTTGCCAGCACCCACGCGCCCGCCGCCAGCACGGCCCCCGCGGGGACCGCCCAGGCCAGCACATCCCAGGGCAGGACGAGGCCCGCCAGTTGCTGCGCCAGGCGCGCGACGATCAGAATCCCTAGCGCCGCCGCCAGCGACCAGGTCAGGGCGCGCAGGAACGAAGCGGCCAGCACCCGCCACCCGGCCACGCGAAGCACCCGCGCAATCTGTTCCATGCTTGTGACCTCGTGACCGTTGGTCGTGCCCGTGGTGCCCGAGCTGCCCGCCCGGGCCGGGCCCCTGCCGCCCGCCCCATCGTTCATGGCCGCCCGGGCGCGGCGGTCCCTCCACAGGGTATTCGGCCGGCGCCGGCCGCCCGTTCGGAATGTTTTCCCGCGCCAGCCGACCCCGGGGGCGAACCGGACCAGCACCGGCCAGGGACCACGCCCGCGCGCCCCCTATCCTCGCCTTCGGCACCACGCCCCCAACGACGAGGAGCGCACGCGCGAATGCGGATCTGCCTGGTCTCCCGTGAGGTCCCGCCCTTCGTCGGGGGCGGCATCTCGACCTACATCGCCGAGCTCTCCCGGGCCCTGGTCGCCGCCGGCCACCAGGTCCATGTCCTGACCAGCCCCTTCCCCGGCCTGGGCGAACGGGGAGGCTCGGCCCTGCCCGGGGCCACCCTCCACGCGGTCGATCTTGACACCGGGCCCGCCTCCATCCCGGGGGCCCATTTCTCCGAGGCCTCGCGCTACTCCATGGCGGTCTACACCGCCCTGCGCGAGCTGAGCGCCCGGCACCGCTTCGACTACGTCGAGTTCCCCGAGTACCTCGGCGAGGGGTACTTCTCACTCCGCGCCAAGCGCGCGCTCGGCGAGTTCGCCGAAACCGTGCTGGGCGTGCGTCTCCACACCCCGCTGTACGTGGCCCGGGAGTTCGACCGCACCGCGGTGGTCAACCTGGAGGTCGCCCACGCCGGGCACATGGAGCGCGGCTCGGTCGCCGAGGCGGACCTCGTGCTCTCCGCCAGCCGCGCGATGCTCGAGCGCGCCCTGGCGGATCTCCCCCAGCCCGCGCCCAGCCCCGCGGATCTGCCGCGCGAGGTCCTCCCCCTCCCGCTCGACGTGGACGCCGTGCAGGCCCAGTGCCCCGAGACGGGGATCGACCCGGTCACCGAGCCGGGCCGCAAGACAATCCTCTACTTCGGGCGCCTCCAGCTCATCAAGGGCGTCGTCGAGCTCGTGCGCGCTGGCGGCTGGGTCCTGGAGCGCGGGCACGAGGTGCGCTTCGTCTTCATCGGCGGTGACACCGAGACCGGCCCCTTCGGCCGCTCCATGCGCGAGCACCTGCTCCGCCTCGCCGCCAGCGGTCCCGGGGCGGACCGCTTCGAGTTCCCCGGGCCGCGCCCGCGCGCCGAGCTGCTCGCGGAGATCCGCCACGCCGCGGTCTGCTGCTTCCCCTCACGCTGGGAGAGCTTCTCCATGGCCTGCGTCGAGGCCATGGCCGCCGGGGCCGTCGTGGTCACCTCGGACGCTGGGGGCCTCGGCGAGATCGTCTCCCACGGGGTCAGCGGGCTCACCTTCAAGGCCGGCGATAACGATTCCCTGGGCGTGATGCTCGAGAAGGCGCTCTGCGACGCGCCCCTCCGCCAGACCTGCCGCGCCCTGGCCCCGATCCGCGCCCGCCAGCTCTGCGGCGCGGGCCCGATCGCGGCGCGCCTCGTCGAGCTCGTTGAGCGCCACCGCCCCGCCATCCTCGAGCGGGCCCGCCAGGCCGCCCGCCGGGCCCGCCCGCGCCCCGCCAGCCCCGACCGCCCGGAGCTCTCGGTGATCGTCCCGTTCTACAACCTCGGCCGCTATCTCCCGGAGACCCTCGCCTCGCTCTCGCGCCAGACCTACCGCGACTTCGAACTCCTCATCGTCGACGACGGCTCCACCGAGCCCGACTCGCTGGCGCTCCTCGACGATCTCCGCTCCCGGGGCTACCGCGTCATCGCCAAGCGCAACGGGGGCCTGGGGTCGGCGCGCAACGCCGGATTCGAGGCCGCGCGCGGCGACTTCGTCCTGCCCATCGACGCCGACGACATCGCTCATCCCACCTGGGCCCAGACTTTGCTCTCGGCCATCCGCCGGCAGCCCGGGCTCGCCTCGGTCAGCCCGATGTTCACCAGCTTCTGCGACGAGCCCGAGGAGGCCCGCTCCGGGTACGTCCCCCTCGCCATCGATCCCGACCTGCTCCTCCTGCACAACATCGCGGGCCCCGGCGGCGGCTCGATCGTCGCCCGCGAGGCCTGGAAGCAGGCCGGCGGCTACGACGAGTGGCTGACCAGCTTCGAGGACTGGGACTTCTGGTGCCGGCTCGCCGAGCGCGGGCGCCGCGGCGTCGCCATCCCGGAGTTCCTCCTCTATTACCGTCTGCGTCCCGGCTCGCTCATCCGCGCGGAGGCCACGCCCCGGCATCACGCCCTGCGGGCCTATCTCATCGCCCAGCATCCCACCCTGCCCTCGCGCCCCGACCTGGCCCTGCGCGCCCAGCTCGCCGAGGCCGAGGCCGCCAAGGCCCTGGCGGCGCACTGGGAGCAGGAGCACGCGCACCTCGGGGCGCGGCTCAACGGCTTCGCCGCCGGCGACCCCGAGGCGCACCTCGCCCAGGCCGCCCGACGCCTGATCGACGAGAACCTCCGCTACCGCCTGGCCGACAAGCTCAACCGCGTTCTCAAGCGGTCCGGGCTGCAGGGCCCGGCCAAGTCGGCCGTGCTCTCCGCCCGGCGGCTCATCCGCCGCCGCTGAGAGTCCCCGCCGGGCCGCGCCGGCCGATAGACTCGCGCCGATGGGCAGGTCCACCGTGCTCCCCGACGCCCGCGTCACCCCGCGCTTCGCGGGCATCCCGACCTTCTGCCGGTACCCGCTGCTCTCCCAGGTCGCGCCCGAGAACTGCCCGGTCGACTGGGCCATCTATGGCGTGCCCTTCGACTCGGGGGTCACCTACCGCCCCGGGGCCCGCTTCGGCCCGCGGGCCGTCCGCCTGGAGTCGCAGTACGTCAAGCGGTTCTCGCTGGCCCACGGGCTCGACCCCACCCAGCTCTTCTCCCTCGCCGACGCCGGGGACGCCCCGGTGTCCACCTACAGCCCGGAGCAGAACGCCCGCACCGTGCTGGACTTTGCGCGCGCCCTGGGCGATCCCGCGACCACGCGCCTGCTCGCCGTCGGGGGCGACCACTCCATCGCCTACGCCAACATTGCCGCCACCTTCGAGCGCCTCGGCCGCCCCGCCGGCGGGCTGGCGCTGCTGCATTTCGACTCGCACCTCGACACCGTCGAGTCGGTCTGGGGCGAGTCGTGGGGGCACGCCTCCCCCTTCTTCCGCGCCATCACCGCGGGCCTGGTCAACCCCGCGCTCATGGTCTCTCTCGGCGTCAAGGGGCCCCTCAACACGCCCGACGACCTGAAGTTCGCCGCGGACCGCGGCGTCACCATCGTCACCGCCGACCAGCTCCGCGCGCCCGCCGGCGCGGGCGCGATCGAGGCCTTCGCGGGCCAGCTCCGCCAGCGGGGCCTGCCCGCCTACATCTCGTTCGACATCGACGTCGTCGACCCCGCGTTCGCCCCCGGCACGGGCACGCCCAGCGTCGGCGGGCTCAGCTCCGCGGAGGCCCTGGCCCTCCTCCGCCGCTTCGCCGGCGTCCCGATCGCCGGCGCGGACGTCGTCGAGGTCCTCCCCGACCGCGACGTCGCCGGGATCACGGCCCTCCTGGCCGCCCACATCCTCTACGAGGTCATCTGCCTCGACGCCCGGGCCCGGAGCGGCTGACCCCACCTCGGCATTCTCACTCCCGGTCGCGCACGTCCACGGTGTAGTTGGGCGCCTCGCGGGTGATCTTGATGTCGTGCGGGTGGCTCTCCACCATGCTCGCGCTGGTCACCCGGCAGAACCGCGTCTGCGCCCGGAACTCCTCCAGGTTCGCGCACCCGCAGTAGCCCATCGAGGCCCGCAGCCCGCCGACGAGCTGGAAGATGAACTCCGCCAGCGGGCCCCGATACGGAACCAGGCCCTCGATCCCCTCGGGCACGAACTTGAGCGTCCGCCGGCCGTCCAGCCCCTGCCCGTACCGGTCGGCCGAGCCGGCGCTCATCGCCCCCTCCGAGCCCATCCCCCGGTAGCTCTTGTAACGCCGTCCCTGGCTGATCACCAGCTCCCCGGGCGACTCGTCCAGCCCCGCAAAGAGCGAGCCCAGCATCACGCAGTGAGCCCCGGCGGCGATCGCCTTGGCGATGTCCCCCGACTGCCGCACCCCGCCGTCGGCGATCACCGGCACCTGCTCCGCGGCCCCCGCGGCGCGCACGCCCCGCACCGCGTTGAAGATCGCCGTCACCTGCGGCACCCCCACGCCCGTCACCACCCGGGTCGTGCAGATCGATCCCGGCCCGATCCCCGCCTTGATGCCGTCCGCCCCGGCCCGGACCAGGTCGCGCGCCGCCTCCGCGGTCGCCACGTTCCCCGCCACCACCTCGGCGCCGTACTTCTGCTTGATGGTGCGCACGGTCCGCAGGACGTTGGCCGAGTGCCCGTGCGAGGCGTCCACCACGATCACGTCCGCCCCCGCCGCCAGCAGCGCCTCGACCCGCTCGTACTGGTCCACCCCGCACGCCGCCCCGCAGACCAGCCGCCCACGCGCGTCGGTGTTCGCCCGCGGGAACTCGAACATCCGGTCGATGTCGCGCTGCGTCACCATCCCCGCCAGCCGGCCCGCCCCGTCGATCAGCAGCAGCTTCTCGACCTTGTTCCGGTTGAGAATCCCCTGCGCCTCCTCCAGCGTCGTGCCGGGCGGGGCCGTGATCAGCCCCGTCCGCGTCATCACCCGGCCCACCGGTGTCGCCTGGTCCTCCACGAACTTCAGGTCCCGGCGCGTGATGATCCCCAGCACCGTCCCCTTCGAACGCAGCGTCGCCGCACCGTCGTCCGTCACCGGAAAGCCCGAGACGTGGTGCGTGCGCATCAGCTCGCGCACCTGCCCCACCGGCGTCTCCGGCCCCACCGTGATCGGGTCGAAGATCACCCCGTTGGCGGTGCGCTTCACCTTCGACACCTCGCGCGCCTGCGCCTCGGGCGCCAGGTTCCGGTGGATGACGCCCAGACCCCCCTCCTGCGCCAGCGCGATCGCCAGCGCCGACTCGGTCACCGTGTCCATCGGGGCCGAGACCAGCGGCACCTTCACCGCGATGCCGCGGCTGAACCGCGAGGCGGTGTCCGCGTCCGCCGGCATGATCTCGCTGGCGCGCGGGATCAGCAGCACGTCGTCGAACGTGATCCCCTCGCACACGATCTTGGACTCGCCCGGGTCGGGAACGCCGGTCTCGGAAAGCCCGCGCGGGGCAGCGGCTCCCCCGGCCGTCCTCACCCGGGCCGGGCCCGCCGACCCCGGCACGCCGTTGTCGTCTCCCATTGCACAAGGTAGGCCCAGCGCCGCGAGCCCGTCAAACCCTTCGGGGCCTCCCCGCGGCCTCGTTCGATCCCGCTTCCGGGCCCGCGTCCCGCGTCGCCGCCCCGAGCACCAGCCAGTCCGGGAGCGGGGCGGGCCGGCCATCGCGGCGCACGCACGCGAGCGTCGTGGTGCCGGTCGCCAGCACCTGCCCGGGCGGGCGCTCCCCGCGCGCGCCGCCCGCCCCGTCCTCGACCAGCACCAGCTCGTAGGCGTGCTCGATCTTGACCCGCCCGCCCCCCACCACATCGGTGCGGACCTCCAGCAGGTCGTCGTACAGCGCCGGGCGCCGGTAGCGCACGCCCAGCGCGACCACCATCAGGAGCACACCCCCGCGCTCCACCTGCGCATAGGCCGTGCCACCGGCGCGGAGCAGCTCCGTCCGTCCGATCTCCAGCCATGGGACGTACGCCCCGTGGTGGGCGACGCCCATCGGGTCACACTCGCTGTAGCGCACGCGCAGGCGGGTTCGGCCGGACCGTGGGGGTGTGGGGGTCATCCCGGGCGCAGCATAGAGCCGACCGTCCCGCCGTCGGCAAACCCGACGCCGGCCACCGTGGGCGGGCTTACGCCGCCAGCCGCAGCCGCCCCGCGGCGCAGGCCGACCGGAGCCGCTCGCGGTCCACCGCCCCCGCAAAGCCGGTGATCACCGCCGCGGTGCGCACCGGCGGCGGGTCGTCCTCATCCTCCACCCAGACGATCGTCGCCAGGACCTCGATGAGCTCGCGGGCACCATCGGCCTCGGGAGCGGCCGGCGAAAGCTCCAGCCGCATCGCGACCTTCGTTCCGGGGAGCAGGGTCCGATCCGCCTCGAAGCGCACGCCACCCTCCGAGATGTCGTAGGCATGGCCCTCGATGTCGAAGTCCTCGGCCCCCTCCGGCCGGAGGAGGACCCGCGTGTACATCGGTTCGACGCGGTAGCGGGCGAACTGCCGGCGGTTGAGCTGGACGGGCATGGCCTGGTCTCCAACGCTCGACTCTCCGTGGGAAGATATCGGGCGTCGGGAAACCACCCTTCACCAATTCCGGGTCTTTCCCGACTCTCATGGCCGTGGCCCGCGAGGCCTGCGATCCACTCGTCCCGCCTAAACCCCGTCCGGATCGGGCCGGAACGACATCTTGCGGTGGGGCACACCCCCCTCGTCGAACACGTCCCCCTCGTACGACCATCCCAGCTTCTCGTAGAAGCCGCACGCCGGGAGCTGCGCGTGGCAGTAGAGGCCGGTCAGCCCGAGCTCTCCGAAGGCGCGGCGCTCCAGCGCGGCCACGAGCCGCCGCCCGATCCCCTCCCCCTGCCGCTGCCGGTCCACGCACATCTGCATGAGCTTGCCCGTCCCCGGCACGGGATGGTCGGCCAGGAGCGTGACACACCCAACCACACGCGGGCCCGAGGGGTGGTCGAGGACCGCGACGAAGTGCTCGAAGCGGCGCTCGTATCCCGGGAACTCGGCCTCGAGCGCCGCCATGTCCATGCCGATCGGGCCCAGCAGCACCGCCTCGCGCAGCGCGACCTCTTGCGCGTACAGCGGGTCGCTCATCGTGATCCGCCGCACACGGGCCATGGGGTCCAAAGATTAGCGGGTCGCCCCCGCCGGCGGTGTCGCGCCCCCGGGGACGGCCGGTCCCCGGCCCCGCCGGCCCGCGCAGCGAGCAGCCATGGCACACCCATTCATCGCAGCGCGACGACGGATCGGGGCGGCGGTCGCGGTCGGGACGCTCGCGGCCCTCGCGGCCGCGCTCCTCGTGTTTGCCCGCGATCCCGGCAGGCGCGGGGCGCCCGCCCGGGCGCCGATCGTCCTGTACACGAGCGCCGACGCCGAAGCCGTCCGCCCCGTCCTGGAACTCTTCGAGCGGCGCACCGGGCGCACGGTCCGCTGGGTCGGCGACACCGAGGCCACCAAGACCACCGGCTTGGTCCAGCGTCTGATCGCCGAGAGGGGCCGTCCCCGCGCCGACGTCTGGTGGTCGAGCGAGGAGCTCGGCACGACCCAGCTCGCCGCCGCCGGAATCCTGGCCGAGCATCGGTTCGAAACCGCCGCGGCGTTGACGCGGGAGCTCGGCCGGTCCGGCGAGGTGCTCCAGCCCAGCCCGCGCTACGCCCGCTTCGCCCCCCGGGCCCGCGTCATCGTCTACAACACGGCGCTCCTGGCCCCCGATCGCGCCCCGCGCTCCGCGGCCGCCCTAACCGACCCCGCGCTCCGCGGACGCGTCGGGATCGCCCGTCCCGCCTTCGGCACCACGCGCACCCACCTGGCCGCGCTCTACGCCGCCGCCGGCCCGGAGCCGTTCCGAGCCTGGGTGCGCGCGCTCAACGGCGCCGGCGTCCGGCTCTACGACGGCAACATGTCCGTGGTCCGCGCGGTCGCCTCCGGCGAGGTCTACGCGGGGCTGACCGACACCGACGACGTCGCCGCCGGCAAGGCCAACGGGTGGCCCGTCGAGGCGCTCTTCGAGGCGCCCGGCGCCGGGGGCGGGCCCGTCCCCGCCCTCGGGACGATCCTCATCTACAACACCGTCGCCCTCGTCGCTGGCGGTCCCGACCGGCAGGGCGCGGCCGCCCTCGCCGAGTTCCTCCTGGGTCCCGAGGTCGAGCGTCTGCTGGTCGAGGACTCGCGGGTGCTCGCCCTGCGCCCGGAGTTGGCAGCCGAGTTCCCGGCCCGCGCCGTGCCGAGCCACGCTCTCGCCCCGGTCCGCCCGAGCGCCGCCGACGCCGACGCGGCGCTAAGGATCTTTGAGGAGGAGCTCGCCCGCTAGGCCGCGCCCGACACGCGCTCGGGAGCCCGTCCCCGCGCCGGGGTGCTCCTCAACGACGCCCGGCCGCCCGAGACCTCTCCCGCCCGTAGACTCGCATCGCATGGATCAGTCCGCCCGCGTCGCGGCCCTCATCCGCGAG
>DASPKO010000247.1:0-15301 GCA_035628055.1 Phycisphaerales bacterium
CGCCGACCCGAGTTTCGCGCCCGGCGGGTCGCCCAGCGACTATCGCCCGGGCCCCGGCTCGCCGTGCATCGACGCGGGGGACAATGCCATGGCGCCCGCGGACACCCTCGACCTCGACAACGACCTGAACACCTCGGAGTCCCTGCCCATCGACCTGGGCGGGGAGCCGCGCTTCGTGGACGACCCCCAGGCCCCGAACACGGGCCAGGGTCCGGGCCCCGTGGTGGACATGGGGGCGAGGGAGCGCCAGCCGCCCGCCACGTGCCCGGCGGATTTCAACGGGGACAGCTCGATCACCACCGGGGACATCAGCGCGTTCCTCTCGGCCTGGTTCCAGGCGGTGAGCGGCGGGTGCCCATGAGCGCCCTCGATCACCCCCTCGGGGCGACTCGGAGCGCCAAGGAACGAATAAGGGAGGTTCGCTTGCTCTTGTCACAAGCTCACCGCTTCCCTGTCCTGCTCCTGCTGGCGGCCTCGGTGCTGATCGCGGCTCCCCGGTGCGCCCGGGCGGACGTCGTCTATGTCAATCCGCCCGATGAAGCGATCTGGGGCCCGGTAGACTTCAACGGGGACGGGATCCCGGATGTGACGTTCAGTGGCACTGACGACTGTGCCGCGGGCTGCGGGTTGAGCGTCGCGTGCTCCGGGAGCGGGGGCGTGTTCTCCTTTGTGCCCCTCGAAGCGCCCGGAAACCCGTGGGCATTGCCGCTCCCGCCCGGCACCCTGGTCGGTCCGGGATCGCCGACGAGCCCGGCAGCATTCGTCATTCGCGGTGGTGCGGGCTCACCGCTGTGGGGTCCTTTCATGGGGGGCGGCATCGTCGGACTGCGGCTCGATCTGAACGGGCATTCCCATTACGGCTGGGTCAGGCTGGGCTACACGGGCGCGGTCGCGCACACGCTGCTCGACTACGCGTACGAGTCTGAACCCAACACCCCGACGCTCGCCGGCTGGGTTGACTGCGATGGCGATGGGAACCACGACGCGGACGAAGTCCACGACGGAGCCCTCGACTGCAACGGGGACCTGATCCCCGACGTATGCCAGCCCGGGGGAGACTGCAACGGCAACGGGACACCCGATCTCTGCGAGATTGGCGCAGGCCTGCTCGCCGATTGCAACCGCGACCTGATCGCGGATCTGTGCCAGCCAGCGCTGGCTTTCATTCAGGTTCCCGCCGACTTCCCGCAGATCCAGCAGGCGATCGACGCCGCGCTGTGCGGCTCCGTGATCGAGGTCGCGCCGGGCGAGTACGCTCCGATCGATTTCCGGGGCAAGGCCGTCACGCTCCGCAGCACCGGCGGCCCCTACGTTACCATCATCGCCTCATTCCCGTTCGTTTGGGGGCCGGGAAGAGAGGTGGTGCGGTGCTACGCCGGCGAGGGGCCGGGCACTGTGCTTGAAGGGTTCACATTGGTCGGCGGCCGAACCCTCGCCGGCGGCGGCATGCGCGTCGGCAACACGGACCCGGACCAGGCTGCAGCGCACGGCCCGGTGGTCCGGCGGTGCCGGTTCATTGCCAACATCGCGAACGAGGGGGGCGCCGTGTATGTCTCCCATGCCTCGGCACGATTTGAGAGCTGCGAGTTTGTTGGGAACAGCGCCCAATGGGGCTTCGGAGGGGCCGTCGCGGTCGGCGACTCGGGCACGGCCTGGCTCATCAACTGCACCTTCACGAACAACACCGGCTGCCAGGGAATGACCCTCCACACCTCGGGCGACGGACAGGCCATCGTGACCAACTCGATTCTCGGCCAAGGTCTCTCGTTCTGGCCGCAGCCCTTCTGCTCGGCGCTGGAGATCCAGGGAGCCGGGGCGAGCGTCTCACACTCGCTGGTGCAGGGGGGCTACCCGGGCGAGGGAAACCTCGACGCGATCCAATCGTTCATCCGGCCGCCCGACGCCGGCCCGGACGGCCAATGGATCATCTATCCACCTTTCTTTCTCAATCCCATCCCGTCCCAGGACAACGACTACGGGGATCTTCGCCTGCGGCGCGCCTCGCCGGGCATCGACGCCTCCAGCAACGCGGCCCTTTCGCCGGAAGCTTTGACCGATCTCACGGGCTTTGCGCGCTTCCGCGACGACACCGCGACACCGGACACCGGAGAGCCCGACCCGGCGAGGCCTGACCTGGGGTTAGCCGATGCCGGGGCGCACGAGTTCCAGCGCAGCTCGTGCGCGGGCGATTGGGACAACTCGGCACGGTGAATACCGCGGACATCACCGGGTTCCTCGCAGCCTGGTTCCAGGACCTGGCGGCCGGCACGACCATCGCGGACTTTGACTACTCCGGCACGGTCCGCGCCGGCGACCTCAGCGCGTTTCTCTCGGCCTGGTTCCAGGCGGTGAGCGGCGGGTGCCCGTGAGCACGGCGGACTCGCTCAGGGCCCGCGCTCCCGCAGGTCCGCCGTCGGTCCGGCCTCATGGCACATCATCCGCGCGTGCGCGGCGGCGGCGTTCCCGGCACCGGATACCGCTCGGTGCGATCACTCGCGACGACCCCGGTTCGTCCGAACACTGCTGAACGCCAATGGGGGCGCTGTGCCTGCTCAGCTTTGTGGTCGCCTGGCTGGCCCCCTCGTGACCTGGTCGCCGAACCAGGACGTCACTCCCGGCACGAGCCACAACGCGAACGCCCCCGCCGCGGGGCACGGCATTCAGAAAGCGGAGAGGGGGAGATTCGAACTCCCGATGACGACGAGCGCCATACCGGTTTTCGAGACCGGCGCATTCAACCACTCTGCCACCTCTCCGGGTGCCGAGCCCGCAATTGTGGCCGGCCCGACCCCGGCGTCAAACGCGTCGCTCGAACACGCACGGTCACCCATCTCGCCGCGCGTGGCGCCCACGGTTGACGCCTCCGCACGGCATGCAGCCATCGCACAGCGCGCGCGGTCCGGGCCACCGCTTTGCCATCCCCTCTTCGTCCCCGTGGCTTCCGCCCATTTCCCATTCCGCCGACCCCGCCCGGCCCATCGGTTGGCCACCACCCCCCTATCCGACCACCCCATTGTTGTGTCACGGCCGGTCCATCCCCTCGACGGTCGCACGGCCCCGGTGCAAGATGGCCTAGCGGCCCCCCGCCGTGCGGCTTGGCCGCGCCCGGCAAGCCCTATGAGCGTTCCCAGGCAGACCAACCCGCGGTCAGGGCCAATCCCGGCGCCGGTCGTCGTGGGTGCTGCCAGGCGCCGTGCCGGAATCCCGCCCAGCCCACCGAGAGAGCCACCCCGAGGGGTGGCCTGGAAGGTGGCCGCGGCGGCGCTCCTGGGTCTGTGGCTCAGCGTCGCCGGCTGCGCCTCGATCCGCGTGACGGACCCGGCCCGGACCGCCACGGAACAGTTTCTGCTCTCGCAGGCGGCCGAGAAGGCCGTGGGTCAGCTCGCGTTCCAGACGCTCCGCGGGCGGCGCGTCTGGGTGGACATCCAGTACTTCGCGGCCAGCGAGCAGGCGTTCGTGCTCGGTGAGCTGCGCGCCCGGCTGCTGCTGGCCGGGGTGCAGCTCGTTCCCGAGCGCGAGCAGTCGGACATCGTCTTCGAGGTCCGCAGCGGCGGGGTCGGCATCGACCGCTACGACTTCCTGCTCGGCGTGCCCTCGCTCACGCTCGGGGCCGCCGGCCCGAGCGGCGCTGGGGCGACCCCCACCAGCCCCCCGCTCTCGACCCCGGAGCTGGCGCTGCTGAAGAACACTTACCAGAAGGGCGTGGCGTCGGTGGCGTACGTGGCGTACTGGCGCGAGACGGGCGAGGTTGTCGGGAGCAGCGGTCCCTATGTCGGCCGCACCTTCCGCGACGACTGGTGGTTCTTCGGATGGGGCCCGCGCACCAGCGGCGACATCGTGACGACCGAGCCCGAGGAGCCGAAGGTCAAGGACGCCCCGGAGCCCGAGCCGGTGCCCGCGGGGACGGCGCCGCCGCCATGAACGCGCCGCCCCGGGGCCGACGCGTGCGCCGCTGGGTCGTGCGGGGCCTGATCGCGGTCGCCCTGCTGCTGGTTCTGGCGGTGGTGCTCGTGCAGCTCGTGCTCTGGAGCGACTACCCCAAGCAGATGGTGCTCAAGCAGTTGCGCCTCGAGACCGGGCTGCGCGTCGACGCCGCCGAGGTGCGCACGACGTGGTTCAGCGGCACACGCCTGGGCGGAGTGAGCCTGGGGCTGGCTCTCGAGAACGCCCCGCTGGTGCTGGCCCCGAGCCTGGAGGTGGAGCACCGGAACCTGCCCGGTCTGCTGCTGGGGCTGGACATCGGCATCCAGCGCGTCGCCATCGATCGCCCGGAGGTCACGCTGCGGCGCGACGAGGCCGGCGTGTGGAACCTCGTCGCGGCCATCCAGACCATCCGGCGCACCCAGGAAGCCAAGCGCCCCAGCCCGGGCGGAGGCGGGGGCGGGCTGCCGCGGATCGAGGTGGCGGGCGGGGTGGTGACCGCCGTAGCCGACGGCCGGACCGTGCTCACGACTCCCTTGGAGTTTCGCGGCGGTCCGGAGGGCGAGGCGGCCTGGGCATTCCGGGCGACCCTGAGGGACGGTCAGGCGGCACACGGCCGGCTGGTCCCGGGTGGCGACTGGGAACACCGCGTCGAGCTGATGCTGCCGCGGCTGGACGCGCTGCTCGCCCCCTTCCTCCCGGCGGCCCCCGAGGCCACACTGGCCGGGCGCTGGTGGGGCGCCGCCGGTCCCGAGGGCCTCGTGGGCACGGCCTGGCTGGAGGGGAGCAGCGTCGCCGGCCTGCCGGTCTCGGGAGAGCTGGGACTGGCGGCCTCCGGCAGTGTCATCGAGCTGGCTCCCCGGGGCGTGACCCTCGAGCTCGGCCCCGCCGGGCCGGTCGCGGTCACCAGCGGAGCGATCAGCGTTGACGGCCCGGACGTGACGGCCACGGACCTGCGGGCCAGCGCCCTGGGCGCGGCGATCATCGCCAGCGGCGCCTGGGATGCCACGGTCGCCGAAGGCTCGCTGCGCGCCGAGTGGACCGGTACCCTCGGACCGGCCGGCACGGCCCTCGCTGAATCGGGCGCACGCGAACCGGGCGGACCGGCGCCCGGGCTGGGAGGCACGACACCGGCCGAAGCCCCCGGCACCCACAGCGGGAGCGCCGAGGTAATCCTGGCGATGCCGCGCGACCGCGACCTCTCCCTCCGCGGGAACCTCCGCAGCCTCGGCGCCGCCGCCGGGCGCGAGTGGGCCCTGGAGTCCGCTCTCGAGGTCGACGGTCCGGACTGGCGGCAGATCTCGGCCTCGCTGCGGTTCCCGATCCTCATCGTCAGTGACGAGGCCGGGCCGATCGACCTGGGCGGCCTGGGCGCCACGTCGCGCCTGGAGTGGCCCGTGGTGCGGCTGACCAGCCTGGTTCTCCCGCACGCGAGCGGCACGCGCGCCGTGGGGGCGGCGAACCTCAGCACCCGCGAGTTCCTGATCGACTTCTCGACCCAGCGGTGGGAGGTCCCCCGCCTGGGCGCCGGGCCGATCGATCTGGCCGCCTTGCTCTCCGGCGACGCCGACCACCTGGACTTCTCGCAGGTCGTGGCGAGGGCGGCGACCTGGGAGGCCGAGGCGGAAGGGTCGTACTTCCCGGGTCGGGTCGAGCCACTGCGCACCTTCGCGTCGGTTCGCCTGCTCCAGGCCGCGCCGCCCGACCCGGGCCCCGCCGAGCCGGGACCCGAGCTCGCGCGCGAGGAAGAAGCGCCCGAGCGGGCGCCGGTCACCGGCGACTGGGAGGCGCAGGTCGAGGTCGTGGGGAGTATCGAGCCCGTCGCGCTCGAGGTCAGCGGGGCCGTGCTCGGGCGGCGCGTGCGCGCCGGCGAGGCGGCGGTCGAGAACCTGGACATTCCCTTCGACGGGCGCGTGGGCGCGCGCTGGGCGACCGACGTCGCGACCGAGCCCTTCGCGCTGCTGGGCGGGCGCTGGCGGCTGCGGGCCGGGTACGACCCCGACGTAGAGGCGGCCCAGGCCAGCGTGGTGGCCGAGGAGGTGCCGCTCGACCGGCTTGTGGGGGTCGCGGGGGCCCCGCTCGACGTGGCCGGGGCCATGTGGGCCGACGTGGGCCTGCGCCTCCCGGACCTGGACCCCGACAAGCTCGAGGTCGATGGGGCGGTCCGCGTGGGGGAGACGACCGCGGCGGGGTACGGCATCGAGGCGGGGACCGCGCGCGTCCGGGCCGCGGCCGGTCGCGTCGATCTCAGCAACCTTACCCTCACCCGAGGGGGCGGGGCCGTGACCGGCTCGCTCGGCTTCGCGGTGCGCACTCCGCACCGCCTCGTGGTGGTGCTCGAGAGCCGCGACTGGCCGCTGGCAATCGAGGGCACGCGCGTCGGGCTCCTGCTCGACGGCGCGGTCGACCTCGACATCGACCTGCGCGGCCGCTCCGCTAGCGGCCCGGTGAGCCTCGGGCTGGACGTCTCGGTGCGCGAGGAGCCCCTCGGGCGGCTGGACGTCCAGGCGGGGCTGGCGGGGCGCACGATCAACGCCGACCACGTCCGCGCGGAGCTCGCCGGCGGAACCCTCTCCGGCCGGGCCACCGTCCCGCTGGACAACTGGACGGCCTCGACCGCCTTGCTCCACGCCGACGCCCTGGACCTGTCGCGCTTCGCGGGCTGGGTTCCCGGGCAGGACCAGCTCCGGGGGATCGTCAATGGGTCGATCGATGTCGGGCCCGCCGACAGCCCGCGAGCGCTCGAGCCGCTGCGTGTGCGCGTCGACCTGGCGCCGCGCGACGCCCGCGCCGGCCGGCTCGAGCTCGCCGACGCGCACCTGACGCTCTACGCGGGGCCGGGCCGGCTCGTGCTGGACGACTCGGCGGTGGGGGTGGCCGGGGGGACGCTGGACCTGTGGGGCCGCCTGAGCTGGCACGAGCACAAGCCGTTCATCTTCGCCAACGTGGGGCTGACGGACGTCGAGATCGGCCAGATCGTCCACACCATCGATCCCGAAGCCCGGCCGGTGGCGGGCCTGCTGAGCGGGCGCTTCCGTGCCGGCGCCTATGTCTACCAGCCCCGCCGAGCGTTCGGCGAGGGTCAGGTCGCGCTGCGCGAGGCCGACCTGGGCGAGATCCCGATCCTCTCCGACCTGTACGGCCTGCTCGGGGCAGGCGCTTCGCGAGCCGACCAGGGGGGCAGGGGGCAGGCCAGCTTCCGCCTGGAGGGGGACAATCTTCACCTGACGCGGCTGGAGTACTTCCATCGCGGGGCGGACGTGATCGCCTCGGGAACCATGGAGAACGTCTGGGCCCTCTCGCAGAGCCCGATCCGCGGGATCGCGATGGGGAAGGCTCGCCCGCTCAAGGGCTCGGGCCTGCCGCTCGGGGCGGACGCGGACCGGCTGCTCCGCGCCGTGCAGAGCGACGCGGTGGTGCTGGAGTTCACGGGAACGATCGACGACCAGCGGACCCGGACGGTGCTCTTTGGGGAACTCAAGGGCACGGTCGGACGGGCCTTCGGGGCCGCCGCCGGGGCGCGCTGACGCGCCGGTCAACCCGGGCGGACGCCTGTTCGGGGGCCGCCCGCTCGCCGGGGGGCGACCGCGCATCGCCCGGGCAAGCCCGGTACTATCAGGCCCTGGGCCACGAACCGGAGGGCGACTTTTGACGGTTCTGCCGACGAGCCCGCTCGCGGGGCTCAGCCGACACCACGAAGCCAGGACCACGACCTGGACCCCGGGCCCGGCCTCGGCTGATGTCCGGGCCACGGTGGTGGAGGTCGGCTCGGGCCTGCCGGTGGTCTTCCTGCACGGCCTGGTCGGGCTCAACGAGCACTGGGAGGGCGTGGTCGAGCGCGTCTGCCACCGCACCCGCTGCGTCATGTTCGAGCTCCCCCTGCTCCGGCTGCGCGGCGAGGACTGCTCCATCCACGGGGTGACCCGCCTGACCATGCAGTTCCTGCGCGAGCACGTTGGTGAGCCCGCGGTGCTGGTGGGCAACTCGTTCGGCGGCCACGTCGCCCTGCGGATCGCCCTGGAGACGCCCGAGCTCTGCCGGGGGCTGGTGCTGGCCGGGGCTTCGGGCCTGATCGAGAAATCGATGGTCTCCGACATCCAGGTCCGGCCCAGCCGGGAGTGGCTCACGCGGAAGATCGGCGAGCTCTTCCACGACCACAGCAACATGCGTCCGGCGGACATCGACCGGGCGCACCGCGAGCTCTCCGACCGGGGGGGCGCGCGGGCGATGGTCAAGCTCTCGCGCTCGGCGCGGCGTGATCACCTGGGCGACCGCATCGCCCAGATCGACCGTCCCACGCTCATCCTGTGGGGACGCCAGGACATCGTCACTCCCCCCGAGGCCGCCGAAGACTTCAACCGGATGATCCGGGGATCGCGGCTGGTGTGGCTCGACCGCTGCGGTCACGCCCCGATGATCGAGCGCCCGGACCAGTTCGCCGAGGCGTTGCTCGGCTTCGCGGCCGGGCTGGCCGGCGCGGGGCGGGCCTGAGCGTGACCAGGGCGGTGCTGGGCCGGGAGGCCGGCGCCGGGGACGTCCCCGGGCGCCCCGTCCGCTGGACCGCGCTGATCGGCGTGGGCCTTCGGGCCCGGACGCTGCGGCGGGCGCGCCTGCTGGGCGACACGGCCTACTGGGCCCGGCACACCGCGTCCATCCAGCGCCGCCAGCTTCGCGGGCTCCTGAATCGGGCCGCCGGGACCGAGTTCGGGCGATCCCACGGCTTTGCCAGGCTCGCGCGGCTTCCGGAGGCCGAGCTCGCCGAGGCATACCGGCGGGCGGTGCCCGCCGCGGACTACTACGCCTTCCGGACCGCGATCGCGCGCATGCGCGAGAACGCCGAGCCCGACGTGCTCTGGCCGGGCCTGGTCCGGGATTTCGCCCAGACCTCCGGGACCACCGCGGGCGACAAGTACATCCCAGTCTCGCGCGAGATGCTTCGCTCGAACTTCCGGGCCTCCCTCGACATCTTCGCCCACGCCACGCGCCTGGGCGTCTCGCTCCCCCGTCTGATGTCGGGCCTGTGCCTGTTCCTGGGCGGCTCGACGGACCTGACCGAGAGTTCGCGGGGGATCCGCACGGGCGACCTCTCGGGGATCGTGACGCCGCTCATCCGCTGGCCCATCTCGCGCATCTACGCCCCGGGCCCGCGGATCGCGCTGATGTCGCACTGGCCCAGCAAGATCGAGGCGATGGCCCGGGCGGTCGTGGCGCTCGACGTGCGCATGCTCAGCGGCATGCCCTCCTGGACGGTGGTGCTGATGGAGCGCGTGCTCGAGCTGGCCCGGAGCGAGGGCCGCCCCGCCGATTCGATCCGCCAGGTCTGGCCCAACCTCGAGCTGTTCGTGCACGGCGGGGTGAAGTACACCCCCTTCGAGCCCCGCATCCGGCGCCTCTGGTCCGGAGATGCGGGGGGCGCGGACATCCCGCACCGCCTAGAGCTCTACCCCGCCAGCGAGGGCTTCATCGCGATCCAGGACCGGCCTGACGACCCCGGGCTCCGCCTGCTGACCGACATCGGCGTCTATTACGAGTTCATCCCCCTCGAGAGCGTCGACGATCCCAACCCTCCCGCCGTCACCGCCGACCTGGCCGAGAAGGGCCAGCGCTACGTCGTGACCATGAGCACGTGCGCCGGGCTCTGGCGGTACGTCATCGGCGACGTGGTGGAGTTCGACACGCTCCCGGCGCGACTCGGGACCGGCGGCGGCGGGGGACCCGCCCGGCTGCGCATCGTGGGACGGCACCGGCACTTCATCAACGCCTTCGGCGAGAACCTGATCGTCGAGCACATCGAGAACGCCGTGGCGGCGGCGGCGCGGCAGACGGGGCTCGTCCCGGGCGAGTTCACCGCCGCCCCCATCTACCCGCGCGAGGGCGTCAGGGCCGCCCTCGAGCTGGCGATCGAGGTCGAGCCGGGCGCGAGCCCGGGACGCCTCGCCGCCTTCGCCGCCGCCTTCGACGAGGCGATCAAGCGGCAGAACGTGGACTACACGACCAAGCGCACCGGCGACCTGGGCATGGCCCCGCCCACGATCTCGGTCCTCCCCCCGGGGACGTTCCATCGCTGGCTGGAGTCGCGCGGCAAGCTGGGGGGCCAGCACAAGTGCCCGCGCTGCGCCAACCACCGCGAGATCATCGAGGCGGTTTGCGCCCAGTCCGGCACGCTCACGTAGCCCCTCCCGGACCCCCGAACGACACGACCCTACGCTCCGGGCATGGCGAGCGTGACGCTCAAGATCGGCGGCATGCACTGCGCGTCCTGCGTCGCGAGCGTGGAGAAGTCGCTGGCCCGCACCCCGGGTGTCACCGGCGCCGTCGTCAACTTCGCCACCGGCACGGGCCGCGTCGAGTTCGATGAGACGCGGGCCGGACTCGACCAGATCGCCACCGCGGTCCGGCGCGCGGGGTACCGCGTGGAGGCGACGACGCCCTCGGGGGACGGCTCGCCGGCGCCGCGCCCGAGGCCCGCCGCACCCGGCCCGCACCCCGCGCCTCACGGCTCGCACGCCGCGCACCAGGCGCCGGCGCCGGTGCACGGGTGTCGCCACGATCCGGAGCGTCCGGGTCGCCACCCCGCGGGGAGTCCCACGCACGCGCCGAGCCCGGGCGGCGCGCACACCGACCACGCCCACGCGGGCGGGCTCGATTCCTTCGCCCAGGCCCGCGGGTGGGCCTGGCGCGCGGGCGTCGGCCTGGCGCTGGCGGTCCCCGTGGCCGTGCTGGCGATGTTCTTCCCACGCCCCTCGTGGAGCCCGTGGGCCCAGCTCGGCCTGACCGCGGCGGTGATGGTCTTCAGCGGGTGGCCTGTCTTCGTGGCCGCGCTGCGCGCCCTGGTGCACCTGCGGGCGGACATGAACACGCTCGTCGCCCTGGGCACGTCGGTGGCCTTCGGCTCGAGCCTCTGGACGCTCCTGGGGTCGCCCGCGGCGGCGGCGCACGGCTTGTACTTCGAGTCCGCCGCCGTCATCATCGCGCTCATCGCCCTGGGGCGGTACCTCGAGGCCCGCAGCATGGGCCGCGCCTCGGAGGCGATCCGCGGGCTGATGGCCCTCCGGCCGGCCGTCGCCCTGGTCGAGCGGGCGCCGGGGCGCGTCACCGAGGTGCCCGCCGCCGACCTGGTCCCGGGCGACCTGGTGATCATCCGGCCCGGGGCGCGGGTCCCCGCCGACGGTCGGGTGGTCGCCGGCGGCTCGGCGGTCGATCAGTCGCTCGTGACCGGGGAGAGCATGCCCGTCGAGAAGGGGCCGGGCGACGAGGTCATCGCGGGCACCGTGAACACCACCGGCATGCTGCGGGTCCGCGCCGCCCGGGTCGGGAGCGACTCGATGCTGGCGCGCATCATCGAGCTGGTGCACGGCGCCCAGGCGACCAAGGCCCGGGTGCAGCGCCTGGCCGACGCGGTCGCCGCCTGGTTCGTGCCCGTCGTGCTGCTCATCGCCCTGGGCACGGTCGCCGGGTGGTACTGGCTGGTCGGGCCCGAGGCGCTGCGCGCCGGCATCACCGCCGCGGTCGCCGTGCTCATCGCGGCCTGCCCGTGCGCCCTGGGCCTGGCGACGCCCACCGCCATCCTGGTCGGGACGGGCCTGGGGGCCCGCCACCGCATCCTCATCAAGGACGCGGCGGCCTTGGAGCGCTCCGGCGGCCTGGGCGCGGTGGTCCTGGACAAGACCGGCACGCTGACGACCGGACGACCCGAGGTCACCGACGTGGTCCCGGTGAGGTCGGCCGGCGCCCCCGATCTCTCCGAGCGCAACCTGCTCCGCCTCGCGGCCAGCGTCGAGACGCACAGCGAGCACCCCGTGGCGCGGGCCATCGTCCGCGCCGCCGAGGCCCGCGGCATCGAACTGGCGCCGGCGGAGAGCTTCCGGTCCGAAACGGGCGTCGGGGTGCGCGGGGTGGTGGCGGGCAAGGAGGTGATCGTGGGCCGGGCGGAACGGGTGGCCGATTCGCTCTGGCACAACGACCTCGTCCGCGGCCTGGAAGCCAAGGGCAAAACCATCGTCGCCGTGGCCGTGGGCACGACGACGCTCGGGCTGATCGCGGTGGCGGACGCGCTCAAACCCGAGGCCGCCGGTGCCGTAGCCGAGCTGAAACGGCAGGGGCTGCGCCCGGTCCTGCTCACGGGCGACACCGAGCGCGCCGCCCGCGCGGTCGCCGAGGCCGTCGGGATCGACGAGGTGCTCGCCGGCGTCATGCCCGCCGACAAACAGCGGGCCGTGGAGGAGCTCCGGGCCCAGCTCGCCGCGGCCCCGCGCGGGCGCTTCGGGCGCGGGCCCCGCGGCGTGGCCATGGTGGGGGACGGCATCAACGACGCCCCCGCCCTCGCGGCCGCCGACGTGGGCATCGCCATGGGCACCGGCACCGACATCGCCATGGAGGCGGGGCACATCGTGCTGATCGGGGGGGACCTCCGCCTGCTCCCCAAGGCCGTGCGCCTGAGCCGGGCCACCATGCGCCGCATCCGCGCCGGGCTGGCCTGGGCGTTCGTCTACAACCTCGCGCTGCTCCCCCTGGCCGCGGTCGGCCTGCTCCATCCCATGCTGGCCGCGGCGGCCATGGCCTTCAGCTCGGTCAGCGTGATCCTCAACGCCCTGTGGCTGCGCCGGCTCAGGCTCTGACGGCCTCCGCCCCGCCGGCTACGCCGACCCTTTCCCGCACAGCCCAGCCAGGTCGCGCCAGAATGCCGGGTAGCTCTTGGCGACGCACGCCGGATTGCGCACCGCGACTCCCGCGCGACGCAGCCCGATCAGCGCGAGCGCCATCGCCACGCGGTGGTCGTCGTACGTCTCGAAGACCACCGGAGCGACCGACGGGCCCCAGCCGATCCCCCCCGGCGCCGGCGTGAGCCGCAGACCCTCGTCGGCGCCCGCGGTGATGATCTCCACCTCGACGCCGACCTTCGCCAGCTCGGCCCGGAGCGCCGCGAGACGGTCGCACTCCTTGTCTCGGAGCGTCCCCAGGCCGCGGAGCGTGGTCGTCCGCGGCCTCCCACCCTCGCCCGGCACGAAGCCGGCGAGCACCGCGGCCACCAGCGCGGTGTCCGGCATGGGCCGCAACGTCACGTCGATCGGCCTGAGCGGGCCCGACCCGCGGACTCCCACCAGGCCGCCGGGCCGGGCCCGTGCGCCGAAGGCCTCCGCCACGCGCACGAAGCCCGCGTCGGGCTGGAGCGACCCGCCCACCGTCAGCCCCGGCACCGCGAGCGCCGACCCGGTGAGGACCGCCGCGGTCAGCAGAACGGCGGCCGAGCTGGCGTCGGGCTCGACGTCGAGCTCGAACCCGGCGATCCCTCCCGGGGCCGCCGACCACCGGGGTACGTACGCGCTCCCACACGGCCCCGTCGCGGGATCGGAGCCCGAGACCGCCCCCCCCACCGCGCACAGCAGGCGGTGCGTCATCTCGATGTAGCCCGGGCTCGGCGGGGGCGCCGTCGCGACGATGGTGAGCCCGCGTGGGAGGAACGGCGCGACCAGCATGAGCGCGGAGCGGAACTGGCTGGATTCGCCGGCCCCGATCTCCACGGAGCCGGGCACACGGTCCGGGTCGGCAGGGGGAACGATGCGCATCGGAAGCCGGTCGCGGTCGGTCTGGCTGCGAACCTGGGCGCCCAGCGCGCGCAGCGCGGCCGCGAGACCACCCATCGGCCGGGCGCGCAACTGGGCGTTGCCGTCGATCGTGATCGGGCCCGAACCGGGCGCCCCCAGCAGCGCGGCGGCCATGAGGAAGCGGGCCGCGGTCCCGGCCCCGCGAGCGTCCAGGCGCACGCCTTCGGGAGGCACGCGCCACCGTCCGCCGACGCCGCTGACCCGGATGCTGACGCCGCGATCGCCCGGCGATTCCACCCGAAGCCGGGCTCCGAGCTGGCCCAGCGCGCGCACCATCACGTCGACGTCGTCGGCCCCCACGGGAAGGTTGCGAATGACCGATTCGCCGCCGGCCAATGCGGCCAGCAGGAGCGCTCGGTTGGCGATCGACTTGGAGCCCGGCGGGCTCGCGGAGGCGTCGAAGGGCCGCCGCATCACCGGTATGGGCAACGGGTCGGGCAGGTCGCCCAGCGGGCGGGCCAGGACGCCGATCGACGGAGCCAGCTCATCGCCGGGCACGCGGGGATGGTACCGGCCCGCTGGGCCCGGCGGTCCGGCGCGCCCTGCCGCGGGGGCGGTCTGTCGCGCGGTACAGTGAGTTCATGCGCATCGCCCTCACGGCCGGTCTGGTCGCGCTGCTGGTCCTGAGCTCCGCCGTGCCGGCCGGCACAGCCGCGCCGGCGCGCTCCGCGGGCCCGGCCCGGTCCGCGCCGCGGGAGGCGCAGCCCGAAGGCCCCGGATCGTCGCGGGCGCCCGCCGCGGACCTGCTCGCCCTGCTGGACCAGTACCACGAGTGGTCTCTGCAGCAGAACCCGACGGAGGCCAGCCGGCGCGGCGACAAGCGCTTCGGGGCCCTCCTGCGCGACGAGAGCCCCGAGGCCTACGCGGCGCGCGAGCAGTTCGTGCGCGCCCTGCGCGCGGAGCTGGACGCGATCGACCCGACGGCGCTCGCCGACGAGGACCGGCTCAACGCCGACCTGCTCGCGTACGAGCTCGACTCGTTCCTGGCCGACCGGCCCTTTCATCAGGAGCAGATCCAGCTCAGCAGCCGCTCAGGGCCGCAGATCTGGCTTCCCCAGCTCGCCGACACGCTCGTCTTCACGACCGAGCGGGACTACGCAGACTACGCGGCCCGTCTCGAGGCCATCGGACCCTACATCGACCAGGTCATCGCGCAGATGCGGCTGGGCCTGGCGGCGGGCCGCGTCCCCCCGCGGGTCACGCTCGCGGGCGTTGTCGAGCAGACGCGCGCCCTGGCGGCTGCCGGGGTCGCGCGGGCGCCCGAGTCCAGCCCCTTCTATGAGCCCTTTGCGGCCCACCCGCCCGACGACCCACTGGCCGGGCGGGCCCGCGCCGCCATCGCGGGAGTCGTGGTGCCGGCGTTTTCGCGCCTCGCCGATTTCCTGGAGACCGAGTACGTCCCCCGGGCGCGGGAGTCCGTCGGCGCCTCCGAGGGTATCGACGGACTCGACTTCTACCGCGCCCAGCTCCGCGAGCACACCACGCTCGACCTGTCCCCGGACCAGGTGCACGAGATCGGGCTGGCGGAGGTCGCGCGCCTCCGCGCGGAGATGCTCGAGACCATCGCGCGCACCGACTTTGCGGCACGCGAGTCGCTCCGGGGCGACGCGCTCCTGGCCGCGTTCCTCGAGTACCTGCGCACCGACCCGCGCTTCTATCACGCCACCGAGGCCGACCTGCTCCTCGGATACCGCGACATCGCCAAGCTCATTGACGCCCAGCTCCCGCGGCTCTTCGGGACGCTCCCGCGCACGCCCTACGGCGTGCGCGCGATG
>DASPKO010000248.1:0-7741 GCA_035628055.1 Phycisphaerales bacterium
AATACCCGAAGACGTTCTGGCTGGCGGCGTTGTTGAGCGTCGGTGGCTCGTAGGGCGCGGGCGTGTAGGCGATGATGGTCGGGGCGTCGCTGGTCGGGGCCGTGGGGACGAAGCCCTTGTTGCTGTCGCCGGTCAGGACCATGCGCACCGAGTTATCGAAGAATGAGACCGGCTGGCGCGCGACCGAGTAGGCGTAGAAGTACTGGCGCTTGCCGGCGTGCCGCGAGACGGTGTCGAAGAACCACACCTTCTGCTCCGGATACTCGACCTCGCTGAGCTTCCGGCGGCCCATGTACGAGGCGTCGGGCACCCAGTACGTCGAGTGGGATGTCGCCTGGCTGACGGTCTCCATGAAGTTAGCGGGGGGCGCGATCAGGCGGCGGTAATCCGCGGAGAAGGCCGAGGGAACCAGCCGGTACGACGAACTGAAGATCCAGCGGTACCGGGCGTTGGCGCCGGTGGTGTCCACGGGGGGATACTCGACCGGGCCCGGGTACGGGCCGCTGGGGAAGGTGAAGGTCGTCGAGCGGGCCATCTTCTGCCAGCCCAGGCGGAGCTTGTCATCCGGGCAGACCACCCCGATGTACGGAAGCTGCTCTTCCTGGAAGTCATTGAGCACCAGGTGGCTGTAGAGGACGTGCGGGATCCAGCCCGTGATCTGCGGCATCTGCGAGGCGTTGTGATCGCTCAGCCGCCGCATGATGTCGACCGCCTGGTTGGCGCAGGCCTGGTTGTTCGACCCCATGTGGTTGTTCAGGTCGCCGAAGTTGCTGTGGGCCGTGTACCGGTCCCAGTTCAGCGTGAAGCCGCGGTCTTGGAACGCGGCGCCGTAGTTGGCGGCCGCGGTCGCCATCTGCTTGAGGTTCGACATGCAGATGCTGGTGCGCGCCGAGCGCCGGGCCTCGCCGAGCGCCGGGAGCAGGATGCCGACCAGCAGGGCGATGATCGCGATCACCACCAGCAGCTCGATCAACGTGAACGCGCGACGCACCTTCCGCTCGTGAGCCACCATGTTGTCGTCTCCTGTCACGCTCGCCACAGAACGCGGCGGCGGGGCGGTGTCTCCACCGCCTGATGTACCGGAACAGTCTGGCACACAAAAGCTACCCGAACCAAGCGGGGCTGTCCAGCCTGTTCGGTCCGAAAACCGCCCGCCCACCAAAAAAATCATCGTCCGACCGGCACGGGACCCTCCCCAGTCTCCCACCCCAGCACCATCAACCGGAGCCGGGCATAGACCCGGACCGGGTGATTCGTCCCCTGCGCGAGCCGTACCAGCACCTCACGGTCATCGCCGGCCACCGCCTCCAGTTCGGCCGGGCTCAGGTCGCCGACACGCCGCGGTGCGGCCTGGCCCCGCTCGGGGGCCGAGATTGGCGGCGCCACATCTTCGGGGCCCGGGTCGGCCGCGGCGCTCTGCGGTGTGGGCCCCAGGTCCCTTGGAGTCGCCTCGGTCGCCGCCCGGGTTGGCCCGCTCGCCGGCTCGAGGAGAACCGGGCCCTCCCCCGCGCGGGCCAGCACGATCACGACCGCCGCCAGCAGGAGTGCCAGCAGCACCCCGAGAAGCGCGGTCATCGTCCGCGTGCGCGCGGCCAGGCGGCGACGCCGCAGGGCGATGGCCTCGGCGACCGCGGCGGCGGCCTCGGGTGCCGTCGGCTGAGCGCCCCCACCGGTGGATTGATCTTGGGAATCGAACCCGCCACGCGCGGCGACCCGGGCTGCCCCGCCGACCGCCTCGGCCGGCGCCGCCCCGGCCTCGCGCGGGGCGAGCGCGCGCGGGAGGACGTCTGGGGGCCCGCCCGCTGCGCCCAGGTATTGCCGGTCCTCGGGCACGGAGAAATCCGCCCCGCAGGCGGCGCACTGGCGGTCGGATCCCGTGGCGGGTTTCCCGCAGGCGTGACACCGCCCCAGGTGGTTGGCGACACCCGGCGCCGCGCCGGCGCGCACCCAGAACTGACCCGTGGTGGGACCGCGAATGACCGACTCGGCGGTTAGGCGTCCCCGGCGGATCAGCGCGAGCAGTGTGGGATAGGCGCACCCGGGTCGGAAGGGCGAGATCTCGTCGCGCAGGGCCCAGGGACCCATCGCCTCCTGAGAGGCCGCGCGCGAAAGCGGGTCGAAGTAGCCCTTGCAGCTCTCGCACCGCGTGAGATTGAGCGACTCGGACCCGCAGTACGGGCACAGGGCCCGGGCGGGCTTGGGAGAGGGAGGCCCGGGGGGGCGCGCCCGCGGCTCTCCGGCGCCGGCTTGTCGCGGGGTCTCCGCCATGAGCTCCCCTATGTTAGTGCATGCCCCGCACGATCCGGCCCGCTCCGATGCCGCTCCTGTCCCAGCCGGTCCGAACGCGCAGCTGCTGGGGCGCGAGTGCGACCCTGCCCGCCCTGCTGCTGCTCGGGGCGTGCCAGCGCGACCGCGCGCCGCTCGGGGCGGATGAGCCCGCCGGCCTGCCCGTGGCCCATCCTTCCCCGGCCGAGCCGAACCGGCGCCCCCCCGCGATGGTCTCGGGCCGCGCGGTCACGTGGGAGGAGCTGACGCCCCTGCTCTCCGAGGCCTCGGGCGGGATCGTGCTGGAGGAGATCGCGCTCTCGCGGCAGGTCGAGCGCGAGCTCGCGGCCCGCGGGCTCCGAGTGGGCGACGCGGAAATCGCCGAGGAGCGCCGGCATCTGGCCGAGTCGATCGCCCGCGCCACCGGCTCGGCCGCCGACGATACCGAGCGGCTGATCCAGGGGGTGCGGCGGTCGCGCGGTCTCGGCGACCGGCGCTTTGCCGAGCTGCTCCGGCGCAACGCGATGCTGCGGAGGCTTGTCGCCGACGAGGTCAGTATTTCCGAGGACGACCTGCGCCAGGCCCACGCCATGCGATACGGGCCGCGCCTTCGCGCCCGCCTGATCGTCTCGCCGACGCGCCAGCAGGCCGCCGAGGCGCTCCGGCGCGTGCTCCCAGCCGAGCAGGGCGGGGCGGGTGAGCCGTTCGCGGAGGTGGCGGCCACCGAGTCGACCGACCCGTCGCGCTTCCGCGGCGGGCTGCTCGAGCCGATCAGCGCCGTCGACCCCACCTACCCGGCGGCGGTGCGCCAGACCCTCTCGGGCATGACGCCTGGCCAGATCAGCCCGCCCATCGCCATCGAAGAGGGCTTCGCGATTGTCCGGCTCGAGGGGATCGAGGAACGCACGGGGCCGCCCCTCGCGTCGGTCCGGCAGGAGCTGGAGGCGGAGACCCGCCTGGTCCGAGAACGGGTCCTGATGGACCGGCTCGCGGCCCGGCTCGTCGCCACCGCCCCGGTGACCATCTTCGACGATCCGCTCGAATGGGGCTGGAGAAACCGGGGGGCGGTGGCGGAACGGCCGTGAGAGCGTCCGGGCGTGCGCGGGAGCCGGTTTGTCCCCTCGCCCCTTGCGGCTGGGCGGCTCCCCGTGATACGATGGCACCGACCGCCACGCCGGCAGCGGCCTGTGTTCTGTCGCCGCCGCGGCGGTCCATCACGGGAGGAGAGCGCGTGAAGACCACCGCAGCTTGGGCGCTTATGGTCTCGACCGGCCTGGCGGCCTCGGTTTATGGGCAGGACAGTGTTTCGCCGGGACAGGGCATCGCCAACTCCGATGCCGTCTGGGCGTGGCGGACCAGCGAGCAGCACAACGCCTTCGTCGTGGACCTGGCGCCGCTGCTGACGGACTGGGGCCACACCTTCGGGATCGCCCCGCTCTACAAGTCGAGCCGGAGCGACGCGGCATTCCCGTCCACGCTGCTCTCGCTCCAGTCGCTCAGCAGCATGACGGTCGGCCCGGAGCCGGCTGCCCCGCTGCCCAGCTACCAGCTCTGGACGTTCCCCGGCGGGGGTATCAACGACCTCAAGAGCCTGGCGACCGACACGTTCGTGCCCGGGCCGGGAACCTATTACGGCTTCGGGGCCGCCTTCCGCGAGGCCAGCGGCAACTACGACGGGCTGGTCGGCGGCATCGTCGCGTACAGCGCCGCGCTGCCCGAACGCCTGCTCGTCTCGCGCACGCACGCGGCCATCAACTCCACCGCCAGCTTCGACCCGGTCTCCGAGAACTACACCATCTTCTCCTGGGGTTCGCGCTTTGGCGGGCCCACGATCGACGCCTCGCGCAACCTCTCGTTCCGGGCCGATGGCTCCTCGCCTCCGGCGATCGCCGTCAACCCTTTGGCGGGCAACAACATCTTCCGTGTCGACCTGCAGGCCCGCAACACGGGGATGACCAACTTCTTCGACAACGCCGGCCCGAGCGACCTGGGGGCGACGAGCTGGCTGGTCGTCCGCCATGCCAGCAACCACAACCCCCCCACCGGGATTCCCGAGGAGCGCGGACTGGGGGTGACGCGCCCGGTGATGATGACCGAGAACTTCCAGACCAACTACGTCTTTGAGTCCAGCCCGGGCGTCACCTTCGCCACCGCGATGCACCGCCCCGGAACCGACGACCACCGCGGCGTGCCCAGCTACTCGCCCGCGGTCTTCTTCCCCGGGACGGTCGGCACCGGGGCCACGCTCTCGCGTCCCACCGGCCTGCTCTCGATGCGCACCCGCGGCATCAGCCTCTTCGGCGTGGACACGAACGGGTCCCCCATGGGCACCCAGCTCCTGCGCTTCGACCTGGCCGCCTCCGTCAGCGATCCGATCACCGGGTTCGTGGCGACCTTCGGGACGCCGCCCAACGGCTTCGGGCTCGGCGAGTTCATGCACTACCGCAGTCAGACCGCCTTCCAGGGCGGGGCCCAGGTCGCGGTGGGGATGGACCAGAGCGGGCGCCTGCTCGTCGCGGCCACGGCGGCCGACTCGTTCGGGAGCAGCTTCGGCTCCAACGGGACCGAGCACGACATGGCCTCGCCCTTCAACTACCTCGTCGCCGCCCGCGTCCCCGCGCCGGGCGCCGCCCCGGAGTGGTCACTCGCCGCGTACGTCACCGCGACCGACGGGAAGATCATCGTCGACGAGAACGGCGTCCGCACCGGGCAGCTCGTCCCGCTGGGGTCGGTCAGCGGCGCTCCCATCGGCCCGTCCATCTCCTCACCGGCGATCGACTCGGTGGGAAACATCTGGTTCCTCGCCGCCTACCAGAACCAGGACCCCAACGGCGCTCCCCTGGGCCAGCCGACCACCGGACTCTTCCGCGCCATTTACGACGGCACGCTCGCCGTCCCCGGCTACCGCCTCGAGCTGGTGCTGAGCAATGGGCAGGTGCTGCGCGGCAAGAACGCGGACCGCGACTACAAGATCGTGTTCCTCTCCATCGCCGACAACGACTCGATCAGCTCCGGCTCGCTCTTCGCCCACAACATCAACCAGGGCACCTACGCGGGGTTCCCCCTTGGCAATGCCAGCACCGCCGATCCCCGCACCCTGGGCGGGCTGGTCATCCAGGCGACGATCATCTACGACGTCAACGCCGACGGGCAGTTCGAGCGCCTCAGCGGCGCGGGGGGCAATCCCAACAGCCCGGATCAGGATTACAACGTCGTGCTCTTCCTGGGCGGGACGACCTTCGAGGACGATACGGTCGACTGCAACGGCAACGGCATCGATGACGCGCAAGAGATCGCCGGCAGTCCGGCCATGGATTGCTTCGACCCCGCGGCCGGCACGCTCAACGGGTTCCACCAGGTCGGCGGGCCCAACGGGGCGATCGACGCCTGCGAGTGCCCGGCGAACTTCAACCGCGACGCCGCGGTGGGCACGAGCGACATCTCGGCCTTCCTGTCGTCGTGGTTCAACGACATCACCACGGGCCAGACCAAGGCCGACATCAACTGCTCCGGCAGCATCGGGACCAACGACGTCTCGACCTTCCTGAGCATCTGGTTCGCGGCCCTGAACGGCCAGCCGGCCTTCAACAACTGCCCCTAAACCGCACCTGCGGCCAACCGGCCGGGCCGCCGGCCATCCGTGTAGTTACCCGCCCGGGGCCCACCGCCCCGGGTTTTTATTTGCGTTTGCCATGTCATGCGGCCGCGGCGCGGCGTGAGTGGGATACTCACTTGGGTCCAGGCTGCTTTGGCCCATCTGGCTTGGGTGGCTTAGGGTCCGGAGGAAGGATTCCCTGGTCACCGGGACTGGGATGGTGACTGGCGGGCACTGTCCGGGTGTCGGACTTCTGTTCCTCGCACCCGCCGAGCGCGGCCCATCCCAGCGCGAGGAGCAGGGCGAGGACGTGTGGCCTGCGCATGTTTACTATCCCAGCATGTCTACGGCCATTACCGGGCGGGATTGCCCCCGCCGCCCGAGCCACCTGTTCCTTGTGGCGGCCTGGGGTCCGAGGGCATGATCCCGCCGCTCTTGGTGCACCCGGCCAGCGCCAGCACGCACACCGCGCCGAGAACTTTTAGGGTTCGCTTCATGGGCTTCTGGCTCCCGCTGTGCCGCGACCTCAGAACTCCTGGAGGATCAGCGTCATGACGTTGTCGTACTCCGCGTTGATGCGGCTCATCAGGTGATCGACCTCCTGCTCGCTGGCGCATTGGCAGTCGGCCAGCTTCTGGATGGAGGCCGCCAGCCCGGCGAGCGCGTCGATGGTCGCCTGGTTCCGGCACGTGGAGGCCAGCACGATGCACAGGCCGGCCGCGCCCCCGCCCCGAACCCATTCCTGCCGCGCCGTCAGGAACTGGTCCCGGTGCTTCTCCCACTGCGCCACCGCGGCGCGGGCCTCATCCGACTCGGCCCCGCCCCGGTCGATCTGGGCCGACGCGTGCTCTCTGGCTTGCTCGACCCGGGCGGCGGTGGCGGCCATCTCGTACACGCGCAGGAGGGCGGGAGGGAACTTCTCGTCGAAGCGCTGCAGGGCCTCGGTGCGGGCGCTGCTCACCGCCCACTCCCGCCGGCGGGTCTCGAGCTCGAGCGCCCAGTACGCCCCCGCCGCGTACGCGATGCCCGACATGAGCAGGCCCGCGATCGCGCCCAGGATCAGGTTCGCCCGGAACTTCTGCGAATCCGTCGGTCGGTCATAGGGCGGGCTGGGGTCAACCCACGCGGTGCGCCGGGTGAGCGCGGCGTACAGACCCTCGACCGTGCGGCGCACGCGCCCGCGGCGCGGGGCGGGTTCCAGCGGCTTGGGCTCGACCCCGGCAGGGGCACCGATGGTCGCGCTCATGATCCCGTTGCCCGGCACGGTACCTCCTGTGCGCCTAGCGCATCTGCAGACTGCGACGCGCGTCGGCCGCGATCTGGCCCGCCTTCCTCGTGCTGAGCCAGAAGTTCGCGTGCCGCCTCAGCTCCCCGTCGGTCATCGTCCTGGGCTCGGTCTGTCCCCGGCGCGGGTCGAGGAACTCGACGGCGCGCACGCGGTAGCGGGTGTCTCCCCCCAGGTCCTCGCGCACCTGCTCGACCCGATCCATCAGCCCGTCGAGCGGGCCCAGCCCCGTCCGCGTCCGGCCCTTCTCCTGATACTCGATCTTCGTCAGGATGACCACGTGACCGAGCATGCCCTCCCAGTTCTTGAGGCCCAGCAGGACCGGTTCGCCCTGGCGCATGTCCTCCACCGCGTCGTCCTGCGAGGTGTAGATCGAGGCCGAGCGGACCGCCGCCTTGACCAGGGGCCCCAGGTCGCCCGAGACCTGCCGCGGCAGGCCCCGGTCGGGGCGCTCGCGCGGCTCGTGCTCGGCCAGGGCCTGGATGATCTCGAGTTCGATGGCCCGCTGGTCGGTGGCGCTGGCCTTGTATTTGCGGACCAGGTGCTCCTGGGTGATCCCCTGAATCCCCTTGGCGCGGAAGGCCATCTCGGCGCAC
>DASPKO010000249.1:0-16412 GCA_035628055.1 Phycisphaerales bacterium
GCCGGTTCCCCGACCTCGACCTGCTCCAGCTCCGCACCGCCCACCTGGACCCACGCGACGCGGCGCTCGCCCACGCCATCTATGACGCGGTCATCCGCCGCTGGATCACCCTCGAGTTCCTCCTGGCCAGGCACCTCAGCCAGCCCATCGGCGGCCTCGAGCCCCGGCTGCGCGCCGCCCTGCTCGTCGGGGCCGCCCAGGTCCTCTTCCTCGACCGCCTCCCCGCGCACGCCGTCCTCAACCAGGCCGTCCAGTGGGCCAAGCAGCGCATCCGCCCCGGCGCCGGGAACCTTGTGAACGCCGTCCTCCGGCGCATCGTGGAGCTTCGCGCCGCCGCGGGGACCGACTCACGACCCACCTACACCGGCGACCGCGACGAGCTCCCGCGCTCCGACGGGACCGCGGTCGTCCTCGCCGGCCCCGTCCTGCCCGAGGCGGAGGAGGACCGCCTCGCCATCGCCACCTCGCACCCGCGCGCGCTCATCGACGCCTGGTCCCTCGCACTCGGGCCCGCCGCCGCCCGTCGCCTGGCCCTCCACTCGCTGGCCCGCCCCCCCAACATTCTCAATACCGCGCACGCGCGCGGCCCCCTTCCGGACGCCCTGCTGACCCCGCACTCGATCCCCGGGCATCACGTCTTCACCGGGAGCCACGCCGAGCTCGTCTCCCTGCTCGCCTCCCGCCCGGACGTCTGGGTGCAGGACCCGGCCTCGTCCCTGGCCGTCCGCTCGGTCTCGGGCCGCGAGCCCGCGCTCGTTCTCGACATGTGCGCCGGCCAGGGGACCAAGACCCGCCAGCTCGCCGCCACGTTCCCCCGGGCCCGCATCGTCGCGACCGATCAGGACCCGGGCCGCTTCGAGACGCTCCAGCGCGTCTTCGCGACCGAGCCCCGCGTCCGCGTGCTCCCCCTCCCGGAGCTTCGCGAGCACATCCTCGAGCAGGCCGACCTCATCCTGCTCGACGTCCCCTGCTCCAACACCGCGGTTCTGGCCCGGCGCCCGGAGGCCCGGTACCGCTTCGACACCGCGCACCTCGACGGTCTCGCCGAAATCCAGCGCCAGATCATCGCCGACTCGATCCCCTACCTCTCCGTCGGCCCGCGGCGCATCGGCATCCTGTATTCCACCTGCAGCCTCCACCCGTCGGAAAATGACGCGCAGGCCGCCTGGGCGGCGCGCTGGCACCGCCTCACCCCGCGCGGGCCGCGTCTGCATCTCCCTCAGGGCGGTCCCGGTGAGCCGGACCATCAGTACACCGACGGCTCGTTCTCCGTCCTGCTTGCCTAGGAGAACTCGCAACCCGGCGTACCGTCCTGCGGAGCGACGGCGGCTAGACTCTGCCCTGCGCCCGGAGAGCACGGCCTCCTGCGGCGCTCCGTTCCCGTCCGTCCGCCGAGCACGCCCCCGCGTCGTCGTCCGTTTGGAGCCGCTCTTGCCAGGGCTTGCGTCGATGAACCTGCTGGACATCCTGACGCCCGATTCCATCCGGGCGCCCCTCGCTGCCACCGACAAGAAGGGCGCCGTCGAGGAGCTCGTGGACGTCCTGGCCCGGACCGGCAAGGTCTCGGACCCCGTCGGCCTGAAGGAGGCCGTCTGGACCCGCGAGCAGACCCGCACCACCGGCATCGGGCATGGCTTGGCCATCCCCCACGGCAAGTCCGCCGGGGTCGAGAGCCTGGCGATGGCGATCGGCCGCCCGGCCAAGCCGATGGATTTCCAGGCCATCGACGGCAAGCCCGTCAAGCTGATCGTCCTCCTGGCCAGCCCGCCCGATCGCACGAGCGACCACATCCAGGCCCTGGCGCGCATCAGCCGCCTGATGACCATGGAAGACTTCCGCGAGCGCATCTACCAGGCCCAGACGCCCGCGGAGATCTACGAGCTCCTCCGCTCCCAGGAGCAGCCCAAGGAAAAGGCCGGAGCCTGAGCCCCCAGCCTCGGCGGGGTACGCTCTCCACCGCTTGAGCACGCGCCCGCCGGCAGACCCGCCACCACCCTCCCCTGAGTCGCCCCGCGCGGGCGGCCTCCCCGCCGAGCTCTCGGCCCCCATCCCGCGCATCGATGCCCGCCTCGCCCGGATCGTCGACCGCGCGAGCTTCCCGACGCCCCTGGCCGAGGCCATCCGCTACGCCCTGCTCTCGCCCGGCAAGCGCGTCCGTCCGCTGCTGGCCTGGCACTGCTGCGCCGCGGTCGGCGCCGACCCGGAGCGCTCGCTCCCCGCCGGCGCCGCCGTCGAGCTCGTGCACGCCTTCAGCCTCGTCCACGACGACCTCCCGGCGCTCGACAACGACGACCTCCGCCGCGGCCGACCCACCCTGCACAAGCACGCGGGCGAGGCCATGGCCATCCTGGCCGGTGACGCCATGCTCACGCTCGCCTTCGCCGTGCTGGCCGACGAGCCCGCCGAGGTCCGAGATTCTTCCCGGCTGAGCGCCGAACTCGCCAGGGCCACCACCGGCATGATCGCCGGGCAGGTCTGGGACACCATGGGCGGGCTGCCGCCGGGAGCCGGGCCCGCCGAGCGCGTCCGCCTGGTCCATGCGCACAAGACCGGGGCGCTCATCGTGGCGGCGTGCCGCATGGGCGCGCTCTGCGGCTCGGCCGACCCGGCGCAGCTCGCCGGCCTCACCGTCTTCGCCGGGGCGCTGGGCCTCATGTTCCAGGCCGTCGATGACGTTCTGGATGTCACCCAGCCCTCGGAACACCTCGGCAAGCGCTCCGGCAAGGACAGCCCCGCGGGCAAGCTCACGTATCCCGCGGTGTTCGGCCTCGAGGGCGCCCGCGCGGAGGTCTCCCGGCTCGAGGCCGAGGCGCTGGCAGCCCTGGGGCCGCTCGGGCCTCACGCCCGGCCGCTGGACGCGCTCGTCAGCGCCCTGGCCCGGCGGTCGAGCTAGCCGCGCGCCGGGCTCGCGCCCGCCCCCGCCGGAGCCGACCAGTCGATGACCACCTTGCCAAACTGCTCCGCCGACTCCAGCCGGGCGTACGCCTCCCCGCCGCGCTCCGGCGTGTACACCCCGTCCACCACCGGACGGAGCACGCCGGCGCGGAACAGGGCCGTCACCTCGGCGAACTCCTCGTTGGTCCCCATCGTCGAGCCCAGCAGCCGGAGCTGGTTCCAGAAGACCCGGGCCAGGTCGGTCACCGCGTCGGGCCCGGAAGTGCACCCGCACGTGACGTAGGCCCCGCCCCGCGCGAGCGACTTGACGCTCTTGATGTGCGTCGCCTTCCCGGACGAGTCCACCGCCAGGTCCACGCCGCGCTTGCCCGTCCAGTCCCGGACCTCGCGCGACCAATCCTGCCCCCGGTCCAGCACCACGTGCTCCGCCCCCAGCGCGCGGGCCCGATCGAGCTTGGACTGCTGGCGGCTCGTCACCACCACCGGGCAGCCCAGGTGCCTGGCGAGCGCCAGCGAGGCCAGCGCGACGCCGCCCCCGATCCCCGTGATCAGGACCGACTGCCCCGGGCGCAGGCGTGCCTTGGTCACCAGCATCGAATAGGCCGTCAGGAACGTGAGCCCGAAGGCGCCGGCCTGCACGTGGTCCTCGCCGTTCACCGCCACGACGTTCCCGACCGGCGCCAGAAACCGCTCCGCGTGGGTCCCGTGGTGGTGCTCGCCGATGAGCTCGTACTGCGGCGCGATCGTGCTCGGCGGCGGGTCTTCGGGCCGCGGTCCCGGGTCGACGTTGATCGCCGCGTTGAGGACCACGCGCGTCCCCACCCAGCTCTCGTCCACGCCCGCCCCGACGGCCTCGACCACTCCGCAGGCGTCCGAGCCCGAGACCCGCGGATACGCCAGCTCCAGACCCGGAACCCCCATCCCGACCCAGAGGTCCAGGTGGTTCAGGGCCGACGCGAGCGTGCGCACCAGCACCTGGCCCGGACCGGGCGCGCCCGGCTCGGGCCAGTCGGCGACCACTCGGACGTTCGCGCCGACCGGGCTCCCCGCCCGCTGAATCACCAGTGCTCGCATCGGCCGCAGGATACCCGGCCGGCCCGGACTCTCGGGGACCGAGCCCGGGCGCCCGCGTCTAGCTCGGTCGGCCTGCGGCGCCGCTCATCGCCCCGGCTCGGCCCACGCCCAGCAGGCCGGCGCCAGAACCACCGCCGCGTCGGCACCCGCACGCGCCCGGGGCGAGCCACAGCCGGTCGACGCGCCCCGCGGGTTGCCGAGCGCCGTCGGCGCGACCTGCGCCACCGGCGGCGCCTGCCCCGGCGTCCCGACGACGGCCAGAATCCCCCATCCGGCCAGCATGCCCGCGGCCTCCTTGGCCAGCAGACGCCGAACACATCCGTGCCTCATGCTCGTCCCCTTCGGACACACCCCGGCGAGCGCCATCGAGCCCGGCCACCTCAAGCTTCGCACCCGCCCCCGGTCCCGGACAACGGCAATCCGACGTATTACCGCCCACACGCCGTCCACCCAGCGCGCGCCGCCCCGTCATCCGCCCGGCGGCCCGTCGCGACCGCGCTCCCGTATCCTCGCGCCGCCCATGCCCCGCGCGCACCGCGACCCACAGGATGCCGACGCGAGCTTCCTCGTGCGCGCGGCGGAGACCACCCCCGGCGCCCTCACGGGCGCCGAGTGGCTCCTCGCGAGCGGGCTCGGTGGATTCGCGATGGGCACCCCCGCCGGCCTGGCCACGCGGCGCTACCACGCGCTCCTGGTCGCCTCTCTTCAGCCTCCGGTCCGCCGCGTCACCGTGCTCGCGGCCCTCGCCGACTCGGCGCAGATCGACTTCCCCACGGGGCCGTGTGAGCGGATCTGGCTCACGCCGTTCTGCTTCGCGGGCGCCGCCCGGCCCGCCTGTCCTCGCGCGCTCGAGGCCTTCGAGCTGGACCCCGCGGCCAACACGGCCCGCTGGACCTACCGCGTCGCGGACGCGCCGCTGGTGAAGGAGCTGACGCTGGTCCGCGGAACCGCCGCCGCCGTGATCACCTATCGCCTCGCGGGACCGCCCGCCGATCCCCTCCGGCTCGAAGTCCGACCGCTCCTGAGCCTGACCGACTTTCACCACCTGCTCCGCCACGACCCCGACCGGTTCCGCACCCGCGCCGAGGGGGGCACTCTCGCCGTCGCCAGCCCCGACGGCCTCACCGCCTGGATCGCAGCTCGCGGCGGCGTCGTCTCCCACCACGAGCAGTGGTGGCACGACTTCCACTACCCCGTCGAGCGCGAGCGCGGCCTCGATCACACCCAGGACCTCTTCTCCCCGGCGTGCGTCGTCGCGCGGCTGGCCGGTCCCGCCGAGACCCTCACGATCGCGCTCTCGCTCGCCGGGGCCGCGCACGCTCAGTCCGCGCTCGACCTGCCAGCTCAAGCCCGCACGCGGCCGCTTCCCGGGCGGCCGGCGGTCACCGTGCCGCCGGCCCCCCCGCGCGCGGCAATGCCCCCCGCCGACGACCCCGAAGATCCCGCCCTCCCCGCGCTCCGTGCCGCGGCCGCGCAGTTTTTGACGGTCCGGGCGCCCCTCCGCCCGGGCGAGCCGGCCGGGCTCAGCCTCGTCGCCGGGTACCCCTGGTTCGCCGACTGGGGACGCGACACGCTCATCTCCATCCCCGGCCTTCTGCTCGCCAGCAGCCGCCTCGACGACGCCCGCGCCGTTCTGACGACCTGGTCCCGGCACATCCGCCGCGGCCTGGTGCCCAACCGCTTCGACGATCACACCGCCGCCCCCCACTACAACGCCGCCGACGCCTCCCTCTGGTTCCTCTCCGCCGCCTGTGACTATGCGCGCGCCTCCGCCGATCCGGGCGCGTTCGCCCGCGACCTCCTCCCCCCCTGCCTCGACATCGTGCGCTGGTACCGCCGCGGCACCGACTCGAACATCGGCCTGGACACCGATGGCCTGGTCCGCGCCGGCGATCCCGCGACCCAGCTCACCTGGATGGACGCCGCCCGCGACGGCGTCGTCTTCACGCCCCGCTCCGGCAAGCCCATCGAGCTCTCGGCGCTCTGGCACCACGGCTTGCTCCGGCTCGCGGAGACCCTGGATGATCTCGAGTCTTCGACCCCCTTCCCCGGGGGCTCTTCGAGCCGGATGCCCGGGCGGGCGCGGCGCCTCGGCACCGTTCTCAGGTCGCTCGCCGCGCGCACCGGCGCCTCGTTCACCCGGGCGTTCTTCGATCCCGTGCTCGGCTGCTGCGTGGACCGTCTCGAGCCCGACCGCGCGACCGGCTCCTGGCGCCGGGTGCCCGAGGTCCGTCCCAACCAGCTCCTGGCCCTCTGCCTCGAGCACTCCCCGCTGCGGGCCCCGGAGCGGGCCCGGGCACTCCGCACCGTCACCGAGCGCCTGCTCACCCCCTGGGGCGTCCGCACCCTCGACCCCTCCGACCCCGGGTACGTCGGGCGCTACCGGGGAAGGCTCCGCGAGCTCGACGCCGCCTATCACAACGGCACCGCCTGGCCCTGGCTCCTGGGCCCCCTGGCCGAGGCGACCCTCCGGGTCGGCGGATTCTCCCCGCCCGCGCGGGCCCGGGCCCGCGCGATCCTCGAGCCCGTGCTCGCGCTGGCGCGCACGCCCACGCCCGGCGTCTGCCTGGGCTCGCTCCCCGAGGTCGCCGACGGGGACCACGCGCCGGGCGCGCCGCAGCGCGCCGGGGGCTGCCCCGCGCAGGCCTGGTCCGTCGCCGAGACCCTGCGCGTGCTGGCCCTGCTCCGCGGTCCCGCCCCTCCCGGGCCCCCAGCGCCCCGCGCCTAGACGGACTCGCGCTTCTCGCCGGCCCGCAGCAGCCGCTCGCCCTGCTCGGGCGACATGGACCCCTCCGCGATGTACGCGGCGATCTCGCGCCGCGTGCGCTCGCGCGACGTCGCCCGGATCACCGACGCCACGGTCTTGATCAGCAGGCCCAGCAGGATCGAGGCCGCGATCAGCGCCGGGATCATGAAGTCCTCGTCCAGCAGCTGGTTGGCGACCATGCGCAGCGGCCCTCCTTCGCCCGCGCCCCGCCCGGTCATTCGGAGACCGGGCCGCGCCCTTTCACCGCACCCCGGTCCCGGGCACCGATCGCGGCCCCGCGAGGTCCAACCCCGGCTCGCTCCCCGAGCGCCGGCAGTGCTCGACGACCTCCTGCCCCAGGGCGAACTCCCCGCGCGCCACCTTCCGGACCGCGTCGAGGATCGCCTCGGGCCGGTCCCCCTTGCACACGTACCCCCACGCCCCGGCGACGATCGCGGCGTCGATGAAAGCCTCCCGGATGTGCGCCGTGAGCATGACGGCCCGCGAGGCCGGACGCCTCCGCGTCACCTCCGCCAGCGCGGCAAAGGAGTCGCGCCCGGGCATCTCGATGTCCAGCAGGATCACGTCGGGCTGCTTGATCAGGACCTCCTCGACGAGGTGGTCGGCGGACTCGAGCCGGCCCACGCAGCGCAGGTCGGGCTCGGCCGACAGCTTCATCTGCAGCGCCATCCCGAGCAGGCGATTGTCATCGACCAGCAGGACCTTGATCATCCGCTGGGGGCTGTTGTCGGTCATCTCTCGGTCTCCTGCCGTGCCAGCGCCGCCTGGGCCAGGGCCATACGCAGCGCCCCGGGGCCGTCCGCGGGGTCGACGATGATCGCCCCGAGATCCTTCCAGCGCCGGTCCGGGGCGCCGACGTAGATCACCCGGCGGTCCTCGCCGCCCTTGATGAACCGGTGGGCCCGCTCCAGCGGTGTCCTCTGCCCGTCCGTCACGAGCAAACCGCGCGCCCCGTCCCGTCCATTGTGCACGCTCCCAAGCTCGAACCCCAGCGGACCGAGCATCGCCACCGCGAATGCCGCCAGGCGGGGGTCGCTCAGCGAGACTTCTGCAACCTGGCCCCCGGACGCGCCGTCGGCCGTGTCCAGCCTCCCGGACGGGCGCACCGCCGGCAACCGGAGCACCACCTCGGTCCCTTCGCCCGGCACGGAGCGTATGTCCAGGCTTCCCCCCGCGTGCTTGACGATCCCGTGCACGAGCGCCAGGCCCAGCCCCGTCGAGAGCCGGCGCGTCTTGGTCGTGAAGAACGGCTCGACCGCGCGGCGGCGCACCTCCTCGGGCATCCCGGGGCCGTCGTCCGTCACCCCGAGCTCCACCGGTCCCCCCTCCTCGGCCTGCCGGGCCCACACCCGCACCAGGCCGGGGCCCGTGAGCGCGTCACCCGAGTTGGTGACCAGGTTGAGCACGGCCTGCGTCAGCGCATGCGGCGTGATCGCCACCTCCGGCACGGTGCGGGGGAAGTCCCCGACGAGCCGGATCTCTGTCCGCAGCGCCGTGCGCAGCAGCGGGGCCACGCCCTTCCACCAGGCGCGCACGTCGGTGACCCCGTGCCCGCGGGCCTCGCCCGGGTCCATCGAGAGCATCCGGAGCCCGCCCGTGAGCTGCTGAAGGTACTCGATCGAGTGGCGGATCCCCTCGAGGTGGTCCCGGGCCTCGTCGGGCAGGGCCGCGTCGGCCAGCGAGTCGAGCCGGCACCGCACCGGCAGGAGCAGATTGCTGATGTCGTGCCCGAGCCCGGCGGCCAGGGTCCCCATGCTCGCCAGCCGCTCGCGCAGACGCAACTGCTGATGGGAAGCTTCCAGGGCCGCGGTGCGCTCCGCGACCAGCTCCTCGAGACGTTCCTTGTGGGCCATGAGCTGGCGCTCGGCCCAGCGCTGCCGGGTCACGTCGATGCCCAGGCTCGTCACCCCGATCACCCGGTCGAAGCTGTCGCGCAGCACCGTGTTGTTCCACGACATCACCCGGGTCTGACCGTCGCGCGTCAGGAGCTCCGCCTCGTTGTGCGCCGGCATCCACTCCTCGTCCCGGGCCCGGCGCAGGGCCTGCCGGGCCCGCGCCCGTCCCGCCTCGGGCAGGAACAGCTCGATCCAGTCGCGCCCCACGACCTCGTCGCGCTCGTACCCCGTCAGCCGCAGCAGGAACTCGTTGCAGAACGTCACCCGCCCCTCGGTGTCGAGCATCACCGCGACCAGCTCGAGGTTCTCCAGCGTCTCGCGGAAGTGCAGCTCGGCCTCGCGGAGCGCCTCCTCGGTCCGCTGCCGGCTCAACGCCGCCGCCAGCACGTTCCCCACCGAGCGCACGAAGTCGACGTCGTGCTCCTCGAGCACCCGCGGCTCCGGGCCGCACGCCAGCAACACCCCCAGCGGGCCCTCGTGCCCGGGCAGCGCGACGCTGATCGCCGACCCGGCGCGACCGCCCCCCGGCAGCACGGGCGGGGCAAAGCGGGTCTCCCCCGCGAAGTCCGGCACCACCACCGCCGAAACCGCCCGGAGCGTGAACCCCGCCTGGTTCCCCGGGTCGATGGGGACGCGGAGCGATCCGACGGCCTCTCCGGCCCACCCCTGCGCCGCCGCCAGCACCAGCGACAGGCCGTCGGGCTCGAGCTCCAGCAGGGCCACCGCGGGCAGGCCCAGCGCCTGGGCAACCGCCGCGGTGGCCTCGTCTTGCAGGGGGCCCAGGTCGGTGCTCCGCAGCGCGAGCTGGCCGAGGTCCATCACCGCCGCCTGCTGCCGCGCCCGCGCCGCCAGGAGCCGGCGCGCTTCCTCCAGGTCGTGGATGTCCACGCACGAGCCCACGTACCCGGCGAACGTCCCGTCGGGCGTGGCCCGCGGCGCCCCCGAGTCCATCACCCAGCGGTGCTCCCCGTCGTGCCGGCGCAGGCGGTAGCGCACCGTGAAGGGACGCGGCGCCCCCCCCGCGGCCTGGAAGCGCGCCGCCGCGGCGGCGCGATCATCGGGATGGACCAGCTCGTCCCACGCGGCCGGCCCGGCCCCGGGGTCCACCTCGCCCGGCGCCCGCCCGGTGAACTCGCGCCAGCGCTGGTTCACGTACAGGTCCTCTCCCCGCGGCCCGGTCATCCAGATCATGACGGGGGCGCTGTCCGCCATGATGCGGAAGCGCGCCTCGCTCTCGCGGAGACTCTGCTCGGCGCGCACCCGCTCGGTGATGTCGCGCAGGTACGCCGTGTAGAACAGCTCCCCGCCGTCGAGCACCGCGGGGGCGATCGCCAGCTCCACGGGGAGGCGCGACCCGTCGGCCCGCAGGGCCATCACCTCGACGCGCGTGCCCAGCACGGGGCCCTCACCCGTCGCGATGTGCCGGCGCAGCCCCTCCCAGTGGGACGGACGAAGCTCCGGGGGGATCACCAGCTCCGCGACGGTGCGGCCCACGGCCTCCTCGCGGCGGTACCCGAACGTCCGCTCCGCCGCGGGGTTGAACTCCACCACCCGCCCCTGCTGGTCCATGGTGATGACGCAGTCGAGGGCCGAGTCCAGGATCGCCCGCTTGCGCCGCTCGCTGGAGCGCAGCCCCGCCTCGGCGAGCTTCCGCTCGGTGATGTCCTGCACCACGCCGATCACCGCGGAGGCCCGCCCGTCGTCCCCGGCCAGGCCCGAGGCGGTCAGCTCCACCCACACCACCGAGCCGTCCTTGCGCAGGTAACGCTTCTCCAGGGCGAAGCCCCCGATCTCACCGGCGAAGATCCGGCTGGTCGCCTCGATGTCCTCCGCGGCGTCGTCCGGGTGCGTCAGGTCCCAGACCCGCATCTCCATCAGCTCCTGCTCCGAGTAGCCGGTGATGCGCTCCATGGCCGGGTTGGCCGCGAGGAAGCGGCCCTCCGCGTCCACGATGCGCAGCCCGACCGCCGCCTGCTCGAAGATCGCGCGGAGCTTCTCCTGGCCCCGGCGCGCCTCGCGCTCGGCGCTGGCGCGCTGCGTCGCCTCCTGCGCGAGCGTCCCCTGCAGCGAGGCGACCGCGACCTCGCGGGCCCGCGCCAGCTGCCCCACCCGCGCGCCCGCCATCGCCGCGACCGCCATGCCCGAGGCCACCAGGGCCAGCCAGTGGGCCACGTCCACGACCCCCGCCGACGGGTCGCGCGAACCCGTGGCCACCGCGGCTATCCAGATCGCGAGCGTCCCCAGGTAGGCCAGCACCCCGCGCCCGGCGGTCACCAGCGCGTCGCGGCGGCCGGCCCCGCCGCCCACCGCCGCGCAGAACCCGAGCCCGAGGGCCCCGAGACCGATCGCCCCGTGCAGCGGCGGCCCCGTGCCGTCGGCCTGGCCGCCCAGCAGCGTCCAGGCCACGAAGTACATGGTCCAGCTCAGCCCCGTCGCCAGGCAGAGCCCACCGCCCATTGCCAGCGGGACGCCCCGCTTCAGCGGGTCGCGCACCCGCCCGGCGGCGAAGAGCGCGCACCCGGCCACCAGACACGCCGCGCCCGCCGCCATGGTCATTCGCCCGTCGGCGACGAAACCCGCGTCGCCGAGCGCGGCCTCCAGCGGCAGGACAATCCCCCCGAGTCGTTGCAGGATGCCCAGACCGCCCAGGGCGGCGACGGGCAGCCCCAGCAGCACCGCCCCGGCGGCGCCGCGCCCCCGCCCGTGCCCGCCCTCCCCGCGGTCGCAGATGCGCCCCTCGCGCGCCAGCAGGATCAGCCCGCACCCCGCCAGCGCCAGGCAGAGACCGGTGAGGGCCATGGTGGGCCGGCACCCATCAGGCTGGAATGTCAGAATCGCGACGCCCAGCGGACGCCCCGCCCCGGTCCAGACCGCGGCCCAGGCGCCGACCTCGACTAGGCCGATAAGCAGAGCGACCGCGCCCATCGCCGCCGCCGCGACGCACCAGACCGACCCGCCCCCCCACGCCGGGGCTGGATCGCGGGCGCGGGGGAGAGTCCGGGCCTCGGGAGTGGCGCTGGGGGAAACCATGAGCGCGCCCATTGACGTCACGGCCGCCGGGAGGGGCCTGGCCAATGACTGCCGGGGGCGGCACTAACTATCCGGTAGCGAAGCGGATGGAGACAGTGTCCCACCCTAGGAACGGGACCCTATTCCCCCGCCGAGGACATGAGACCTCTCAGCCGGCCACGACGCACCCGTCCTCCAACCGCACCACGCGGTCGGCCCGCGCCGCCACCTCGGGATCGTGCGTGACCAGCACCATGGTGCGCCGGCTGGCGCTGTGATGCGTCGCCAGCGCGTCGAGGATCGTGCCCCCGGTCGCCCGGTCGAGATTGCCGGTCGGTTCGTCGGCCAGGAGCACCGCCGGGTCGTTAATGAGCGCGCGCGCGATCGCCACGCGCTGCCGTTCCCCCCCCGAGAGCTCCGCGGGCCGGTGCCTCAGCCGGTGCCCGAGCCCGAAGGACTCCAGCAGGCCGGTGGCACGTCCGCGGAGTTCCCGGCGCCGGCGTCGGTACCCGAGCCGCCCGTGACGGATCATGGCCCCCAGGGCGACGTTCTCGACCACGTCCAGCTCGGGGAGCAGGTGATAGAACTGGAAGACGAAGCCGACGGACACCGACCGGTAGCGGTCCAGGCGCGTCTCGGACCAGGTCCCCAGCGGCTCGCCCCGGAAGACGACCCCCTGCCCGGGGTTCGCGGCCGGCGCGACCGGCACCCCGCTCGCCGGCGCTCGGCAGGCGCGCTCGGGGCCGTCGGGCCGGTCCAGCCCGCCCAGCAGGTGCAGCAGGGTGCTCTTGCCCGACCCGCTGCTGCCGAGCACCGCCACCCACTGGCCCTCGTGAACCTCCAGGCTCGCGCCGCGCAGCACCGGGACGTCCACGCGCCCCAGGCGGTAGGTCTTGTAGACCCGGTCGGCGGCGAGCAGGGGGACGGCGCCGCTCATTCGAACCTCAGTGCGCGCACGGGGTCCATGTTCGCGGCGCGCACCGCGGGGAGGAGCGCCCCCGCCACGCTGAAGAAGACCCCGCACCCGAAGACCAGCAGCGCGTGCCGGGGATCGACCTCGTTGGGGATGAGCGTGAAGTAATAGATCTCGGGGTTCCAGACCTGCACGCCCAGGGCCCGCCCCAGCCAGTCGTGGATCGGATTGATGTACCAGACCATGAGCGTCGCCAGCCCCACGCCCAGGACCGAGCCGATGAGCCCGATCACCAGCCCGTAGCGCAGCCAGAGCCAGGCGATGCCGGCACGGCTCGCGCCGAGCGCGCGCAGCACGCCGATGTCCTTGGTCTTCTCGTTCACCATCGACCAGAAGATCGCCAGGATCAGCGCCGAGGCGACCACCGAGATCACCCCGAGAATGAACAGCACCAGGATCGTCTCCTTCTCGACCGCGGCCACCATGGTCGCCTGGTTCTCCTTCCAGGTCTGGACGCCGGCGGACCGGGGAACCTCGCCCCGGTGGTCCGCCGCGAAGCCCGCGTACACCTCGCGGACGCGCTCCTTGAGCCGCTCGGGAGCGACGCCCTCCACGGCCCGCACCAGCACGCCCGTGACCCGGGCGGGGACCCGCGCAACCACCCGAGCGGGCTCGAACCGCTCCGCCCCGGTCTCCGGGTCGATCACAACCGCGAGGTGGTCCGGGTCGGTCTCCACGCGCTCCGCGGCGTCCATCTTGAGCATCTGCTGCAGGGTCGCCAGGGGGACCAGCACGCGCCGCTGGTCCATCTCGAAGACCCCGGTCTTGAGCTCGTTGGCGACCGGGAAGGACCGCGACACGAGGTCGACCGCGCGCCCGCCCTGCGAGAGCGGGAGCACCGAGAGCGTCACCGAGTGCGCCAGGATGAAGTGGCCCTGGCTCGCCGTGCGCATCCCCGACTCGGTCCGGATGCTCCACTGCCCCGGCGTGTACCAGCCCCCGGGCTCGCGCACGTTGAAGTCGGTCACCTCGATCCCGAGGACCGCCGCCGGACGGGGCTCGCCGGTCTCCGGGTCCGGCTTGGTCAGGCTCAGCCCCTGCCGGTAGACCTGGTCCCAGAAGCCGGGCATGTCGTCCGGGTCGCCGAGGCGCCAGTCGTCGCGCCCCGTGTCCCGGGGGAGGGGCTCATCAAGCTTCTTCCACCACAGGGCCGAGGCGTACCCGGTCACGTCCGAATAGCTCGAGGGCTCGATCCCGCTGATCCAGACTCCCGACGCGCGCCCGTCCGGGAGGTGGATGATGCCGAAGGTCTCGATAATCGGCGTGGCGGCGTGGACGGCCGGGTCGCGCTCGAGGCGGTCGATGAGGTCGTCGGCGTGCGCGAAGCCGACCGTGGGCCAGGTCACGCTGACGTCCCCCATGAGCGTGCGCCCGGAGCGCAGCAGCATGTCGAGGAATCCCCCCATAACCGACCAGACGACCAGCACCATGAGCACGCACAGCATCACCGCCCCCGCCGAGAGCAGGGGCATGATCTTGTGGGTCAGGTAACGGCGGGTGAGCAGGGCCTGGTACACGCGGAGACTGTATCGACGGGCACGGGTGAGGCGGACGGAAACTCCGCGCCGGCGCGTCTGGTGGGTTCGTGCGGCTGGAACCAGAACTCATGCCGGGTCCGGGTGCCGACCGCGGCGGGTCCGGGGAGCCCGGCGCGCCCCAAGTCCTACGCTTCCGGCCCATGCTCCGCCTCGGCCCGGTCACGCTCGAAACCAACCTGCTCCTGGCCCCGATCGCCGGGTACTGCGACCTGGCCTTCCGCCAGCTCTGCCGCTCCCAGGGGGGGCTCGGGCTGGCCTGCACGGACCTGCTCAGCCCGCAGGGGCTGCTGCGGGGCACGGCCACGAGCCTCGACCTGGCCCGGACCAACGACGCCGACAAGCCCGTGGGCATGCAGCTCTACGGGAGCGACCCCGAGATCATGGCCGCGGGGGCGGTGTGGGCGGCCGAGCACGGGGCCACGGTGGTTGATATCAACATGGGCTGCCCGGTCGACAAGGTGACGAAGAAGGACGGGGGCTCGAAGCTGCTGTGCGACCCGGAGCGGGCGGAGCGGATCGTGCGCCGGGTGCGCGCGGCCCTGGAGGGGCGCGTGCCCGTCACCTGCAAGCTGCGCCTGGGGTGGTTCGACGGCCAGCCCGTGGCCGAGTGGCTCGCCCCGCGGCTGGTCGGCGCGGGCGCCGCGGCCATCACCGTGCACGGGCGCACGACCGAGCAGAAGTTCTCGGGTCAGGTGAGCCACGAGGGGATCGCGCGGGTGGTGGAGGCCGTGGCCGGGCGCGTGCCGGTGATCGGCAACGGGGACGTCCGGGAACCTCGCGACGTGGTGGAGATGGTGGCCCGGACGGGGTGCGACGGGGTGATGATCGGGCGCGGGGCCCTGAGCACGCCCTGGATCTTCCGGGACGCGTGGGCGCTGCTGCGCGGGCGGCCGGTGCCGGCCGAGCCGACCGAACGCGAGAAGATCGGTCTGGTCCGCCGCTATTTCGAACTTATGCTTGAGTACCGGGACGAGCGGTACGCGATGGACCAGATCCGACGGCGGATCACCTGGTTTGCCAAGCGGCTAGGCCCGTGCAAGCCCCTGAAGGAGGCGGTGCGGACCGCCGCGGGGCCGGGCGATGTGCTGGGGGCGCTGGACGAGTTCCTGTCCGGCGGGCTGCGCTGTGTCGAGCACGAGCGGGAAGAGCGGGCGCCGCAAACCCTGTTTGCGGCCTAGACGTACAGAGACGGCCCGGAATCGGGCCCGATTCGGGATTGTTCAACCTCGACCATGTGGTCGGCGCCCGCGGCGCCGACGGCGGATCGAAGCAAGGAGTGAGCGGATGAGCCGGAACTTGAAGCTGATGGCGGTGGCGGGCGGGATCGTCGGGCTGATTCTTTCCGGGGCGGCCGCGGGCCAGGCCACCACGGCGGCGCAGCCGCCGGCCAAGCCGGCGCCTCCCGTGAAAGGCCCCGAGACCATCCCCACGGTGAAGCCCGTCCCCTCCCAGCCGCAGCCTGGGCACGGGGTTCCGCTGACCGGGCCGGGGGTTCAGCCCGCGGCGACCGAGCCGGCGCCCCTGAAGTTCGCCGAGGAGAACTTCTCCTTCGGCAAGATCCCCGACACCCAGCCGGTCTCGCACGACTTCGTCTTCACCAACACCGCCAACCGCACGGTGACGATCAAGGCCGCGAACGCGGGGTGCGGGTGCACGACGCCCGCCTTCAAGGACGGCAAGAAGACCTACGCCGCCGGCGAGTCCGGGGTGATGTCGGTCACCTTCAACCCGCAGGGGCGCAAGGGAGCGCAGCCCAAGAACGTGACGATCACGTTCGAGGACCCCGCCTTCCCGCAGCAGACGCTCAACTTCACCGCCAACGTGGTGCCCTACGTCTCGGTCGATTCCAGCAAGCTCTTCTTCCAGGAGGTCCGCAAGGGGACCCCGGCGACGCAGCAGATGACGATCATCGGGCGGCTCCCCGGCTTCCAGGTCCTCGAGGTGCGTGGCGACGACAGCATGAGCGCCAAGGTGCTCGGGTACGAGCAGGCGGTGGACGAGGGTGACCCGGTCACGAAGGCGACGGTCGAGATCACGGTCTCGGACAAGCTCCCCATCGGGAACTACACCACGAACTTCACCGTCAAGACCAACGACGAGCGCCAGCCCGAGGTGCACTTCTACGGGTCGGCGAACGTGGTCGGCGAGCTGCGCCCCAACATGCCCGGGATCGTGATCCGCGTGAACGACCCCTCCAAGGAGTTCACCAGCGAGATCGTGATCGACACGCGGAGCGGGACGCAGTTCGAGATCACCGACCT
>DASPKO010000250.1:0-14818 GCA_035628055.1 Phycisphaerales bacterium
GCCGGCGATGGCGTCGTCGGGCGTGACGTACTGGGCCTCGACGAAGTACAGCGCGCCCTGGTTGTGGGTCGGGTCGATGTCCGAGGTCCGCACCTGCAGGCGCTTGTAGATGGAGCTCCCCGACTGGCCCTGCTGCCAGTACGGGTAGGCGAAGTGCCCGTTGTTCGCGTTCACCTGGAAACGCGGGCCCAGAATGGGCTGCCCGCCGTTGTTCGCGGCGGTGTACGGATCCGAGCACCCCGGCCCCAGGGCGGTGAAGTCCGGCGCCGGGACGCAGTTCCCGCAGAGGATTCCCTCCTGGATCGCCGCGAAGCCGTGCTTGCACCAGGAGACGCCGATCTGCTCGAACCGCCCGTTCCGGAGACGGAACATGCCCTGGGTGATGATCGGGTGCTGGTTGTTCTGGGGGTGCCAGATGGCCGGCACATCGCCGATGTTGCAGGCGCGCGAGCCCGCCGAGTACGCGGTGATGTTCGAGAGCGGGGTGTAGCGCACCATGGAGGTGATGTCCGAGACGATCACGTCCGGGCCGAGGCCCCCCGCCACGGCCCCCAGCACCGGCAGGCACGCCGAGGCCGCGACCCGTCTCTTCCAACCCCGGCGCTCGGCCCTGGTGTCAGCCACCGCAATCTCCTGATGACACGTCCGCGAACCAGGCGCTCAGGAACGAGCTGATGTCCGAGGTCGTGGTCGCGCCGCTGTCGTTGAAGTCCGCCACGGTGGTGCCGTTCTGCACGTCGGCAAACCAGTCTACCAGGAACGCGCTGATGTCCGCCGTCGTCGTGTTCCCGCTGCCGTTCCAGTCGGCCTCGCAGTCCGGCTCGCAGACGTCGGCCTGGCCGTTCGCGTTCCCGTCGGTGCACACGGTCTGCGGCCCTGCCCACGATGAGTTGGGGATCACATTGCAGTCCGACTGCGTGAGCAGGAGGCAGCCCCCCGAGGCGAGGCAGCAGGCGCCCGTGGGCGGGGGGCAGTTCGCGTTCGCGCAGGCGACACCGACGCCCCGGAACAGCCCGTTCTGCGCCGCGCACGCCGCCTGGGACAGCTCGGCGCACGACCCGTTGGGCAGGCAGCAGGCGCCGGTCGGGCACTGCCCGCTGGCGCACGCGGTGCCATCGCCCAGATAGACCCCGCCGGCCGAAGCGCAGTCCGTCCCGCTGAGGTTCAGGCAGTTGGTCCCGAAGCAGCAGGCCCCGGTGGCGATGGGACAGGGGCACGCGCTGTTATCCCCCTGATACGTGCCCCCCTGGGCCTGGCAGTTGGCGCTGGTCAGGACTTGGCAGGTTCCGCCGGGCAGGCAGCAGGCCCCAGTCGGGGCGCCGCAGTTGACGCTGCTCCAACTGGCGCGCATCACCCAGTCGCCGCGCGGCCGGCACCCGGCGTTGATGCAGGCGAAGGGGGAGGGCGAGAGCTGGCTGAACCGGGCCCAGCCGCCCCCGGAGGGGCACCCGCCCGCACCGCAGTTGACCCCGAAGAGCCAGTTGTCGTTCGGAAAGTTCAGTTGCGTGTAGTTCTGGCAGGTGGTGTTGTCGGTCACCGGGAAGGCGTTGCAGCAGGTGGGCAGGTCGCCCGCGTTGCAGCCCGTGCCGGACTGGGCGTTGTGCTGGTCGATGCGCAGGCCGATCGTGAACGTCCCGGTGCCCGACTCGTTGGAAATGAAGAACTGGTCCGGGTCGTTCGGGTCCACCGAGACCTGGATGTGCAGCCCGGTCGTGCCGGGGGGCATGATGGCCGCGGGCAGGTCGCCGTCGAGGGAGCGGTACTCGTACAGCGGCGGGGAGGCATTGGGCGGGCCGTCCCAGACCAGGACGCTGTACTGGGTCGTGGTCTGCTGGGAGGCGCTCGCCGTCGCCAGCAGGAACTCCATCAGTTCGATCTTGATCGGGAACGCGCTGGCGGGCAGTGTGTACGAGGCGGCGGCCACCTCGGTCTGGGCGAAGCCCGCCTGCACCGTGTAGGTGCCCGGCGCAAAGTTCGAGCTGGTCAGGCTCGCGACCTGGATCGGGCACCCCGGGCCCCGCAGGCCCTCCCCATCGGGGCGCGGACGGCCCTCCCCCGGGCGCAGGGAGAGCACCACGGGCAGTGTTCGCACCTCGGGAAGGTCCGCCGCGGCTGGGCGCGATCGCGGTGGAGCCGTCCCGGCCCGGGTCTGCGCCTGCGCGGTCGGCCCGGCGAGCCACGCTCCGGCCAGGGCCGCGATCAGCCCGAGCCGGGCCCCTCTCCAACACAAGCGGTTCTGGCTCATCGTGCGGTCACTCCGCGTCTCAGGCGACACTCTCGGGTCAATGCGGGCCAGCCCGTCGTCTTCCCGGCGAATGCGGGAAGGGAGCCGGGTCGGCCGCGCATCCGCCCGCGAGACTCGCGGGGAACCGGCGGCCGTTTCCGTCCCCATCACCTGTTCGCCCCCCGCGCGCTCCCGGATGCGGGGGGAACCATCAGCAGAGATTCAGCGAGGCGAACCAGGCGTTCAGGAACGAGGTGATATCGGCCGTTCCCACCACGCCGTTGCGGTCAAAGTCGGCTTCTGTCGTTCCGTTGGCCAGGTCCGCAAACCAGGCGGAGAGGAACCCGGTGATGTCCGCCGTGCCCACGAGCCAGTTGCGATCGAAGTCGCCCGGGCACGGGTAGGCGGCGATCTGCCGGGCCGCCGCGATGATCCCGGCCGTGTTCGCCAGGTAGTCGGTGCGCTCCCCGGTGTCCTGGAAGTCCGTGTCGGAGTTCAGGTCCGCGAGCACGATCACGCGGTTGCCGGAGTTGTCCGTGACCAGCAGCCGGCCATCGGGAAGGGAGTACAGGTCGATCGCCGTGAAGCCCGCCTCCGAGGTCTGATACACGACGGCCGCGTCGCCGGGCTGGTCGTACTGCCCTTCTCCGCCCCAGTCGACCAGGCGGACGATCTGGTCCGTCCCGGCGCTCGGCGTGCTCACCACCTGCTGCGTGTAGACCGCGCCGGGACGGGCCCGGTCGGGCTCGAGAGCGAACCCCGCGCCGGGCGTCACGCCGGAGGAACCGCTGGTCCAGACGCCCGCGAGCTCCCCCGCGTCGTCCATGTCCCCGTCCGCGCTCAGGTCGGCCAATCGGAAGACGCCGTTGAGCCCGGCCGATGAGTTCCGCAGCAGGAACGAGGCGGCGACCGGCACGAGCTCCTGCGGCGAGTACGGTCCGTTGGCTCCCTGGAAGTTGCCGGTCCCCACCAGCGTCGAGACTTCGCCGGGTTCCTGCGCGTCCCCGTCGCCGGCGATGTCGAGCCGGTAGACGCCGTCATTGCCGAGGGCGTTCCCGGCGTTGACCACCACGGGCCGACCGAGGGAGTCGAACGCGATCCCGGTCGGGAAGGCGAACGAAATAGCCGAGGCGTTCGTCGGGTCCGCGATCACCCAGGATTCACCCGGGTCCTGCGCGTCACCGTCAAGGTTCAGGTCGCGCAGACCCACCAGCATCTTCCGCGTGCTGTCCTGGTCGCCGTAGACGATCAGGCCGTCCCGGCGGACCTCGAGCGCGGTGGGGTTGAGCGGCCCGGGCGTGCCCGCCGCGTTGGCGGCGCTGAAGAGCAAGTGAACCTCGCCCGGCTCCTCGATCACGCCGTTGTGATTGTGGTCCGCCAGCACCCAGAGCGAGTCATTGGTCCGATCGGCGATCACGAAGCGGGTCTGCCCCAGCGCCGGCGCGCCCGCGGCGCACGCGAGCATGCCCGCGGCCGTGGCGGCAATGCGAATGCTCATGTTCCTGCTCTCCTCACCGACCCCCCCCGGACACCATACACCCCGGCACCGCCCCGCACCAGCCCGCCGCGGCCCTGCGGGTGGCTAGCGCACCTCCCCGGGGCGCGGGTTGTGCCATCGCGCTCCGGCCCGGGCGATCAGCGCGTCCGCGGCCGCGGGACCCCACGACCCGGGCTCATACGTCTCGAGGGACTCGCGCAGGCGCCGGTCATCGAGGAACGGCTGGCAGATGCGCCAGCCGCTCTCGACCTCTTCCCGGTGCTTGAAGAGCGTCCGGTCGCCGCGCATGGCGTCGAGCATCAGCGGCCCGTAGGCCTCGGCGGCCTCGCCCCCGAACGTTTCCAGGTAGTCGAGGTCGAGCTTGGCCGAGCCGATCTGGAGGCCCGAGCCGGGGACCTTGCCCTCCACGCGCAGCGAGATCCCCTCCCGGGGCGCGATGTTGATGATGAGCCGGTTGGCGGGCCGGTCTTGAGCGCTGATCCCCAGGGTCCGGAACGGGCTGGTGGGTGGCTTGCGGAAGAGCACCACGATCTCCGTCAGCTTCGCGGCGAGCTTCTTCCCGGAGCGCACGAAAAACGGGACGCCCGCCCAGCGCCAGGTGTCGAACTCCACACGCAGCGCCGCGTAGGTCTCGGTCCGGCGCGCCGGATCGACGCCGGGCTCGCCGACATACGCCGGCTCGGCGCCCGGCCCCGGCCCGTAGCGCCCGAGCGCCGCCCACTCGTGGATCGCGCCGGCCGGCGCCGCGCGGGCCGCCCCGAAGAGCTTGATCTTCTCGCGCATGATGGCCCCCGCGTCGAACGAGCTGGGGGGCTCGATCGCCACCAGGGCCAGCACCTGCAGGAGGTGCGACTGGATCATGTCGCTGAGCGCTCCGGCCCGGTCGTAGAAGTTGGCGGCCCGGCTGCCCACGCCCACGGTCTCGGCGGCGGTCACCTGCACGTGGTCCACGTGGGTGCGGTTCCACAGCGGCTCGAAGATGCTGTTGGCGAAGCGCATCACCAGGATGTTCTGCACCAGCTCCTTGCCCAGGTAGTGATCGATCCGGAAGATCTCCTCCTCGTCGAAGACCCGCCCCAGGGCGCGGTTGAGCGCCTCCGCCGAGGCCAGCCCCGTGCCGAAGGGCTTCTCCACGATGATCCGCTGCCAGCTCCGCGCCGCCGGGTCGATCGCGCACCAGCGCTTCCCCTCGGTGATCAGCCCGCTGGCCCCGAGATTGGCGATGATCGGCTCGTAGAGCTGCGGCGCCACCGACAGATAGAACAGGATGTTCGGCCCGCGCAGCCCGTGCTCGGCCGCCAGCGCGGCGACGCGCGCGCACAGCCTGGGCATCGTCTGCGGTTCCACCGCGTCGCCCGCGAGATAGTGGAGCCGGCGGGCGAACCCGTCCCAGTCGCCCGAGTCGCCGCAGGTGGCGTGCTCACGCACCGCCCCGCGCATCGTCGCGCGGAACTCCTCGTCGGTCATCGGCGTGCGCGACACGCCCAGGACGCACAGGGCCGGGTCCAGCCGCCCCTGGCACCAGAGCTCGTACAGCGCCGGCACCAGCTTGCGGTGCGTCAGGTCGCCGCTGGCTCCGAAGATCACCAGGACGCAGGGATCGGGGGCGGGCGGGGTCGCGGCGCTGGCCATGCGGAGCATGGTATTGAAAAGCTACGGAGCCCACGGGCGACCGCCGCACGCCAGCGCGGGATCCTGGCCCGAGACCCTCCCCGTCCCCGCCAGCGCCTGGCGGCCGGGGCATCGTCACCGGGCGCTGTCCCGGAACGCCGGCCCGGTCGGCTAGCCTCAGCGGACCGCGAGCCGGAGCGCGCGCCCGCCGTCGGAACGCGCACGGCGTGCCCGCAATGCCTCGAGGCGGTCACCGTGGATGCCAGGTCGCCTCCGGCGTGGTCCGGGAGTGAGGGGACGAGGGGGGACTCAACCCGTGGCCCGCCCGGCGCCGCCGCGCGGACGTGAGCTCGGTGGGCCCGCCGGCCGGATTGGGCTGGCGCCCGGCCCCGCGGGCCCGCGGCCCGGTCGCGCCCGGGGGATATCCCGCGCCTCGCACGCCACGCCGAACCGCGTGCAGATGGGGTCCATCGAGCACGTGACCCCACGCGCCTTGCACGTGTACCGCCCGTGGAAGATGAACCGGTGCGAGAGCTCGCACCACCGCGCGCGCGGGAAGAGCGCCATCAGCCGGCGCTCGATCGCCGGAACCGCAGCCTCCCATGCCACCAGCCCGAAGCGCTTGCTCAGACGCTCGATGTGGGTGTCGACCACGAAGCCCTCGTTGCGCCCGAAGGCGTTGCCGAGCACCACGTTGGCCGTCTTGCGGGCCACGCCCCGCAGCGAGAGCAGCTCCTCCATGGTCTCCGGCACGCGCCCGCCGAACCGTCCGGCGATCTCGGTCGTCGCCGCGTGGATCGCCCGCGCCTTGTTCCGGAAGAGTCCGATCGTCCTGATGTAGCCCTGGATCTGCTCGGGCGTGCTGGCGGCATAGTCCGCGGCGGTCGGGAAGCGCTCGAAGAGCGCCGGCGTCACGCGGTTCACGCTGGCGTCGGTCGCCTGGGCCGACAGGATCGTCGCCACCAGCAGCTCCAGCGGGTTGGTGTGCGCCAGCTCGCAGTGCGCGTGCGGGTAGCGCTCGTCGAGGGCCGCGGCGATCTCGAGAGCCCGGCGGCGCTGGGCCGGCGTCACCTTCTCGGCCTCGCCCCCGGCAGCGCCGCGCCCCGCCCGCGCGCCCCCGGCCGCGCCCCGGCCCCCCGCCCTCCCCTTGCCCGGCCCTCCCGACGCCTCGCGCCCCATGGCCAGCTCCTGCCCCCGCGCAACCCCGCAATGCTACCGCCGGCCGCGATGTCACCGGCCGGCACGCCGGCCGCCCCCGGCACGGCAACGATGCTCCCGCCCCGGCACGCGGGTCGCAGGCGCCCATGCTCGTCCCACCCCTGAGTCTGGCTCTGGCAGGCCTCGAGCCCGATCGGCTCGGCGCGACCCCCGGCACGCGCGGCCTCATCGAGTGGGGGGCCCGGGCCGGTTTCCGCGCCGTGCAGCTCGACGCCACGGCCCCGGACACGCGCCCGCGCGACCTTGACCGCTCGGGGCGGCGCGACCTGGCCGCCCTGCTCCGCCGGCACGACCTGGTGCTCTCGGGCATCGACCTCTGGATCCCGCCCGGACACTTCGCCGACCCGGCCCGCATCGACCGGGCGGTGAGCGCCGCCACCGCGGCGCTCCAGGTCGCGGCCGATGTCGCCTCCCTGGTGCGCGGGCACGGCGTGGCCTCCTCGCGCCGCACCGAATCGGGCTTGATGGTGGCCGTGACGCTCCCGCCGGAACCGCCCGCCGCGGTCCGGGCGGCCCTGATCGATGCGGCCGAGCGCGTCGGCGTGCGCCTCGCGGACCACGCCTACCCGCAGCCGGCATCGCCGGGGGTTTCCGGCGACCGGAGCCCGTGGCTCGGCGTGGGTATCGACCCCGCGGCGCTGCTTCTCACCGGGGCCGATCCCGCCGGCGCGGCTGCCCGCGCCGGCGATGCGCTCGCGGGCGCCCGGCTCACCGACGCCGCCCCGCCCCGGCCGCGCGTGGCGCCCGGAGCGCCGGGAGGGCGCCTGGACATCCAGGCCTACATCGTTGCCCTGCTCGCGGCGCGATACCCCGGGCACGCGGTGCTGGACCTCGGCGGACTCCCGGATCCGCCCGCGGCGGCCGCGGCGGCCCAGAGAGCGTGGGGCGTCTCGGGCTTCTAGCCGGCGCCGCGGCAGCGGGACCTACGCTCCGCGCGTGATCGACACGCACTGCCACCTGACCTTCCGCGACTTTGCGGGTCGCGTTCCCGACGAGATCGCCGAGGGCGCGCGCCACGGCGTCACCGGGTTCATCTCCGTCTCCACGACGACCCGCGACTGCCTCGACGCCCTCACGCTCGCCCGGGCTCATCCGAACGTCTGGTGCACCGCCGGCGTCCATCCGCTGCACGCGCACGAGGGTCCCCACGAGTGGGAGAACCTCCGCGCCGTCGCCCTCGACCCGGCGCGCCGCTGCGTCGCCTGGGGCGAGCTCGGGCTGGACAACCACTACCAGCACCCGCCCACCGCGACCCAGCGCCTGGTGCTCGACGAGCAGCTCCGCTTCATCCTCGGCTCGGGCATCGACCTGCCCATTGTCATCCACTGCCGTGAGGCGTTCGACGACCTGATCCCCGTCCTCCGCTCCTCGGGCCTCCCCGGAGAGCGCTTCGTCTTTCACTGCTTCACGGGCGGGCCCGCCGAGGCCCGCGCGGTGCTCGATTTCGGCGGCATGATCAGCTTCACCGGGGTGGTCACGTACCGGAACGCTCAGGACGTCCAGGCCGCGGCCCGCCTGGTCCCGCCCGACCGCCTCATGGTCGAGACCGACGCGCCGTTCCTGTCCCCAGAGCCGCACCGCGGCAAGCGACCGTGCCGGCCCGCGTGGGTGCGCCACGTCGCCGAGCACCTGGCCCACGTGCGCGGCGAGCAGTTCGCGCGGCTGCACGAGCGGCTCAACGCCAACACCGCGAGCTTCTTCGGCATCGGCACCGAGGCCGCGCCCGCGCACCGCTAGCCCGCCATCACGAGGAGCAGCAGGAGCACGAGCAGGCCGTTGTTGATCGCGTGCGCGGTCATCGAGGCCACCAGGGAGCCGCGCCACTCGCGCAATAGCGCGAAGTTGAGCCCGATGGCCCCCAGGGCCGGGATCGCCGCCCACCCCTGCGGGTGCACCGCCGCGAAGAACAGGGCCGAGATCAGCCCGGAACCCAGCACGCCCAACCGCGACCGGAGCTGGCTGTAGAGGGCCCCGCGGAAGATCGTCTCTTCGACGATCGGCGCCCAGGCCACCGCGAGCAGTCCGATCTGGAGGAGCGTCAGCGGGTCTCCGCTCGCCAGGCGATCGGGCAGCGGGTGGGTCGGGGCCGGCTGGTCCGGGTCGCCCGTGACCCAGTCGCGGATCAGGAGCAGCAGCAGCGTGAGAGCGATGCCGGTCGCGACCACGGGCAGCCCCGCGAGGTACCCCAGCGCTCCGGCTCCCATCTCGCGCAGCACGCCCCGGTCGGCGCGCCATCCCAGGTATGTCCGCAGATCCGCCAGCGAGACGCCCCGCACCAGGGGCCAGAGCGGCACGAGCAGCAGCACCCACACCAGCGACGCGGTGTACCGCTCGGACCCGGGCGCCGCCGCCTCGAGCAGCCCGAGCACGAGCTGCAGCGCCAGGAACGCCACGAGGAAAACCGCGAACGTCTCGATCCCGATCGTCGGGCCCGGCCGCGGCCGGATGAATCGCGGGCGCAGCGATCCCGTCGCCACCAACACCGCCGCCGTGACGAAGAGCGCCAGCCCGACGAGCATCATCCCCGCTCCCACGAGCGTCCCCGCCACGACGACGCGCAGGACCCTCGTCGCCTCGCCGATCACCTCCACCCGGGAAGGGCTCTGCGCCGGGCTCTCAAAGCTCAGCGCCAGGCGCCCGAACCACCCGTGCCGTTCCAGGAGCCGCTGCCGCTCCGCCTCGTCCACCGCCCCCGGACCGTCGTGGTAGAGCTCGCGCAGGACCCGCACGTCGTCCGCGGTCTGGGGACCCGGCTGGTCGATCTCCGCCAGCCGCTTGAGCGCCGGCCCGCCCTCGCCCGCCAGCTCCGCCTCGAGGATCGCCAGCCGCAGTTCCTCGGCCGGGCGACCCACCATCGGCCTGATCTTCTCGATCACGAGGCCCGTCGCCCCGGACCCGCCCTGCTCCTTCACCGCCACCGCGTACTTGGAGGCCACCTCCAGCATCCCCCCGGCGCCCGCGGCGTCGCGCTCGTCCGCCGACAGCGCGCCGGCTCCCTGTCCGTCGAGGTTCTGGCTGACGGCGATCAGCAGGACCAGGCCCAGCGCCACCGACCAGGCCACCAGCCCCGCGAGTGTTGGCGGGCGCCGGCCGGCCGGGGTCCGAAGACCGGACGGGCTCGGCGCCGGTGCCGCGGCCGCTGCCGGCGGTTCCGTCCCGGTCGTGCCCGGCGGGACCGGGCTCGGCTGTTCCTGCTCGGCCATGGCCACCATGATCGGCCCGCGCCGCCCGGGCCGCCACCCTTCCCCCACGAATCCCCGCTCCCACGACGGTTGGCCATGAGCCCCCGACCACTCCCCGCGCCGGTTGACTCCCTGCGGCCGGCCCCTACCCTTCCCGGCCTCGATCTCCCGGCGGACCCAGTGCCCCCGGTCGTCCCCCGCAATCCTGCCGTCGGCTCACCGACGGCCCGCCCCGCCCGGCAGGCGGCGAGCCCAGGCGCACCCGCCGCGGTCGGCCACTGCCGTCAGTCACGCCGCCACCGTCCACTCCGGTCCTTCCGGCACAAAGGCCAGCATGAGACGCCAGACCTACTTCGCCAAGCCCGGTGAGACCCGCGCCGCCTGGCGCGTCGTCGACGCCGCCGACATCCCCCTGGGTCGCCTCGCCTCCGACATCGCCGTGGTGCTCATGGGCAAACACCGTCCCGAGTACACCCCGCACGTGGATTGCGGCGACGTCGTGGTCGTGACGAACGCCAGCCGCGTTGCCCTCACCGGGAACAAGGCCGAGCAGCGGATGCGCCGCCGCTACACCGGCTACCCCGGGGGGCTCAAGGCCGAGTCGTACGGGCACCTCCGCCAGCGGTCTCCCGAGACGCTGGTGCAGGAGGCCGTGCGCCGCATGCTCCCCAAGAACCGCCTCGGCCGCGTCATGCTCGCCCGCCTGAAGGTCTATCCCGGGGCCGAGCACCCGCACGTCTCGCAGAACCCGATGCCACTCTCCGCCTGATCCCGCCGCAAATCCGCCTGCTCACCCTCCCCCCGCCCGCGCCCGACCCGAGCACCCACCATGGCAGAACCGACCAGCCCGCAGCTCCAGAACCCGAACTTTGCCGGCGTGGCTCCGCGCCCCGCCGGTCCGGCGATGCCCCCCGCTCCGGCCGCCCCGGCCCCGGGGACGCGCCCGCTCCGCCAGGCCGTCGAGCCCAAGCAGGGATGGTGGTGGGGGACCGGGCGCCGCAAGACCGCCGTGGCCCGGGTCCGTCTGCGGCCGGCCCAGGGCGAGCAGGGAACCCTGAAGGTGCAGCTCGAGGGCCGCAAGGTCAAGACCATCGAGGAGTACTTCGCGGAGGAGCGGGACCGCAACGACTGCTACGCGCCCCTGAAGGCGACCGGCACCTTCGGCAAGATGGACGTGATCGTCCGCATCGCCGGCGGCGGCTACATGGGCCAGGCCGGGGCCGTCAAGCTCGGCATCGCCCGGGCCCTGCGCGGCTACGACCCGACGCTCGAGGGCGCCCTCCGCGACAACGGCTTCCTCACGCGCGACTCGCGCGACGTGGAGCGGAAGAAGTACGGCCAGGCGGGCGCCCGCCGCCGCTTCCAGTTCTCCAAGCGCTGAGCCGGCCGGATTCATGAACCCGGCAAGCCCGGGAGAGGCGGCCCAGGCAGACAGAGGGAGAGACAAAGAAAGACAGGCAGACACACCGACCGCGCCGGCCTCCGGTGCGGCTCTTTCAAGGGCTGGCGGCCAAGCCCTCGGCCTTCGCGCCCGAGCCGAACCTACCGCGCAAACTCCACGGCCCGGGTCTCGCGCAGCACCGTCACGCGGATCTCGCCCGGGAAGGTCATCTCCTCGCTCACCTTCTTGGCGATGTTGTACGCCACCAGGTGCGCCTCGTCGTCGGTGATCTTCTTCGCGTCCACCATCACCCGCACCTCGCGCCCCGCCTGGATGGCGTACGCCTCGGTGACCCCCGGCTGCCCCAGCGCGATGTCCTGCAGCTCGTTGAGCCGCTGGATGTACTTCTCCATGCTCTCGCGCCGCGCCCCGGGCCGCGCCGACGAGACCGCGTCGGCCGCCATCACGATCGGCGTGTAGAAGCTCGTCGCCGGGATGTCTCCGTGGTGCCCCCCGATCACGTTGAGCACGGGCTCGCGCTCCCCGTACTGCTTGGCGAAGTCCATGCCGATCTTGGGGTGCCCCCCCTCCATCTCGTGGTCCATCGCCTTGCCGATGTCGTGCAGGAACCCGGCGCGCCGCGCGATGGTCCCATCCAGCCCGAGCTGGTCGGCGATCATCTGGGCCAGGTAGCCCACCTCCACCGAGTGCCGCAGCACGTTCTGCCCGTAGCTGGTCCGGAACGAGAGCTTGCCCATCGCCTCGACGACCTTGGCGTGCACGCCCCGCAGGTTCATCTCCATCACCGCCTCGCGCCCGGCCCGGTTCACGCGCTCGTCCATCTCGGCCTTGACCTTCTCCACCACCTCCTCGATGCGCGAGGGGTGCATCCGCCCGTCGGCGATCAGCCGGCCCAGAGCCTCGACGGCCACCGCCTGGCGCACCTTGTCGAAGCACGAGACCACGATCACGCCCGGCGTGTCGTCCACGATGATGTCCACCCCCGTCGCCTTCTCGATCGCGCGGATGTTCCGCCCCTCCCGCCCGATGATCCGCCCCTTCATGTCGTCCGAGGGGATCGGCACCGCCCGCACCGTGCTCTCGGCGGTGTGCTCCGTCGCGTACCGCTGGATCGCCATGAGGGTGATCTCCTGCGCCCGCCGCTGCGCCTCACTCTCGGCCTCCTCGGTCAGCTTGTGCACCACCTTCGCCAGGTCCAGGCGCACCTCGTCCTCCACGCGCCGCAAGAGCTCGCTCCGGGCCTCCGCCTCGCTCATGTGGGCCATCTCGGTCAGCCGGGCGCGCTGCTGGGCCACCACCTGCTCCAGCTCGGTCTCCCGCGCCTGCACCCGCTCCTGACGCTCCCGGAGCGATTCGGCCGCCCGCGTCACCTCTTCCTCCTTCGAGGTCAGGGTCTCGAGCTTCTTGTCCAGCAGGTCCTCCCGCTTGGCCAGGCGGCGCTCCGTCTCGCGGATCTCGCGCCGGGCCCCCTCCGCGTCGGACTCGAACTTCTCCTTCCGTTCCAGGAACGTCCGGTCGGCCTCGATCGCCGCCCGCTCGGTCGTCGTGCGGGCCTCGTCGCGGGCGCGGGCCAGCACCGCCTCGGCCTCGCGCTTGGCCGCCGCCAGGGTCTGGCCCGTCACCAGCCGGAGCACCACCGCACCCAGCACCCCCCCCAGCACGAGGCCCAGCCCGAGCATGCCCACGGTCATCAGATCGATCGCCAGCGCCAGTGTCCAGAGCATTGGCCGCCCCTTCACCCCGCGAGCGCGCAGCCGCCGCCCGGGGGGCCGAAGGCCCACCCATCACGAGGCGACCCTGCGCGGCGTCACCGCCGCACCGAGCCGATCCGTCGCCATGTCCCAAGACCCGCCGGAACGCCCCTCCGGTCCCATTGCGGAACCCGAGAGCCCGCGCGCCGGCACGCCCGAGCACGCACCGACCGCGCCGCTACAGGCCCCGGCCCGACTCTCCTTCATGCACCGTCGGCCGGTGGCTCCTCAACAATCTCCTGGCCTGGCGTTCCCGAACACTGTCTGTCCACTACGGACGTCGGCGTGTCTTGATCTATGCGCCCAGGACCCTCCCGGGACCCGGACGGACGCGCCGCCGTGGCGACTCTCGCCACCGCGGCCCGTCTGCAAACGGCATGCACCTCTGCTGACAGGGTGGCCGGTAAGTGAGTGTCCGGCACGGCGCCGGAACTCCCCAATTACAACGTGTTGTTCCGGGCGCGTCAAGTCCGGTCCCGAGCCGGTGCGCGGCCCCGCTACGCTCCGCTCGATGCCCCCGCCACCGTCATCCGGCGACTCATCCGTTCGGTACCGCGCCCGGCTGCTCCGCGCCGGGCGCTTCCGCCTCGACGCCGGGTCCATGTTCGGGCTCATCCCCCGTGCGGTCTGGAGCCGCACGCTCGGCCCGCACCTCGACGACAAGGGCCGCATGCCCGTGCAGCACAACTGCCTGCTCCTCGAGCGTCTGGACGACCCGGCCCCAGGAAGCCCAGCCGCCGGGCTCCCCGCCCCCAGGCTGGTCCTGCTCGAAACGGGCACGGGCAACAAGCTCGATCCCGCCAGCGCGGCGATCTTCGACCTCGAGGACCGTCCCGATGGCTCCGGTCCGCGCTCGATCCTCGACGCCCTGCACGAGGCCGACTGCCGCCCCGAGGACATCGGCGCCGTCGTCGTCTCCCACCTCCACTTCGACCACGCCGGCGGCCTCACGCGCCTGCCCCGCGCCGGCGAGACACCGGACTGGACCGGGCCGGCCTCGGGCATGGCCGGCAAGCGGCCGGACCACGGCGTCAAGCTCACCTTTCCCTCGGCCACGGTCCACACGCAGGCCCGGGAGTGGCACGACGCCCTGAACAACACGAGCGTGATGACGCGAACGTACTTCCGCGACCACCTCGAGCCCGTGCGCGGGCTCGTCCGCGCCGCCGAGTCCCCGCCTCCCTTCGCGCCGGGGCTGGTCCCGCTCCGCGACCAGGCCCCGGCCGCGCCGGTCGAACGCCGCGCCACCGAGATCCTGCCCGGCATCCGGGTCTTCCTGGTCCCCGGACACACGTGGGGCCAGCAGGCGACCCTCTTCACCGATGAGGCGGGTCGGACCGTCGTCTTCACCCCCGATGTCATGCCCACCGCCTGGCATGTCGGTCAGGCCTACTCGCTTGGGTACGACGTCGAGCCGTACACGAGCATGATCAGCCGGCGGTGGTTCCTTTCCGAGGCCGCGGACCGCGGTTGGACCCTCCTGCTCGATCACGAGCCCGGCAACCCGTTCCGCCGGGCCGAGCGCACCTCCTCGGGCTGGTTCGACCTTCACGAGGCGGGCGATCTCGGCGGCGGACCCATCGGTGGGGCGACCGGCGCCCACGCACCGGCGGTATGATCCGCCCCCAGTTTGTTGGAGGTGCGCCGTCGGCACGGTTCCCGCAAGGCCTGATTCGCCCGCCGTCCCTCCCGGCCCGGGCCGCGGCCCGATCATCCCCGGGCATCACGACGTAGATGATGAGGCCGATGCCGGGCCGGGACCCAGCCACGCGAGAGGCGGGGGCCGAGACCCGGGGCCGCTGCGGCCGGGGGATCGCGTGTCCGCACTGACTCCGCAACCGGCGATGATGAGCGGCGCCGCCTGCCCGGCTCCCCAGCCGGCGCCCGCCGGCGCCCGCCGGGTGCTCGAGCGGGTCGAGGCGTACGTCTCGC